>CAXRES010000131.1:0-43176 GCA_964229575.1 Alphaproteobacteria bacterium
AAGGGCAGTTCTTCGTAATCGATCCGCAGCGCCTCCGCCGCATCCTCGGCCTGGTCGCGCGTTTCGGCGACGATCATGGCGACGGCTTCGCCGACGTGGCGCGCGCGGTCGGCGGGCAGCAGGTAATGCGGTCCGACGAACGCGTTGCGCGTGCCGTCGGGCGCCAGCAGCTTCATGTCGTACTTGGTCGACGGCAGCGGTTCGTGCGGAATGGCGCCGATGTTTTCCGCGATCACGTCCCTGCCGGTGAATACGCCGAGCACGCCGGGCATCCCGGCGACGCTGTCCTTGTGGATGGCGACAATGCGCGCGTGCGGGTAGGGCGAGCGCGCCATCACCGCGTAAGTCTGGCCGGGCAGCGAGAAATCGTCGGAGAACCGGCCCTTGCCGGTAAGCAGCCGCTCGTCTTCCTTGCGCCGGATCGGCTGGCCTATGGCGCGGAAGCCTTCCTCGTCGGGACTATCGAGTTCGGTCGCGAGGCTCGCGTGGGCGTCCTTGGGCATCGGGGGCCTGTCTGAAAAAATGCCGGTGGTGGTTGCTGCGCCGGTCCGAAAGGTGGACTCGTTTTTTAGTAATACATTATGATCGTCATATACAACCGCTTTGAACACTCGCGCACGGAGAAAACATGCCCGATCACGGCCCCGAACCCAGGAACGCAAACAAGATCTGGGGATCCGACGTGATCGCCCAGGCGCTTCGGGAACAAAACGTGCCCTACGTCTGCCTCAACCCCGGCGCCAGCTATCGCGGCCTGCACGACAGCCTGGTCAATTTCCTCGGCAACAAGACGCCGCAGATGATCGTCTGCATGCATGAAGAACACGCCGTCGCCATGGCCCACGGCTGGGCGACGGTGACCGGCAAGCCGATCGCAGCCATCGTTCATTCCAACGTCGGCCTGATGCACGCCAGCATGGCCGTGTTCAACGCCTGGTGCAACCGGATGCCGGTCGTCCTGCTCGGCGCCACCGGGCCGGTCGACGCCATGAAACGCCGGCCGTGGATCGACTGGATCCATACCTGCGCCGATCAGGGGGCGCTGGTGCGCGGCTATACCAAGTGGGATGACCAGCCGGGCTCGCCCGCGGCCGCGGTCGAATCGATCCGCCGCGCCTTCGCCATCGCGCGCGCCCGTCCGCAGGGGCCCTGTTACATCAACCTCGACGCGGCGATCCAGGAAATGGAAATGGAGGAGTGGCCGAAGCTCGAAGACGTTTCGCGCTACCAGCCCGCCGCAGACAACGAACCCCCGCGCAGCGCCGTCGATCAGGCGGTGGCCGCGCTCGCCGGGGCGAAGAACCCGCTGATCCTGTCGGGGCGCGTGACGCGCTTGCAGGCGGGCTGGGACAAGCGCGTGGAACTGGCCGAATGGATCGGGGCGCGCGTGCTCACCAGCCTGAAAGACGCGGCGAGCTTCCCGACATCGCACCCGCTTTATGCCGGGGAAACCGGCTGGAAGCTGCGCCCCTCGCTGGTCGAACTGGTGAAGAAGGCCGACGTCGTGCTCAGCCTCGACTGGGTCGATCCGGCCGGCACCATACAGCAGGCTTTCCCGCCCGGTTCGGGCAAGGGCCCCGTGGTGATCAACGTCAGCAACGATTACCGCATCCATAACGGCTGGAGTATGGATTACGAAATCATGCCCGCCGTCGACGTATGGATGGCGACGGTGCCGGAAACGGCGGTCGACAGCCTGCTCGAAGGGCTGGCGCGGGCCGGGGTGGCGAGGAAGCCGAAGCCCGCCCCGCGTCCCCTGCCGAAAATTCCCGAACCCGACGCCAGGTCCGGCCCGGTCAACATCAACGATCTGGCGCGCGTGTTCGGCGCGGTCGTGCAGGGCGAGCCGGTCAGCATCCTGTCGCGCTCGCTCGGCTGGCCGCCCAACGCCAACTTCATCGAAGGGCCGCTCGACTTTCTCGGCTCGAACGGCGGCGGCGGCGTCGGTTCCGGTCCCGGCATGGCGATCGGCGCGGCGCTCGCGCTGCGCGACACGGCGCCGGGCCGCATTCCGGTCGCGGTCCTGGGCGACGGCGATTTCATGATGGGATCGAACGCGCTGTGGACGGCAGCCAACCAGAAGATTCCGCTGCTGCTGGTGGTCGCTAACAACCGCTCCTACTACAACGACGAAGAACACCAGAAGCACATCGCCCATCATCGCGGCCGGCCGGAGGAGAACGCGCCGATCGGCCAGCGCATGGAGGGCCCCGATGCCGATCTCGTCGGCATCGCGCGCGCTCAGGGCTGGGACGGCGAGCGGGTCGACGACATCGCCGCGGTGGCCGCTGCGCTCGGTCGCGCCCTTGCGGCGGTCAGGGCGGGCAAGTGCTTCGTGCTCGACGTCCGCGTCGCGCCCGAATATGTGCGCCGCCCCATGGTGGAATACCTGTAAGATGCCGGGCCCCGGGCTCGTCCCGGGGCCTTTCCCCACTCTTTTTCGCGCCGGAGCATAGCGACATGGCCAAGAGAGCCGCGCTCGACAAGACCAGGACGGCAAAGCGCCGCAAACCGCCCGCGGGCGTGCAGCCCGTCATGTCCAAAGCGGGCAAGCCGCCCGCGATGCCGAAACGCGGCTACCGCGACCTGCAGGAACACATCGCCGCGCTCGATGCGGCGGGGCTGCTCGTGACCATCGACGCGCCGGTCAACAAGGATACCGAACTTCATCCGCTGGTGCGCTGGCAGTTCCGGGGCGGCCTCAAGGAATCCGAACGCAAGGCGTTCCTTTTCACCAACGTCACCGATGCGCGGGGACGCAGGTTCGACATGCCCGTGGTGGTCGGCGCGCTCGCCGCCAACCAGGACATCTACGCCATCGGCATGAATGCCCCCGTCGCGGAAATCGGCGCGCGCTGGGAACGCGGCATGACGAAGCCGATCAAGCCGAAGATCGTCAAGACCGCGCCTTGCCAGGAAATCGTGTGGACGGGCAAGGACCTGATGGGGGAGGGCAAGGGCCTCGACGCCCTGCCGGTGCCGATCTCTACGCCCGGCTTCGACGCCGCACCCTATTTCACCGCGACCAACGTGGTGACGGTGGATCCGGAGACCGGCGTGCAGAACATGGGCACCTACCGCGCCGGGCTCAAGGCGACCAACCGGCTCGCCGTGCGCATGGCGAGCCGCGAAGGCGGCGCGGGCGGGTACCTGCACTGGCTCAAGTACCAGAAGAAGGGCGCCAAGACGATGCCCTGCGCCATCGTCGTCGGCGCGCCGCCCATCGTCGCGTACCTCGGCCCGCAGAAGCTCGGTACGCACCTCGATGAAGCCGATGTCGCGGGCGGCATCGCAGGCGCGCCCATCAACATGGTCAAGTGCAGGACCAGCGACCTTCTGGTTCCGGCCGAGGCCGAAATGGTGATCGAGGGCCTGGTCGACACGACCTATCTGGAGCCGGAGGCGCCGTTCGGCGAATCGCACGGCCATATCGCGCTCGAAGACTTCAACATGATCTTCGACGTCAAGGCGATCACGATGAAAAAGAAGCCGGTGCTGGCTTCGATCATCTCGCAGGTGACGCCGAGCGAATCGAGCGTCATCAAGCGCGTCGCCTACGAGCCGATGTTCCTCGCCCATCTGCGCGACCAGCTGGGTCTGCGCGGCGTCAGGCGCGTGGCGCTGCACGAGCCGCTCACCAACATCCGCAAGGTGATCTTCCTGGTCATGGACCGCGCCACTTCGCATTCCGAGGTCTGGCGCGCGCTCTACGGTGCCGCCGTGCTGCGCGCCGATTGCGGCAAGTACGTCATCGCGGTCAACGAGGACATCGATCCCGACGACGGCGACGCGGTATTCTGGGCCATGGCCTATCGCGCCAATATCCTGACCGACGTGGAAGTGCTCCATCACCGCCCGCGCGGCCACGGCCCGAAGTCGGGCAACGTGAACGAGGACGGCACGCTGCTGATCGACGCGACGCTCAAGGGCGACATGCCGCCGCTCGCGCTGCCGAAGAAGGAATACATGGAAGGTGCGCGCACGCTGTGGGACAGGCTTGGCCTGCCCGCGCTCAAGCCGCAGACGCCCTGGCACGGCTACGACCTCGGCGACTGGTTCGAGGCATGGGACCGTGCAGCCGAACGCGCGGTCAGGGGCGATTACGCCGAAAACGGCCGGCGCACGGCGCAGCGCCGGGCGTCCGGCATCATCCCGGAAACCCCCTGCCGCGAGGTCGAGGGCGATCCGAAGTAGTCTTCGCGGATCGGTCTTTCGCCGTCCCCGCCGACGCCGCCTGCGCCGATCAGCTCCAGCCGCGCGTCCAGCGTTCGCCCTTGGCGATGCGGTGCCTGTAATAGAGCCATTCGTTGGAATAGCCGCCGCGGCTCCTGCGGTAGGATTCGGCGGCGTTCCCCGTCAGCAGTTCGCGGCTGCCGATCATCTCGGCGACGAACTCCGGGTCCGGGCCGCCGTAGCCCAGCTTGCGCGCCAGCCCCATGATCTTCGCCGTGCGCTCGGCATAGACGTTGTTGAAGCACGCCTCGTCGATGCTGCGCCCGATGCTGACCACGCCGTGACCGCGGATGATGACCGCCTTGGCGTCGCCGAGCGCCCGGGCCAGCGCCCGGCCTTCCTCCCGGTCCTTGATGTGGATGGGCCGCGGATAGACCGGCAGGGCCTGCGAAAACCTGGCGGACTGCATGTGGACCGGCCCGACATCGACGCCGGCGATGCTGAGCGCGATGCAGGCCGGCATATGGGTATGGGCGATGGCCTGAACGTCGGGGCGTGCGGCGAAGATTTCCGTGTACATCGGCCATTCCTGGGGCGGGCCGCCGGTGCCGCTCAACTTTTTCACGTTCCAGTCGAAATGCACGCGCCAGTCGGGCTCGTCCGCCGACGCGGGACGGAACGCCTTGCAGGCGACGCCCGAACCGTCGGGCAGGCGCGCGCCGACATGGCCGAAGATGTCGCCCGATGCCCATTCGAGGATGGTACAGGCGATGCCGAGGTCTTCCTCGATCCGGGCGACGGAATCGCTCATCGGACGTGCGTTCCGGTTTCGCGGCGCATGTCGCCTTCGGGATCCCTGAACGGCGGCAACGGCGCGCCCGGCACGGCGCGCGGCGCCGACACGTGCGGCAGGAATTTTCGCCAGTCCTCGTCCCGGCCGATGGTGATCTGGCAGGTGTCGGCATGGGTGAAGACGTTGTCCTGCTCGCGCGTCACCACCTGCGGCGGCTCGACGCCCCTTTCCAGATCGCGGATCGTCTTGACCATCAGGTTGCGCACGGCGACGATGCCGGCGTCGCTCTGGCCGAGATACTCGCGCGAGCGGTCGAAGCGCGGCCCCATGCTTTCGGTGACGGCAGAATCCTGGGCGAGAAACCCCTTCATGCCGGTGAAATTGTCGTGCTTCTGCATCTGGCGATCCTGCAGGTAGTCGTTCGCCATGTTGGGAATCTTGCGGAAATCGTCGTCGAGGAACTGCCCGCGGTCGTCGATGCTCGGCGTTTCCGAGACCGGATGGTCGAGCACGCCGAGATCGAACCGCCAGCTGTGCGTATCGTCGCAGGGCACATGCATGTGCAGTTCGCGGTTGCGCGCCGGCACCCAGCAGCCGTAGGGCAGGACGAAGGACGAAATGCGGACATAGAGCCGGTCGTCCTCGGTCACCCGCGTGGCGATCAGCCGGATGCCGAAATCCGTGCGTTCGTATGAATACTCCGGCTTGCGGCTGGTGAAGATCGTTCGCCCGGCGAGCGGCCCGCGCAGGGCGCGGTGCAGGAAGGACAGATGCGCCGAATCGCATTCGCCTTCCAGCCCCTGCAGGTAGTTGCACTCCTGAAAGGACTTGGTGACGTACATGTGGTCGGCCGGGGCCGTGGCGAAGCGGTAGGCGGGGAACAGCGGCTTCTTTTCGGCCGGACCCATGTAGGTGAAGACGATGCCCGCCACTTCGTGAGTGGGATAGGCGACGGCGCGCGCGTCGCGGCAGATGACCGTGGGATCGGGCTCGGCCGGGGCGTCGGTGACGCGGCCTGCGGCGTTCATCAGCCAGCCATGATAGAGGCAGCGCAGGCCGCCATCCTCGTTGCGCCCGTAATAGAGCGAGGCGCCGCGGTGCGGGCAGTGCTCGCCGATCAATCCGACCTTGCCGTCGCGGTCGCGCCAGGCGACGAGGTTTTCGCCGAGCAGCCGCACGCGCACCGGCGGGCCCTCGCGCTCGGGCAGCTCGGCCGACAGGCAGGCCGGCACCCAGAAGCGGCGGAACATGTTGCCGCCGGGGGTTCCCGGTCCGGTCAGGGTGATCAGATCGTTGAGTTCGGACGAAAGCATGGGCCACTCCCTCGGTCTTCAGCGTCCCTTTGGCGAAACCGCGCCTGCGGGGGCGTCCCCGCAGGCGGCGCTGTGGAATCATTCTAGCGGATCGCCCCGGCGCAGGCGTCAGGATTCGGCGCCTTGCGAAGCGTTTGCGGCGGCGGCAACCGCCCTCAGGCGCGCCCTGTCGGCAAGGGACTCGTGTCCTGCAACTGCGTCATGCGGGCGATCATTTCGGCCGTCAATCGGGCCGCGGCATCGCGCGCTTCGTTCCGGCTCCACAGGTTGTCGCTTTCGCCCGGATCGGCGGCGAGGTCGTAAAGCTCCCACCAGTCGGCTCCTCGGCCGCCCTGGGCCCGATGCAGGGTGAGGCGCCAGCCGTCCGTCAGCAGGGTGCGCACCCTTTCGCGGGCGCCTTCGCCGAACATCGGCAGCGAGCCTTCCTCTTCGATCAGAAGGGATGCGGGCGCCGGTGCGGTCGCATCGAACAGGTCGCGACCCTGCATGCCGTTGCAGGGCTGCAACCCCGCCCGCGCGAGGACCGTGGCGGCGATGTCGAGGGTATTGCCGAGATCCCGGCGCGACGTACCCGCCGCGGCGCTTGCCGGGTCGGCGACGATCAGCGGCACGCGGGTCAGGCTGCGGTAATGCAGCAGGTACTTGGTCATCAGCCCGTGATCGCCCATGTAATCGCCGTGGTCGGCGGTAAACAGGAATACCGTGTCTTCGCCCAGGCCGAGGTCTTCCACCAGCCGGACGATGCGGCCAAGCGCCTCGTCGATCATGGCGATCATGCCGTAGGTGAGCGCGATGATGGTCCGCGCCTCGTCTTCGGTCACGGCAAAGGGCAGGGTCGGCAGATCGCGCACGGCCCTGCCCTCGGCGAGCGCCCGGCGCAGATGCGTGAGCGCCGGCAGATCGCCCGCCGAAAAGTTGGCGGGAAGCTCCACGTCGCGCGGGTCGTACATGTCCCAGAAGCGACCGGGCGGGGTGAACGGATGATGCGGGTCGGGGAACGAGACCTGAAGGAAGAAAGGCCGGTCGCCGCCCGCGGCCGCATGCGACTTCAGGAAATCGGCGGCCCGGTCCTCGACGTAAGCGGTCGGGTAAAGTTCTTCCGGCATCTTCGTGCGCCAGCATTGCGGGCCCTTGCGCGTGGGATCGGGCAGGGCATTGGCGGGCCCCGCGAGCCGGTCGGGATCGGCGCCGCGCGCGGCCAGCCAGCGGCGGTAGTCACCGCCCGCCTGATCGCCGTGCCCGGTGCAGATGTCGGCACGGCCAAAGCCGTAGAAGGGCAGCGCAACCTTGTGATCTTCCGTGCGCCAGAGCATGTCGTTCTCGGCGTCGTAGGCGGGACCGCTCAGGCTGCGGCGCATCGCCTCGCGCAGGTCGGCGGGCGGCGGGGCGAAACCCGGTTTTTCCTCGAAGGAAAAATTGGGCGGCCGGCCGGTGAAGTTCTGCAGGTGCAATTTACCGGCGAGCGCCGTGGCGTAGCCCGCCGCTGCAAGGAGTTCGACGAACGTGACCTGATCGCGGGCAAGCGGAATGCCGTTGTGGCGCACGCCATGCAGCGACGGCATGCGGCCGGTCATCAGCGAGGCGCGGTTGGGCATGCACACGGGGCTTGCGACGTGGAAATTGTCGAAACGCACGCCGCGCGCCGCCAGCCGATCGATGGCGGGCGTGTGCAGCAGGCGGTTGCCGTAGCAGCCGAGGTGATCGGCCCGGTGCTGATCGGTGATGAAAAGAACGAAATTGGGTCGTCTGGCCATGCGGCCCTTGCCTCTTTCCCTGTCCGGCCAGCATACCCCGCCCGTCCGTCGCGGCAAACGGGCGGACCGAGGCTGCCGGGCCGGACAGGGCGCCGGCGCCTCGCTGCCGCAACCTGCGATCAGGTGGAATCATTTGATCGCAGATAAGTTGCTGGCTATCAATAAGACGGCGCGTTGGCCTGTGCCCGTTGGGGCGCACGGCGCGCCGGCGTGAGCAGCGCACGAATTCCGCGAGGAGGCCGCGATGGCCGAAATGAGCAACGCCCTGGCGGCGGACCTGGACGAACTGGCGCGCGCCTGCCGGGTGCTGGAACTGGAAGGCCACGGCGACCGCGTCGTCGGCCATATGGCCCTGCGCGATCCGGACGGCCGGGGCCTGTGGATGAAGCGCGCCGGCATTGCGCTTGGCGAAGTGGTCGACCGGCGCGATTTCGTGCTTCTCGATTTCGACGGCCGGCAGCTCGCGGGGGACGGCAAGCCGCACGGCGAATGGCCGATCCATTCGGAAATCATGCGCCTGCGCCCCGAAATCGACGCCACGGCGCACACCCACCCGTTTTACGCCTCGATCCATTCGGCCGCCGAAGCGCCGCTCGCCACCATCGTACCGCGGGCAACGACCCAGCCCTTGCGCACGCCGCGCTTCGAGGACTCTTCCGGCCTCATCGGCACGCAGGACATGGCGCGCGAGATGGTCGCCGTCATGGGCAGGCACCACGCGGTGCTGTTGCGCAATCACGGGCTCGTCACCTGCGGGCCGACGATCAGGGATCCGGTCCTGATCGCCATCGCCGTCGAAAAGATGTGCCAGGAAAGCCTGATCATCAACGGCTCGAACCTGAAATTCACCACGCCGCCCGAAAGTGAGCTGGCGCACAAGCTCGAAGAAGGCACGCAACTGGATCCCGCCATCGTCGGCGGCGAGGTGCTTTACGATTACTACTGCCGCAAGCTGGCGCGCGCCGAAGCCGCGGGCAATCCGCTGTTTGCGCGCGAGCGAATTGCGCCGCGCCGGCGCTGAAACCGGGGATCAGGACGGACGGTAGAAGGGCCGGTCGCCGATCACGGCGACGCGCTCCATGTGGCGGCGGTTGGGATAGTAATCGTTCGCCGCGTAATGCTGTGTCGAAGCATTGTCCCACAGCACGATGGTGCCCGGGAACCAGCGCAGGCGGAACTGGTATTCGGGAACGTGCGCCTGTTCGTAAAGAAGCGCCAGCAGCGCCTTGCTCTCGCTTTCGTTCATGCCCTTGATGTAGAGCGTGAACTGCGGGTTGACGTAGAGAATCCTGCGCCCGCTGACCGGGTGCGTGCGCACCACGGGATGCGTCGGGTTGGGGTAGAGTTCCTCCATCCGCCGGAGCTTCTTCTGGCTTTCCTCGTCCTTGCCGTACAGAGCGCGGAAATTCTGGAAGTCATGCACCGCTTCCAGCCCGTCGATCAATTTCCTGATGGCCGGGCTCAGGCCGTCGTAGGCCGCGCACATGTCGGCCCACAGCGTGTCGCCGCCCACGGCCGGCATCCTGAGACAGCGCAGGATCGAATATTTTGTCGGGCATTCGCGGAAGGTGGTGTCCGAATGCCAGACGTCGGTCGACAGCACCGGGTTGTCCTTGTGGTTGTCGAGAACCATGATTTCAGGAAATTCGCCTTCCGGACGGAAGGGATGCACTTCCAGTTCGCCGAAGCGCCGGCCGAAGGCGACGTGCTCCGCCGTGGCCAGATGCTGGTCGCGGAGATAGACCACCTTGTGCTCGATCAGCGCCGCTTCGAGCGCGGCGAAAGCCGCCTCGCCGAGAGGCTGCTTGAGGTCGAGCCCGTGAATTTCCGCCCCGATGGTCGGCCCGATGGGCTCGATCGTGAAAGGCGCGGCGTTGGCGCCGGGCGACTGCGATGGCTGGATCGACATGGCCCGAGCCTAGTGCAGGCCGGGGCCGGCAGGCAAGCGGGCAGCTTGCCGCGCGGCGGGCGGGGCCGGTATCCTCACGCCTCCGGCCGGGGGGATTTGCCGATGGCGGCTTTGCGCCTGACTTTCGCCTCGGGACCTTACGACAGGTTCCGGGCGCTGCATGACGGCACGGTGACGATCGAAGGGGTCGATCTCGCCTGCGAAACCCTGTGGCCGCCGCGGCTGATCTTCGACCGGCTGGCGGGCGGCGACGACTTCGACATTTCGGAGTTTTCCTGCTCCGAGTTCATCGCGCTTCGCGATCGGGGACGCGATCCGTTCGTCGCCATTCCCGTCTTTCCCTCGCGCGTCTTCCGCCACGGCTTCATCTGCGTGCGCCGCGACGGCCCGGTGCGCGAGCCCCGCGACCTCGAAGGCCGACGGGTCGGCGTGCCGCTTTATACCCAGACGGCGGCGATCTGGGCACGCGGCCTGCTCGCCGACGAATACGGCGTCGACTGCGCGCGCATCCATTGGGTCGAGGGCTCAGTCATGCAGCCGGGCAGGCACGGCGACCCCGCGGCGAGCCCGATGCGCCGCCCCCCGCCGATCGAGATCAACGAGAGCGGCAAGAGCCTCGCCGGCCTTCTGCTTTCGGGCGGGATCGACGCCATCCTCGGCACCTTCGTCGACGAGGCGGTGGCGTCGCACCCCGACATCGTCCGCCTGTTCCCCGACTTCAGGGCGCGCGAGAGCGACTATTTCCGGCGCACCGGCGTCTTCCCCATCATGCATCTTCTTGTCGTTCGCCGCGCGGTGCATGAGGCGCACCCCTGGCTCGCCCGGCGCCTGTTCGATGCCTGCGTGGCGGCCAAGGCCGAGGCGCGCTCGCGGCTCGCCTCCCAGAACGGCCAGCATGTGATGCTGCCCTGGCTGCTCGCCGACCTGGCGGAGATCGAAAGCCTTTTCGGCGGCGATGCCTGGCCCTACGGTCTGGCGTCCAATCGCGCGACGCTCGTCACGCTCATGCGCTACATGCGCAAGCAGGGCTTCATCGAACGCGAGATTCCGCTTGAAGACCTGTTCCTGCCGGGATTCGACTGAACGCGAGAGCAACCCGCGATCGGACGGGATCATCCGATCGCGGAACAGTTGCTCGTCACCAACGAGACAGCGCGTTGGGCCGCGCCCGATCGGGCGCACGACGCGCTAGTTGCGGATGCCGATGCGCAGGCCAAGCGCGCGCGCAATCAGCGCGATCCCCGTCGACAGGATGATGACGACAAGCGAGGCGACCGAGGCCGCCTCGTAGCGGCCTTCCACCATGTAGTCGAGCTGGAGAAGCGCGAGCGTCTTGGTCTCCGCCGTCGCCACCAGGGCGATCGAAGCGATGTCGCGGGCGGCGGATATGAAGTTCATCACGCCCACCAGCAGCAGCACCGGGACCATGATCGGAAGAACGACGCGGGTGAAGGTATGCCACCAGGTGGCGCCGGCGATGCGCGAGGCTTCTTCGAGTTCGTTGCCGAGCTGCATCATGTTCGACTTGATGATCTGCGTGCCGAGCGTCATCGAGCTGACGACGGTGGCGAGGATCAGCAGCCAGACCGTGCCGTAGAGCGGCCGGAACAGCGGCGATTCGAGAAAGACGAAGAGCAGGCCGACGCCGAACAGGATTCCCGGCCCCGCGAACGGCAGCCAGGAAACGAAATCGAGCAGGGCGCGCGCCCGGAACTGCGTGCGGACGGTGAAATAGGCGACCAGGGAAAACAGCACCACAGAGAACACGCCGGCGCCCAGGGAAATGCCCAGGGTATTGATCACGGATTGTTCGAAAACCTCGTCGCCGAGAATCGTCGTCCAGTGTTCCAGGGTATAGGGGTCGGGAACATTGAAGAAGCCGAACAGCTTCATGGTCGAGGCCAGTCCGACGAAGATCAGCGGCACGACGGTCAGCAGCGCCACGACGGTGAGGACCGCGACAAACACCGGAATTCGCCAGGGACCAAGCCGCACCGGCTGGGTCTGCAGCTTGCCGGTCAGCGTGGTGTACTGGCGACGCGTCGTTATCCAGCGCTGGGCGAAGATCAGCGGCAGGATGGCGGCAAGGCCGAGAGTGGCAAGGGCGGACGCCGGGCCGAATTCGGGCGGCTCCTGCGCGATCAGGGTATAGACCTTGGTCGAATAGACGTAGAACTGGAACGCGGGGCCTAGCACCATCTCGATCTCGAACGATTGCATGGCACGGATCATCGCCATCAGCAGGATGGCGATCAGCGCCGGCATCATGGCGGGAACGACGATGCGCGCCAATGTGCCGAGACGCCCGGCGCCGGCCACGCGCGAGGCTTCCTCGAGCGACGAATCGATGTTGCGGAAGGTCGGCGTCAGCAGCATCACCTTGACGGCGATCGAATTGGCGCCGAGATGCGCCCACACGATGCCCCAGAACGAATAGATGTCGAAAGGCGCTTTCTCGACGAAGGGGAACAGGAACAGGACGAGCTTGTTGAGCAGGCCGTATTCCGGATCGAGGCACATGATCCAGCCGAGCGTCACCGAGAGCGACGGCAGGAAGAACGAAATCCAGAACATGAATTCCAAGCCGCCGCGCCACGGAATATCGGTGCGCGCCAGCACCCAGGCGATGGCCACCGCTATGGGGAAGGAAATCAGGTTGATGGCGAGGAGCAGCTTGATCGTGTTGACGATGGTGCCGAACATCGCCGGCTCGCGCAGGGCCTTTTGCCAGGCATCCATGCCGAAGACGAAGTCGGCCCCCGTCTCGGCGCTCGAAAAGCTGTAGAAGACGATCAGAACGACCGGATAGAGGACGAGGAACAGCGTCGTCAGCAGCACCACCGTGAACAGGACGGTGCGCAGCTCGAACAGGCGGCGGGTGCGGGAGCCCTCGGCGGGCAGGGCTATTTCGGCCACAGGCTCATTGCCTCCTCGGGCAGGACCAGGGTGACGTCGCGGTGGCGCAGGCCGGCGGTTTCCGGCGGCCCGTAAATGGTGATCAGCTGATCGCCGACGCGCACCAGGCATTCGGTGCGCTCGCCCTGGTAGAGCACGGTTTCGATCCGGCCCTTGATGCCTCCCGGCGCGCCGTCGAGCGCCATGCGGACCCGTTCGGGCCGGATCGCCACCGTGACGGCGCCGCCCGGCGCGGGCAGGGCGCGGCGGCCGACGGGGCAGGCGAGCGGCGCCGAACCGCCCGGAAGGTCGACCCGGGCGCGACCGCCCTCCGTGCCGACGAGGCGGCCCGACAGGGTGATGGTCTTGCCGAGGAAGTCGCGCACGAATTCGGTCTCCGGCTGTTCGTACAGTTCGCGCGGGGTGCCGACCTGCTCCATCCGGCCGAAGTTCATCAGGGCGATGCGGTCGGACAGGCTGAGCGCTTCGGACTGGTCGTGGGTGACGTAGATCAGCGTCAGTCCCAGGCGTTCCTGCAGCAGCTTCAGCTCGAACCGCATCTGCTCGCGCAGCTTGACGTCGAGGTTCGACAGGGGCTCGTCGAGCAGCAGGACTTCGGGCTCGTAGACCAGCGCGCGGGCGAGCGCCACGCGCTGCTGCTGGCCGCCCGACAGCTTGGGCGCATCGCGGTCGGCCTGGGCCTCGAGTTCGACCGCCTTGAGGGCGCGCGCTACGCGCTCGCGGATCTCGGCTCCGCCGATACCGCGCAGCTTGAGCGGGTAGGCGACGTTTTCCGCCACCGTCATGTGCGGCCAGATGGCGTAGGACTGGAACACCATGCCCATGTTGCGCTTTTCCGGCGGCACGTTAAGCCTGCGGGCGGAGGAATAGATCGGACGCCCGGCGAGGAGGATTTCCCCTTCGTCGGCATCCTCGAGACCGGCGACGATGCGCAGCGTCGTCGACTTGCCGCAGCCCGACGGCCCGAGAAGCGTGAACACCTCGCCCTTGCCGATGGTGAAGCCGATGCGGTCGAGCGCCTTGACGCTGCCGAACGACTTGCTCAGATCCCTGATTTCGATGATTGCTTGGCTCATGAACCGTCGGATCGCGACCCTCCGGGGCCGCGGCCCGCCTTAAAGATTTGTACGCAAGACGCGCCGGTTATTCTTCACTTTGCTTTTTCGAACTCTTTTCCTTCTTCGGCATTTCCGCCGTGATGGTTTCCTTGGCGATCTCCATGAGGCGGAGCCGCGTGGCAAAACGGGCCTCTTCCTGGCCGTTGAAGTATTTGACGCCGGGACGCGGCGCGAGCGCCGGATCGCCCGGCTTCACGTCGAGCCGGCGCGAATTGCGCGGAACGCTCGACCACTCTTCCTGGCCCGCCTTGCTGAGCAGCCAGTTGACGTAGACCGCCGCCGCGTTGGGATGCGGCGCGCGGTCGACGACGCCGACGGCGCCGAAGCCGGAACTTTGCTGCTGCACCTTGTAGAAGCTGTCGGGCAGCGGCCTGATGTTCTTGCCGAGCCCCTGCTTCTGGAAGACATCGAGATCGTTTTCGCCGACGCCGATGCTGATGGGGAAGCGCCCGCGCACCAGCCATTCGGCGAGCTGCCGGCGGTTCGTGGTGTAGGTGATCTTCTGGCGATACATGGCGCGCAGGAAATCTTCGCCGAAGTTTTCGTAGATGGTCTGCGAAGAGCCGTTGCCCGAACCGTTGAAGCGCGGATCGTCCCACGCGATCTTGCCGGCGAATTCGGGCTTCGCCAGGTCCATGATCGAGGTGACGGCGCCCGGCTTGATGAAGTCGTAGTTGATCTGGATCGGGTTCTGGGTGGTGCCGTCGAAGGTGTAGTAATACATCTTCTCCTTGTCCATCCAGCCGGCGTCGAAGCCGCCCGACCAGTGCCTGTCGTCCATCGTGTCCTTGGTCAGGAAATCGCGCAGCGGCTGGAATACGCCCAGCGGCTTGAGCCGCCCGACCGCGGTCGACGGCCCGGAGACCCAGACGTCCCACGCGTAGATGCCGGCCTTGCGCTCGCGCAGCAGCTTGGGCACGTCCGTGCGCGCCGAAGCGCCGGAGAACTGAACCTTGATATCGGGGTAGGCCTTGTTGAATCCGGCGACAAGGGCGTCGGCGTAGCGCTTGCCCGGCGCGCCGTGGACCACCACGATGCCTTCGGCCCTGGCTTTGGCCAGAACCGTGTTCCAGTCATCGAGCGCCAGGGCGCCGCCGGCGGGCAGGCCGAAGGCGAGAGCCGCGAAAGCGGCGACAATGAATTTTGTGAAATTCATTATTTATCTCCCTGCACCAATGATTTGTTGTGTCGAAAGA
Source organism: Alphaproteobacteria bacterium (assembly GCA_964229575.1). Lineage (GTDB taxonomy): Bacteria > Pseudomonadota > Alphaproteobacteria > SMXQ01 > SMXQ01 > WHSO01. The sequence goes on from CAXRES010000131.1 coordinate 15,173, forward strand.
CTTTACATCGACCCGCCGGGATTGTCGAATTTTGAGGCGAGCCCCGCGCGCGGGGCTCGCTTGAAAGGGCCGCGCTGCAGGAGCACAATTTGCGGCAGTTACAGCAAACGCCGTTCGTCAGGATCGCAAGACAGCGATCGGCGACGGATGGCGATCGGGAAACGGCGCCGGGCGGCGCGGGGGAAAATCAAAATGGCGCAAATCGTCGGTTGCATGGCCCTGTCACATTCGCCGCAGTTGCTGACCCCTTGGGACAAGTGGTCGGAACTTCCCGGCCGCGCGCGCCCCCCGTTTAATCCCAAGCCGGGTATCGAAAGCGACCTCACGCCGGAAGCCATGCGCGCCCATCAGGACCGCTGCAATGCGGCCATCGCCAGCCTTCGCGCCAGACTCGAATCGTGGAAGCCCGACACCATCGTCATCATCGGCGACGACCAGCATGAAAACCTGCTGGACGACAACATCCCGCCGTTCACCCTGTACATCGAGGACGAGGTCGACGCGACGCGCAAGTACCGCTATTTCGGCACCGACATCCGCAATCAGGCGACGCATTACAGATCGAACGGGGCGCTGGCGCGCGAGATGCTCGGCGGGTTGATGAACGCGGGTTTCGATCCGGCGTGGTCGAAAAAAACGCGCATGGAGGGCGGCCTCGGCCACGCCTTCGGCCGCGTTCTGGAGTTCGTCCTGCCCAGGGCCGACGTGCCGATCGTCGCGGTGATGGTCAACACCTACTTCCCGCCGGCGCCGACGGCGGCGCGCTGCGTCGCCTTCGGCAAGGTGCTGGGCGCCGTGGCGCGCGCCTCGATCAACGCCGGGCGCGTGGTTTTCATCGGATCGGGGGGCCTCAGCCATACCAAGATCGACGAAAAGCTCGACCGGGATTTCATCAGGGCGCTGGAGACGGGCGATCTCGATTTCATGGCGGCCATGAAATGCGAAGACCTGACCACCGGCACCTCGGAAATCCGCAACTGGATGGTCGCCGCCGCGGCGGCCGGCGCGGGCGGCAGGATGGTCGATTACGTGCCCTGCTACCGCAGTCCGCAGGGTGTCGGCTGCGCCATGGGCTTCGCCTACTGGGACCACGTCGCCGCCTGATCAGGTGCGCCGCGAAAAGAAAAGGGCGGCCCGCAAGGCCGCCCTTCGGCTTTTTCGGCAATCGATCGCGGGTCAGTTCACCAGTTCGCGGATCAGGTTCTTGGCATCGAGCATCGCCTGGGTCAGGTCTTCGGTCTGGCCGGAGACCGAATTCCTGTAGTTCTTCCAGTCCAGCTCGCGGTGCTTGTCGACGACGGGCACGTCCTTGCGCCGGCTGTTGACGACGACCTGCGGCATGATGCGCGCCTGGGTCTTCTGCGTCAGCAGCCAGTTGACGAAGACGATCGAGGCATTGGGGTGCGGCCGGGGATTGATCACCTGGATGCCGTTGACCCCGACCGACCAGATGTCGAGGCCTTCGATCTTGCCCATGTCGATGTCGATGCCGCGCTTGCGGTAGGCGACGATCTGCACATTGGGCAGGCCGATGCCGATCGGATACTTGCCCGACACGAACCAGTCCATCAGCTGGCGCGCATTCTTGACGATCACCGGCTTCTGCGTGGTGAACAGCTCGCGGATGAACTCGGGCCCGATCTTCTTGTAGACCAGCGCCATGCTGACGGCGGTCGAGCCGCCGCGCGGGTTGGCCATGGCGATCTTGCCCTTCCACCTGGGCAGCAGCAGTTCGCGGATGTCCTTGATCTCGCCGTCCTTGATGAAGGCGCGGTTGGTGTGCGCGAGCGGGCTTTCGTAGGCGCCGAACGACGGCACGTACTTCTTCGCGTTGTCGAGGAACATGTGGTCGAAGCCGCCGTACCAGTTATTCTCGCCGGCCACCTCCGGCAGGATGAACATGGCGCGCACGTCGGCGAGCCCGCCTTCCTTGGCCAGCGGATAGACCTGGGTATCGGCGCCGCCGACGCGGATGTCCCAAAGGTGCTTGCCGACTTCGCGCTCCTTGAGAAGGCGCGGCCAGAAGTCGCGGCTGTCGAAGGGCGTCACGCGCGCCTTGATCTTGGGGTAATCCCTGGTGAAGTCCGAAAGGAGTTGCTGCCACTGCCGTCCCGACGGTCCGGCGATATCGACGAGGCCTTCCTTTTCGGCGGCGGCCACCACCTTGTCCCAGCGCGCCTTCCAGTCCTGGGCAAGCGCCGGCACGGGGTGCAGCAGCGTCGCCGCGGCGGCGCTGCCGGCGAGGCCAAGGGCAAAGTCGCGGCGGCTGATCGGCCACAGGTCGGTCTTGTCGGTCATCGGGAGGTCTCCCTTTTCCTCAATTTTGCGGACTGCCGCCCTGCGGGAGCGGCGCGCCTATTCCGCCGCCTGCGCCTTGCGCGTGCGGGTCTTCCAATATTCCTTCGGATCGACGCTGCGGGGAAGCACTTCCGACAGCACGACGACGTGCGAACGGTCGCGCCCGGCGGGATCGCGGATCACGCCGCGCGGCTCCTTGCCTTCGGCGACATCGGCGATGGCTTCCAGGACCTGGCGCCGGGCGCGCACGATGATGCGGTCGCTGGTCGCAAGATGTTCCCGGGTCCGGTCGGTGATCGGTCCCATCGATTCGGTCGCGAAAGCGTCATGGACGTTGAACGACCCGCCCATGCCGGTGAAGTTCTCCGTGGCCATCGCCTGCGGATCCTGGAAATAGCGGTTGGCCAGGCTGCGCCGCGTCATCCCGTCGGGCCCGTAAACATTGCCGAAGCGCGTGCGGTACTTCTCCTTGTCGACCGGACGGACGCGGTTGTAGACGAAGTCGAATCGCATGTTGTTGTAGTCGTCGATCGGCACGTGCCAGTGAACCGAGTAGCCCTCGTTCACGCGGCCTTCGTTGCCGACGATGGCGGCGGAACACGGCATGATGAAGTTGGTGATCCGCAAATACTGTTTTTCTTCCGGCGCGCGACGGACCGAATAGATGCGCAGCCCGTAATCGGTCTGTTCGAGGTCGAGGTTCGGCCGTCGATCGTCGCCGTAGAACTGGTCGGCGGATTTTTCGCTGCCCGGCACGGGGCGCGTATCGACCCGCTTGAGCGGGCGGTGCAGGTAGCTGAGGTGTACCGGGTCGATGTTGCCTTCGAGCGCCTGCAGCCAGTTGCATTCGATGACCGAACGCATCAGGCAGCGGTGATCGTCGCCGGCGGTCAGGAACTCCCAGTCGGGAAATTCCGGCGGCGCGTCCTGGCCCATATAGGCGAAGATCATGCCGGCCTTTTCCACCAGCGGATAGGACAGGGCCGCGCATTCGTCCTTATAGGTGCTCTCCGGCGGTTCGCCCGGCTGTTCGATGCACTTGCCCGACACGTCGAACAGCCAGCCGTGATAAAGGCAGCGCAGGCCTCCGTCCTCGATGCGCCCGAAGCTGAGGTCCGTGCAGCGGTGCGGGCAGCCGCGTTGCAGCAGTCCGGGGCGGCCCGCCTCGTCGCGGAACAGCACCAGGTCTTCGCCCAGATAGCGGACCGGCACGGGGCGTGATCCCGGCGGCAGTTCCTGCGTGAGACCGACCGGCAGCCAGTAGCGGCGCATCATCTTGCCGCCGGGCGTGCCGGGGCCGACCCGGCACATCATCTCGTTTTCTTCGCGTGTGGTCATGGGGCGGTCCTCGCTGGCGCAAGTGCCGGTTCGCCGGGCGCTTGTTTTTTGATTTGGGAAACGACTTTCGAATATTAGACTAGGAAACCTGAAATCGCAGGACAAGAAACGCCGGGTTCGGCTGCCCGGAGCCGCGCCGAAGCGGGGCCGGCGGGTGATTTCCTGCGAATGATTATTGCTGCACCATTCGAGGGGCAGTTGGTAAAACTGCGGTTCCAAGCAACAAGGGCCGGCCGCAAGGCGCCGGCCGGGGGAGGCCTGTCATCGTGAGTGGCGCCGGCGCGAAGCCCTTTCTCGGGCTCGCCCATGTTTCCAAGCTGTTCGGAACCTTCCGGGCGGTCGACGACCTGAGCCTCGATATCGTCGAAGGCGAGGTCTTCGCCCTGCTCGGCCCGTCGGGCTGCGGCAAATCGACGACGCTGCGCCAGATCGCCGGCCTCGATTCCCCCGATAGCGGCACGATCACGCTGAACGGAAACGTCCTCTATTCGGCCGAAGACGACATCTTCGTTCCGCCGCAGAAGCGCAACATGGGAATGGTGTTCCAGTCCTACGCCATCTGGCCGCACCTGACGGTGGCCGAAACGGTCGCCTATCCCCTTGCCTTGCGCAAGGTCCCCCAGGCCGAGATCGACAGGGCGGTGGCCGAAACGCTCGAGCAGGTCGGCCTCGGCGGTTTCGGCGATCGCCCGTCGCCCACGCTTTCAGGCGGCCAGCAGCAGCGCGTGGCGCTCGCCCGTGCGCTCGTCTACAAGCCCGACGTGCTGCTGCTCGACGAGCCGTTCAGCAATCTCGACGTCAAGCTCCGCGAACAGATGCGCGTGGAACTGAAGCAGCTTCAGCGCCAGGTCGGCGTCACCGTCATCCTCGTCACCCATGACCAGTCGGAGGCGCTCTCGCTCGCCGACCGCATCGCGGTGTTGAACGCGGGCCGGGTCGAGCAGGTTGGCGACCCGGTCGATCTCTATGAAAATCCGGTCAGCCCCTTCGTGCGCGATTTCATCGGGCTGTCGACCCGTCTCGACGTCGAGGTCACGGCGGTTCACGGCGGGGAGGCGCAGATCCGTTTCGGCGCAGGCGGTATTTCGCTGGCCTCTTCCGCCCTGCGCGGCGGGGCGATTTCGCCGGGCGCGCGATTGACCGCCGCGGTGCGGCCGGAAAGCATCCTTGTCGGTTCGGCGGCCCGGAGCGCCGATCACAATACCTTCAAGGCCACGGTGGAGACCCTGCTGTTCGTCGGCGACAAGTTCGAATGCCACCTGCGCGCGGGGGGCGACGCCTTGCTTGCCTATTCGTCGCGCGGCGAACGCCTGCGCGAAGGCGACACGGTCAACCTTCACATTCCGAAAGAAGCGCTGAGCCTATGGCCGAAGTAGGCGCGATCCGGGCCCTGGTGCCTTCGGCGTTGCGCCGCATCCGCCCGGGCACGGTCGGCGCCACCGTCGTGCTGTTCGTCATGCTGATGCTGGTCGCCTATCCGCTGGTGCTGCTGATCGAAGCGAGCTTCCTGGTCGAAGGCCCGGGCAACACCAAGGTCATGGGTCTCGAACTCTGGCGCACGGCGTGGGGCGCGCCGGGCATGCTGCCGTCGATTCTCAACACCTTCAAGCGCGTCATCGCCACGGAAATCATCGCCTTTCCCGCGGCCATCCTCATCGCCTGGGCGGTGGCGCGCACCGATCTGCCCGGCAAGAAACTGATCGACACTTTTTTCTGGGTCGCCTTCTTCCTGCCGGCGCTGCCCGTGCTGATGGGCTGGATCCTGCTGTTCGATCCGCAGTTCGGGCTGGCCAACCAGGCCTTCGTCGCCCTGTTCGGCATGGAGGAAGGCCCGTTCAACATCTACAGCTTCAGCGGCATCATTTTCGCCCATATCGCGGCGCGCTCGGTGGCGGCCAAGTACATTTTCCTGTCGCCGGCCTTCCGCAATCTCGACGGCGCGATGGAGGAAGCCTCGCGCATCGCGGGCGCAAGCCCGCTCGGCACGCTCAGGCGCATCGTCATTCCCGTGCTGATGCCGGCCTTCCTGATCACGCTGTGCATTTCGCTGATCCATTCGCTCGAATCCTTCGAGATCGAGCTGATCCTCGGGCCGCCCAATAATTTCTACGTGTTTTCCACCAAGATCTACCAGTTCATCCAGGAAGACCCGCCGATGTTCGGCATCGCCACCGTGCTCGGGCTCGCCATCCTCGTCTGCATGTTGCCGCTGATCTTCTGGCAGCAGTACCTGTCGCAGCGGCGCAGTTTCGTCACCGTGACGTCGAGCTTCTCCCTGAACATCCTGCGCCTGCGCGGCTGGCGCTGGCCGGTGTTCGCCACCATCGCGGCTTTCGGCACGCTGATCACGGTGGTGCCGGTCATCTTTCTGGTCATGGGCACGTTCATGAGCCTCTACGGCCACTTCGGCCTGGCCGATGCCTGGACGATCGAGCACTGGGAAACCGTGCTCACCGATCCGCCCATGGTGCGCGCCACGGCGAACACGCTGATGATGGGGGCCGCCGCCGCGCTTATCGGCGTGTTCTGGTACTCGCTCGTCGCGTATATCTCGGTGCGCACGCGCTATCGGGCGCGCGGGCTTCTCGATTTCCTGTCGTGGCTGCCGGCCAGCCTGCCCGGCATCATCCTCGGCCTCGCGCTGCTGTGGGTGTTTCTCAACGTCGATCTGTTCCAGCCGCTCTACGGCACGCTCGCCGTGCTGGTGGTGGCCTGCATCCTCAACAGCGTTTCGACGGGCGTTCAACTGGTCAAGAGCAACATGGTGCAGCTCGGCCGCGACCTGGAAGAAGCGTCGTTCATCGCAGGCGGCTCCTGGGCCTATACGTTCCGGCGCATCGTGCTGCCGCTGCTCGGCCCCGTTCTGATCGCGGTGGCGCTGCTCACCTTCGTCGCCGCGGCGCGCAACGTATCCACCATCGCCATGCTGGTGACGTCGGAGAACCGGCCGCTCGCCATGTTGCAGGTCGACCACATCGTCGACGGCACCTTCGAGGCCGCGGCCGTGGTCGGCGTCCTCATCGTGCTGCTGACCGGCTGCATGGCGCTGGTGGCGCGCCTGGTCGGCCGGCGCTTCGGGTTTTCGGGACTGAGGTAGGAGCGCGGCGCGCGCGAGGGCAAGCAAACATGTATCCTGCCGGAGGTATCGAAGGTCCAGTCGGGTTTGCAGGCGTCCATCGGGTATTATCCGGCGACGCCATCGGGCTGTCAGGAATCGGGTTCTAGAGAAACGGGAGAAACGGAAACATGGCACGCGACGCGCTGGTCGAGCGCCTTTCTAAACTGGATGCCTGCACGGTGTCGGACGCGCTCGATGCGCTCGGCATCAAGGGCGCGACGCTCGGCATCCGCCCGCAATGGCCCTGTCCGCGCATCGCGGGCCGTGCCGTGACGGTGAAACTGAAGCCCCAGGGCGTGGAAAAGCCGACCCGTCACCTCGGTACCGAGGCGATCGAAACGGCCGATCCGGGCGACGTGCTGGTGATGGAACTGGCCGGGCGCACCGACGTGCCGGGATGGGGCGGGCTTCTGTCGCTTGCCGCCGCCACCAAGGGGCTGGCCGGGATCGTCATCGACGGGGCCTGCCGGGACATCGACGATTCCGCCGCCGCCGGGTTTCCGGTCTACGCCAGGGGCGTGGTGCCGATCACGGCGCGCGGGCGCGTCATCCAGGACAGCGTGAACGAGGAAATCCAGTTCGCCGGCGTCCAGGTCCACCCCGGCGACTACGTGGTGGCCGACGGCTCGGGCACCATCATCGTGCCCCGGGCGCGCGCCGCCGAAGTGATCGCCAAGGGCGAGGAAATCGCCGCCCGCGAAGCGCGCATGGCGGATGCCGTGCGCAAGGGCGCCTCCATCGTCGCCGTGATGGAACAGGGCGGCTACGAACAGATGCTCAGCAAGGACAAGAAATAAGATGGCAAACGATCCGATCGTCGAAGGTTTCAAGAAGCTCGCCAGCGCCTCGATTTCCGACGCGCTCGACCGGCTCGGCATCCACGGCATGGCGCAGGGCATCGCGCCGCTCGCCAACGGCCATCATGTGGTCGGCCGGGCGTTCACGCTCAAGTACCGGCCCTGCGGGATCAGCAAGGGGACGGTCGGCGATTACATCGACGACGTGCCGCCGGGCGGCGTGGTGGTGCTGGACAACGCCGGACGGCTCGATTGCACCGTATGGGGCGATATCCTGACGACGACGGCCAAGAGCCGCGGCGTCGCCGGCACGGTGATCCACGGCGTCTGCCGCGATGTCGCCGGGTCGCTCGAGGTCGGCTATCCCATCTTCTCGCGCGGGCGCTTCATGCGCACCGGCAAGGACCGGGTCGAGGTCGACGGCACCAACGTCACGGTTTCGCTCGGCGACGTGCAGGTGCGCCCGGGCGACATCGTCGTCGGTTCCGACGACGGCATTCTCGTCGTGCCGGTGGAAAAGGAAAAGGAAGTCCTCGATATCGCCAATGCGGTCGCCGAGGCCGAGGCGCGCATCGTCGCCGAGGTCAGGGCCGGCTCGCGCCTGGTCGATGCACGCAAGAAGCACGGCTATCACAGTCTCCAGACCAAGAGGTAAGCGACATGAGTTTCGACTTCCCCCGTCCCGACGCCGCGACCGTCGCGCGCGCCGCGACTTTTCCCTCCGCCACGATCCATGAAGCGATGGGCCGCCAGGGCGCGCTGCCCGCGGCGATCAAGCCGGTGTCTCCGTCATGGAAGATCTGCGGCCCGGCCTTCACGGTGGCGGCCAAGGCGTTCAACAACATCAACATCCACCGCGCCATCTATCTGGCGAAGCCGGGCGACATCCTGGTCGTCGATTGCGGCGGCGGGTATGAGGCCGGCTATTTCGGCGAGATCATGGCGCACGCGGCCAAGGTGCGCGGGCTCGCCGGGCTGGTGATCGACGCCTGCGTGCGCGACGCCGACCTGCTGGAAGAGATCGGCTTTCCCGTATTCTCGCGCGGGCTCGCCATTCAGGGGACGACCAAGGACGAAGGCGGCTCGCTCGCCCAGACCGTGACCATCGGCAGCGTGCGGGTGTCGCCCGGCGACATCGTCAACGGCGACCGCGACGGCGTCGTCGTGATCCCGCAGGGCGCGGCCAAGGCCGCGCTCGATGCTTCCCAGACGCGCGAGGACAAGGAATCGAAGACCATCGCTTCGATCAGGCAGGGCAAGTCGACGATCGAGCTGTACGGCTGGTCGCCGCTGCCGAAGTGATGCGGGACAGGAAATGACTTCCGATAAATTCGCGTCTTCTCGCGAACTCGTCGCCAGGGCCTGCCGGATCATCGGCAATCTCGGCCTGACCAAGGCCGCGACGGGCCATATCAGCGCGCGCTGCGAGGGCGGCTTCCTGGTGCGCGCGCGCGGGCGGGACGAAGTGGGCGTGCGTTACACCACGGCGGGCGAAATCATCCGCGTGAACGCCGATGGCGAAAAGATCGACGGCGCCGACGGCCTGGCCTCGCCGCAGGAGGTGTTCATCCACTCCTGGCTCTACAAGACCCGGCCCGAGGTCAACAGCGTCGTCCATGTGCATCCCAAGGCGGTGGTGTTGTTCACCATTACGGAAAAACAGATTTTACCGATCTTCGGCGCCTACGACCCGACCGGTCTGCGGCTCGCCGCGGAAGGTCCGGCGCTCTACGACCGCGCGATTCTCATCAAGAACGACCTTATCGGCCAGGAATTCGCCGCCGCCATGGGGCGGGCGCGAATCTGTCTCATGCGCGGTCACGGCATCACCACGGTCGGACCGACGGTGGAGGAGGCGACGCTCGCCGCGGTCAAGATCAACGAACTGGCGGAAATGAACTACGAGGCGTATCTTCTGGGAACCCCCAGGCCGATTTCCGACGACGACATAAGAACATTCATTCCGGGGTACGGCCGGGAGGGCGGAGGCAAAACCGCGGCGGGTAGTCCCATGCCGCCATTGATGGGCAACATCCGTTCATCGTGGCGCTACTACGCGACGCTGGCGGGGGAAAAAGACGTCCCCGACGCCTGATCGGAGGAAACCATGCTGTCGCACGAACAGAACGAAATCATGTGCAGGGTAAGTGCCGGAACGCCGGGCGGCGAAATGCTGCGCCGCTTCTGGATGCCGGTCGGACCGGCGGGCGAACTGACCGACGAAAAGCCGCTCAAGAAGGTTCGCATGCTGGGCGAGGATCTCGTGGTCTATCGCGACCGCCGCGGCAATTACGGCCTCGTCGAAGAGCAGTGCCGCCACCGCTCCGCCTCGCTCGCCTACGGCTTCGTGGAGGAGGACGGCATTCGTTGCCCCTATCACGGCTGGAAGTTCGACTGCACCGGCAAATGCACCGAGATGCCGTTCGAGCCGAAGGGCACGACCCTGATCAACCATGTGCGCCAGCGCGCGTACCCGGTGCGCGAGCTGGGCGGGATGCTGTGGACCTACATGGGGCAGGGCGAGGCGCCGGAGCTGCCGCGCTGGGCCCAGCTGTTACGCAAGGACGGCGTGCGGGTGATCGAAGTTCTCCCGGTGATCGACTGCAACTGGGTCCAGATCATGGAAAATTCCTGCGACCCCTGTCACACCTATTACCTGCATGCCCACACCCTCGTGCTCAAGGGCAAGGGCGACATGGGCACCTACTACTACCGTCCGATCGAAAAGATGGAATTCGAGCTGGTCGAGGAAGCCAACTGGGTCGGCGTGCGCAAGCAGCGCTTCTACGGCGGCGAGCAGGCGGAGACCGAGGACGGCCACCCGGTGATCTTCCCGATCTATCTGCTTTCGCCCCAGCGCGAGCACATCGTCATGCACATGCGCCTGCCGGTGGATGACACCCACACGCAGATATTCCGCTACCAGTTCACGCCGAACGAGGACGGCAGCGAAGTGCCGCAGCCGAACAAGGTGCCGTTCCGCCACAATCCGCCGTTGCGCGACGAATACGGCGTGTTCCACATGAACAACTTCGCCTCCCATGACGCCATGGCCTGGGAAACCCAGGGGCCGATCACCGACCGCGAGCGCGAGAACCTGGGCGTGTCCGATGCCGGCATCGCGCTTTATCGGCGCCTGCTTCGCGACCAGATCAAGCGCGTGCAGGAAGGCCAGGACCCGAAGGGCGTGATCCGCGATCCGAAGCTCAATGAATATATCGACATCCGCGTCTCGACCGGCCAGGCCCGCGTCGCGCGCGAGCAGATGAAGAAGCAGCGGGCATGAGCGACGCCACCAGGTCTTCGCACGGCCCCGCGCCCAACGACCCGGAAGCCAAGGTCTTCCAGCGTCCGCCGCAGTATTACTACGTCTGGCAGGAGGCGGAAGGCATTCCCGTCCACAAGACGTTCTATGTCGAGAGCCTCAAGGACGTCGAGGTCGGCCCGTGGAAGCGCTTCGGCGGCAACGGCGCCTTCGTCAACCTGACCGACAGCTTCCTCGTCGGCTCCTTCGTGCTGGAGATACCGCCGGGCAAGGCGCTCAACCCGATGCACCACCTGTTCGAGGGTACGACCTATGTGATCTCCGGACAGGGCGAAACCGTGATCGAACAGAAGGGTTCGCCCACGCGCAGGATCGGCTGGTCGGAACGCTCCCTCTTCGCGCCGCCGCTCAACACCACCTACCAGCACCGCAACACCGATCCCGACAGGCCGGCGCGGCTCCTCGTCGTCAATAATGCGCCGCTGGTGATGAGCCTCTACCACGACGAGGATTTCGTCTTCGGCTCCGACTACGCCTTCAGGCGCCGCTACACGGGCCAGGAGAATTTCTTCGACGGCATCCCCGAATACCTCGGCAGCCGGCTTTCGTCGGTCAACTATATCCGCGACGTCGGCAAGTACGAGCTCTACGACTGGGAATTCCGCGGCAAGGGCGCGCGCAGCGCCTTCATGTCGATTTCCGACAGCACCATCGCCGCGCATATTTCATCGTTCGAAGTCGGCACCTACAAGAAGGCGCATCGCCACGGCGCAGGCGCCCATGTGGTGATGCTGGACGGCGAGGGCTATTCGCTGCTGTGGGCCGACGGCGAGGAACGCCAGCGCGTCGAATGGCGGGCCGGCACCATGTTCGCGCCGCCCGAATGGTGGTGGCACCAGCACTTCAACACCGGCAAAACGCCGGCGCGCTACCTCGCCATCCGCAACAACAACCCGGTCCATCCCCTGAAAATGGGCATGCCGCGCATCCGCGATTCGGGCGACGGCATGACCCAGTTCGGCCTCGCCCAGATCGACTTCGAGCTGGAAGACCCGGCGATCTTCGCCGAATACGCGGCCGCGCTCGCGCGCAAGGGGGTCGAACTGCGCCAGGCGAGGCCCGCCTACCGCCCTGCCTGAGGCCGGCAAAAGTCCTGCCCGGAAATTAAATATTGCCCGGAGCGGCGGTAATCACCGGCCATTGCGGCCATTGGCGCGTTGTGCGCCCGAACGGGCGCCGGCCAACGCGGCTTCATCTTGATGGCGAGCAACTTTTCTGCGATCAGATGATTCCATCTGCTCGCGGGTTGCTCTAGCCTGTGTGCTGAAACAGTGAAAAAAACAGGCGCCGCGCCCGCGAAAGGCGCGGCCATGGGGAGGCCGCCCGGCGGGCGGCGAGAGGGGCATCATGGCGATTCTCGACAATTTCAACGCATCCCGCGCGGGGACCACGGAAAAGAAATTCGTCCGGCCCAAGCCGTTCTACGACGCGTGGCAGGAACGCCAGGGCATCCCGGCCTATTCCAGCTTCCACATCGACGATCTCGCCGCGGTAAAGCTCGCGCACTGGGACTGGATGGGTTGCGACGCCTGTTTCGTCAACCTGGAAGACCCGTTCCTCATCACCTCGATGATCATCGAACTGAAGCCCGGCCAGAAAACGAAGCCGGTGCGCCACATGTTCGAGACCTGGGCCTTCGTCATCAAAGGCAAGGGCGAAACCCTGATCCGCCAGGACGGCGCGCCCGACGCGGTCATTCCGTGGCAGGCGCGTTCGCTGTACGGCCCGCCGCTCAACTGCACCTACCAGCACCGCAATACCGACAGCACCGAGACGGCGCGCATCCTCATGGTGACCAACGCGCCGCTCACCATGAATCTCTACCACAACGAACGCTACGTCTTCGAAAACCCGTTCGTGTTTGAGGACCGCTATGCCGGTCAGCAGGGCTATTTCAATCCGACCTACGAAATCATCGCGCAGCGCTATGTGCGCACCAACATGGTGAAGGACGTGCGCGACTACTACCTGCACGAATGGAAGGAGCGCGGCATTGCGGCGCGTACCGTGTTCCTCACCGGCATGAGCCATCACACCATCGGCGCGCACGTGTCGGAATTCGAGCCCGGCACCTACAAGAAAGCGCACCGCCACGGTCCGGGCGCGCACGTCATCATCCTGCAGGGCGCCGGCTATTCGCTGTGCTGGAAGGAAGGCGACGAGCCGACCAAGGTCGACTGGCGGGAGAACGCGATGTTTTCGCCGCCGGACATGTGGTACCACCAGCACTTCAACACGGGGGCGGAGCCCGCGCGCTATCTCGCGCTCAAGAGCAAGGGCGCGCCCGAGCATCCCTGCCGCATCGGCGCGCCGGGGCCGAACACCGACCCCGACTTCGCCAAAAATCACCAGATCGAGCACGAGGACGAGGCGCCGTGGATCTACGACCTCTTCGTCTCGGAATTGAAGAAGCACGGCGCGGAGAATCACCAGCCGCGCCCGGCCTACAGATCGCGTTGATGGACGTTTTCCTAGGGAGGCGAAAGATGAGGAACACCGTCGCTCCGCTTGCCGTCGCCTTTTCGACGGCGCTCGCCGCGTTCAGCGCTCCGGCCGGCGCGGCGGACCGTCTGCCCGCCGAAACGCTCGCCATACTCAAGTCGCTCAAGCTCGGGCCGGACGTTCTTGCCGGCATGGACGAGGAAGCGAAGGTCCCCGCCGAATGGCTCGCCAGGGCCAGGGCGGAAGGTACGGTCAACATCATCGGTTCGTGGGACCTGCCGCAATTCCAGAAACTGGCGGCCCCGTTCCGCGCGCGCTATCCCGACGTCAAGGTGTCCTATGTGCGCGGCGGCCTGCAGGACCGCGGCGTCAAGCAGGTGATCGCCTACAAGCAGGGCCGCTACATTTCCGACGTCCTCATCAGCCTGGGCGGCGAGTGGGTGAACTTCCGCGAGATCGACGCGCTGGAAGACCTGCGCCAGCTGCCGAACTACAGGCGGCTGGAAGACGACATGCGCGAGTCTTCGGGCGCCTGGGTCGGCCAGAAGATCGCCTACCGCTGCATGGTCTACAACACCAGCAGGGTGAAGAAGGCGGAATTGCCCCGCACCTGGGACGACCTCGTCGCCAATCCGCGATGGCGCGACGGCAAGCTCGGCGTGCCCAACCGGCCGAACCTGTGGCTCAGCATGTTGTGGCTCAAGAACGGCCCGGACTGGACGCGCGATTTCATGTCGAAGCTGTTCACCGAAGTGAAGCCCCAGCTTCGCAAGGAGGGGGCCAACGCGATGATCGGCCTCACCATCGCCGGCGAATTCGATGCCGCTGTCGCCGCCGCCGAATACCGCATCTCGCAGTACCAGAGCCGCGGCGCGCCGGTGGCCTTCCATTGTCCGTCGCCGGTGCCGATGGCGATTTCGCTTCTGGTCGTTCTCAAGAACAATCCGCACCGCTACGGCTCGCTCGTCTTCACCAACTGGTTCCTGTCCAAGGAAGGCCAGCTCGCCCAGTTCGCCGCCGACGAGGCGATTTCCGTGCGCAAGGAATTCTACGGGCGCAAGGAATTCATGCCCTACCCCGAAGAGATCGCCGGCAAGCCGATCGCCATCCGCGACGAAGCGAAGCTGGTTCCCGAATACCCGAAGCTCATCGCCCATTACGATCCGTTGTGGAAACAATCGGGCGGCGACGGGGTCGAACCGAAGCTGCTGGTGCTCGACGTGAAACTCGCCGGGGTCAAGGGAAAGGGCCGCACCATCGTCTTCGAACACCAGGGCAAGACCACCGAAGTGACGCTGAGCGAACGGCGCACCGCCGTCAGCATCGGCGGCGCCAAGGCCAAACGCACCGACCTCAAGCCCGGCATGTCCTGCAAGGTGACCTATCCGGGGGCGGGGCAGAGCGCCAGCGCAATCGCCTGCGCCAGATAACATGGCCGACACCGGCCGGGCCGGCGTCGGCGCGAGCAATACGGTCCGAACCGGGCCGGGTAAGGGGAGAAGCAAATTGGCTGACACGATGAATTCCGCCGCGGTCGAAAAGAAGTTCGTCCGTCCGAAGCCGTTCTACGAGCTGTGGCAGAAGGGCGAAGGCATCCCGATCTACGAGGTCTTCCATATCGAGGACATGACCAGGGTCGAGCTTGGCCACTGGGACCGTTTCGGCTGCAATGGCGCCTTCGTCAACCTGGCCGATCCCTTCATTACCTCATCGATGATCGTCGAGATCGCGCCCGGCGGCAAATCGAAGCCGGTACGCCATATGTTCGAGACCTGGTGCTTCATCATAGAGGGTGAAGGCGAAACCATCATCGAACAGGAAGGCTTCCCGACCAATTCCGTGCCGTGGGGCAAGCGGGCGCTGTTCGGACCGCCGCTCAACACCACCTACCAGCACATCAATCACGACAAGCATCGCCCGGCGCGCATTCTCATGGTGACGAATGCGCCGCTGACGATGAACCTGTATCACAACGACCGCTACGTCTTCGAAAACGGGTTCATCTTCGACGATCGCTACAAGGGCGAGAACAGCTTCTTCAACGGCGAGCGCGAATATCTCGGCGGGCGCGTCACGCGCATCAACCTGATCCCCGACACCCTGCAGTTCCGCCTGATCAACTGGAAGGACCGCGGCTTCGCCGCCAAGTCCTTCCACATGTCGATGTCCGGCCACACCATGGCCTGCCACCTGTCGGAATTCGAGGTCGGCACCTACAAGAAGGGCCACCGGCACGGACCGGGCGCGCATGTCATCATCCTGGCGGGCGAGGGGTATTCGCTCCTGTGGAAGGAAGGCGACAAGCCGACCCGGGTCGACTGGAAGGAAAATTCCCTGTTCGCGCCGCCCGAATGGTGGTTCCACCAGCACTTCAACACGGGGCCCGAACCGGCGCGCTATCTGGCGCTGCGCCGCGGCGGCAGCCCGGAACATCCGATCCGCCTCGGCATGTCGGCGGAAGGCGGCGGGCCCGACCAGATCGAGTACGAACAGGAAGATCCCTGGATTTACGACTCCTACGCCGCCGACCTGAAGAAGAACGGCGTCGAGATCCGCCAGCCGCGGCCCGACTACAAGCCGCTCGCATAGGCGACGCCGGTCCCGCCCCCCGTCGGGGGCGGCGGCGGCAGGGGGGCAAGGCATGACCAGCAAGGCGACTGCGGCAATACGGGCCTTCGTGCCCCGTGTTTCGCTCGCCAATCCGGTGGCGCTGGTCGTCTTTGTCGCGGTGGCGGCGGCCGTGCTCGTGCCGCTCGGCTTTCTCGTGCTCGGCAGTTTTTCGCTGGCGCCGCTGCCGACCGACCTCGACCTTGCCGAACTCAGCTTCGAAAACTACGAGGAGGTCTGGCGGGAGGACGGCACGGCCCGCATCTTCCTCAACACCGTGATCTACGTCGCCGGCGCCACCGCGTTCGGCAGCGCCGTCGCCGTGGCGCTCGCCTGGCTGGTGGAACGCACCGACATGCCGGGCAAGAGCTGGATCTATGCCGGCGTGCCGATGACGCTGGCCGTGCCCAGCATGCTGCAAGCCATGGCCTGGGTTCTGCTGCTCAGCCCGCGCATCGGCTTTCTCAACAGTTTTCTTCAGGGGGTTCTGGGCATCGGCCCGCTCAACATATATTCGCTGGGCGGCATGATCTTCATCGAGGGCCTGCGCCTGGTGCCGACCGCCTTCCTGATGCTGGTGCCGCTCCTGCGCTCGATGGACCCGACGCTGGAGGAGGCCGCCGCCATGTGCGGCGCGTCTCCCGCATCCAGCCTGCGCAAGGTGACGGCGCGCCTCATGCTGCCCGGCCTGCTTGCCGTCGTCATCTACCAGATGATGACGGCGCTCGAGGTCTTCGAGGTGCCGGGCATTCTCGGCATGCCGGGCGGCATCTACGTCTTTTCGACGAAAATCTATTCGGTGCTTCATTCGGTGACGCTGCAACCCAACTACGGCGAGGCCAACGCGCTCGCCATGGTCTATCTCGCCATCGCCATCGCAGCGACGTTTCTCTATGCGCGGGTGATCGCGCGCTCGGAACGGTTCACCATCATCACCGGCAAGGGTTACCGCCCGCGGCTGGTCGCCCTCGGGCGCTGGCGGTGGCCGGCGCTCGGCGGGGTCATCCTCTACCTTGTGCTCGCCGTCATCCTGCCGTTCCTCGTCTTTGCCTTCACGTCCTTCCAGCCCTTCGTGCGCGCGCCGTCGGCGGAAGCCTTCGCCGGCATGACCCTGCGCAACTACGCCCATCTCATGGAGACCGCCTTCGTCGGCAAGGTGCTGGCCAACACGGCCATTCTGGTCGTCGCCGCATCGACCCTGACGGTGGTGATTTCCTTCATCGTTTCCTACGTCATCGTGCGAACGACGTTTCGCGCGAGGCGAATTCTGGATCAGCTCGCCTTCGTTCCCCACGCCATTCCCGGCATCGTCATGGGGCTCGCGTTCCTGTGGATCTTCCTGCACCTCGACAACTGGGGCCTGCCGATCCACGGCGGCGTCACGGCCATGACCATCGCCTTCGCCGTCGGTTACATGGCCTACGGCACGCGCGCCATGAACGCCGCCATCCTGCAGGTCCACAAGGATCTGGAGGAGGCCGCCCATGTTTCCGGCGCGGCTCGCCTGCGAACCATGTGGCGGATCTTCGTGCCGCTGATGATGCCGACCCTCGTCGGCGTCTGGATATGGGTGATGCTTCATGTCATCCGCACCGCGGGCAAGCCGTTGATGCTCTATGAAGGCGAGGAAAACCAGGTGCTCGCCATCCTGATGTGGAACATGTGGGACGAAGGATACATGGAGGCGGTCGCCGCGCTGGGCACGCTGCTGATGGTGTTTCTGCTGGTGGTGACGCTCGGTCTGCGCGCCGTCGGCTTCGGCCGCGGTCCCCGCGTTCAGGGAGAGCGTTCGTGAAGATTCCCGGCGGCTTCGGTTCTCTGCGCCGCAGTTTCGCGATCAGGGACTACCGGCTGTTCGTCATCGGCAACCTGACGTCGAACATCGGTCTGTGGACCCAGCGCGTGGCGCTCCTGTGGCTGACCTGGGACCTGACCCATTCGCCGGCGTGGCTCGGCGCCATGGCCATCGTCGAATCGGCGCCGATGCTGCTGTTCGCGCCGATCGCCGGCGCCATCGTCGACCGCGTCGACTACTTCAAGCTGCTGCGCTTCACCCAGTCGCTGTCGCTGCTTTTTGCCGTGATCCTGGCGGCGCTGACGCTCGGCGGCTGGATGAACATCTGGTTCGTGCTGGCGATCGTTCTGGCGCGCGGGACCGTCACGGCGTTCAACCGGACCTCGCGCATGACCGTGATCTTCACCCTTGTCGGGCGCGACATGCTGGCGACCGCCGTGGCGCTCAATTCGGTGATCTTCAACATCTCGCGCTTTCTCGGCCCGGCGGTCGGCGGCAGCCTGATCGTGTTCGGGGGCGTGGGCTGGACCTTCGCCGTGGCGGCGGGCCTGTTTTTCGTCTTTACCGTGACGCTCCACATGATCGGCGCGCGCATCGCGCCGCCGCCCGAACGCGAGCACCGCTCGATGGTTGCGGAAATGGCCGAAGGCCTGCGCTACATGCTGCTGCATGACGGAATCCGGGTGCAGATCGTCATGCTGGTGATCATCGGCTTTCTGGCCAAGCCGCTGAGCGACATGCTGCCGGGCTTCGTCGGAAACGTCTTCGGTCGCGGCCCGGAAGGTCTTGCCATCCTGACCAGTTCCTATGGCGCGGGCGCCATGCTCGGCGCCTTCTACATGGCGAGCCGCGACAAGGGCGTGAGCGGTCTCACCGCGATCAGCATCGCCGGCGTGCTGGTGATCGGTCTCGGCACGCTGCTGTTCGTCGCCACGCCGGTCTTCATCGTCGGCTGCGTCGCCATCTTCATCATCGGGCTCGCCGCGATCATGCAGAATGTCGCCAACCAGACGCTGATCCAGACGGCCTCCGATCCGGCCATGCGCGGGCGGGTCATCAGCAATCACGGCCTGGTGCAACACAGCACGCCGGCCATCGGCGCGCTCATCATGGGCGCCATCGCCGAACATGCCGGCCTGCGCCCCACGCTTGCCGTGGGTGCCGTGATCTGCGTGAGCCTGTGGATCTGGGTGTGGCGCCAGCGGCACATGCTGGTGCGGTCGCTGGAGGCGTCGGCCCGGGATTAGGGCCGAAGACCCTCGCGCCCGTCGGCGATGGAGATTATCCTGTTTTCCAGCCCGCCGTTTTCCATCAAGGAGTTTTCCCGATGAAGCTCGCCCCCCTTGCGCCGACCAGCGTCGGCAGCTTCCCGCGCCCCGGCTGGCTCGCCGAAACCAACCGCTCGCGCGCCAGGTTCCGCCTCGAAGGCGCGGCCCTGAAGGAGGCCCAGGACGACGCCACCATCGTCTGCCTGCATGAACAGGAAGAACTCGGTCTCGAACTTCTGACCGACGGCGAGCAGCGGCGCGAAAGTTTCGTCTATCACGCGGCCTCGACCTGGGACGGCGTCGACATGCGCCGGAAGGGGGAAAAGGAAGTATATCGTGGCCGCGTCAATCCGCATGTGGTGCCGCGCATCGTGGGGCCCGTGCGGCGGCGCAGCGCAGCCGTGGTCGACGACCTGAAGTTCGCCCGGGCGCATACCCGCCTGCCGCTCAAGATGGCGGTGGCCGGCCCCATGACGATGATCGACAGCACGCTGAACGAGGCCTACGGCGACGAAGGCGAACT
Source organism: Alphaproteobacteria bacterium (assembly GCA_964229575.1). GTDB lineage: Bacteria > Pseudomonadota > Alphaproteobacteria > SMXQ01 > SMXQ01 > WHSO01. The sequence goes on from CAXRES010000131.1 coordinate 34,684, forward strand.
CGCCATGGATATCGCCGCGGCGGTCAATGCCGAACTGAGGGAGCTTCAGGCGGCCGGCTGCGACATGCTGCAGATCGACGAGCCGGCGATGACCCGCTACCACCGGAAGGTCTTCGACTACGGCGCGCGCGCTCTCGATCGCTGCCTCGACGGCATCAGCGTGCCCACCATCGTGCATCTCTGCTACGGCTATCCCGGCGGGGACACGCCCCAGCACGAGCATACCTATCCCGAACTTCTCGATGCCCTGATGAAGACGCGCATCTCGGGTTTTACCGTCGAATTCGGGCGCAGCGACTATGATCCGGCGCTGCTCAAGGCTTATGGTTCACGGCTCATCATGTTCGGCTGCATCGACCCCGGCAACACGCCGGCGCCGGGCGTGGACGAGGTCAAGCGCCGCATCGCCACGCTGCTCGATCATGTCGATCCCGCCCGCGTCATGCTCGGCCCCGATTGCGGATTGATGACGATCAGCCGCGAGCTGGCGCAGGCCAAGCTCTCGGCGATGGTCGCGGCGGCGCGCGAGTTGCGGGCGACCCTTTAGCCGCCCGGGCGTGCGTGGGCGCGGTGTAGGCTGGAGCAAAAGCGGTCCCGCCGCGCTTTTCCGCGCGGCCATCGGTCCGCATGACGGGGGAAACGTCCGTGAATTCCACTGAGGGCGCCATTGCGCTGCGTACCCAGCTTCTGGTCTATGCCGTCGCGTTTTTCGTCGGCAGCCAGGTCCTCATCGTTTCCGTCATCATCCCGCTGTGGGCCCTTCACCTCGGCGCCTCGCCGGTGATGATCGGCCTGATCGTCTCGGCCCGCCAGGTTCTGGTCGTTGCCTTCTCCATTCACGGGGGCGCGCTCCAGGATCGCTTCGGCCCGCGTGCCGTGATCATGGTCATGGGCGTGGCGGGGGCGGGCGTCTTCCTGCTCTATCCGCTGGCGCCAAGCGCTTCCGGCGCCATCGCCCTGCAGATGGTCTCGGGCTTTCTCGAGGTCACGGGGTGGATCGGTGCCCAGGCGCTGGTCGGGGTCCTGCTCAGGGGCCAGACGGTCTATGCCGGCCGCCTGACCGCGGCGACCCGCCTCGGCGGCTTTGCCGCACCTATCCTCGCGGGACTGGCCTGGACCTACATGGGCGCCACGCTCGCCTTCGTCGCCACGGCCCTTTGGGTACTAATGGGCACGGCGACGGCCTTCCTGCTGCCCGATACCCGGCCGAAGCGCGAACCCGCCGAGGCGGCGCCGGAGAGCGGCCCTGCGGCGTCCGAGACGGCATCCGGGCCCGAGCCCCGGCCCGAACATCGGCCGGGAATCCTGCCGAGCCTCGCCGACTACATCACCACCTTCCGCCTGCTGGCGCTCGCGCCGGTGGCGCTGGTCATGGCCTGCACCTTCATGCGCCAGGCGGGATCGGGCATCCAGAATTCGTTCTACGGCGTGTGGCTGAAGGAGGTGGGCTTCGATGCTTCCAGCATCGGCCTGTTGCTCGGCATATCCAACGGCGTTTCGGCCTTTGCCGCGCTTACGGTCGGCTGGCTCAGCGCGCGCGTGCGCGGCCACTGGCTGCTGATCGCCATGACCATGCTGGCGGTGGTCGCCATCGCCATCACGCCGCTGCTCGGCAGCTTTTTCGCGCTGGCCGTCGCCATCAGCCTGCGCGGCATCGGGCAGGGCTACAATTTTCCGCTGATGTTGTCGATCGCTTCGCAGGCGGTGGATTACAACCTGCAGGGCCGCGTCGCCGCGCTGCGCCTGTCGTTCAACAAGTTCGGCAGCGCGCTGGTGCCGGTCATCATGGGGGCGGTCGCGGAATTCGTCAGTCTCGAAAACGCCTTCTACCTGGTCGGCGCGATGGGCGTCGTGGCGCTGTTCGGTCTCGGCATATGGGCCGCCCGGTCGCCGGCCGTCGCCGGCGAACGAGCGGCGCGACGGGACTGAGGCGGGTCAGTTGCTCTTGGCGGCAGCCGCCTTGCGCTTCTTCTGGGCGGCGTCGAGGTTCTGCAGGGCGATGCGGGCGCGCTCCATTTCCTCGGCCTGTTCGCGCAGATGGCGAAGGTCCTCGAAGGTGCCCGGATTGACCGGCCGGCCGGCCTTGATCAACCCGGCGATGTTGACCGCCGCGCTCAGCCAGTTGCGCTGCAGCGCCATCGCCGCGGGCAGCACGACCTGGGCGGCCTGCTCGGCGGAAAGCTCTACGGGCTTGCCGCCCTGTTGCGCGGTCGGGGACTTCGTTTCGGCCATTTCTCAAGGTTCCTTTTCAGATTTTCCTGTCCGCCGTCAGGCAAGCCAGGCATCGTGATATGTGACGTCGTTCAGGTGCGGATGCCGCTTCGATCGTCCGGGGATGGGCTCGCCGCCGGGGGTGAGCCGCGTCGAGCGGTCGATCTTCATCGCGCTCGCGCCGCAGCGTAGCACGACCAGCGATTCCGGTCCCGGGTTGATGAACTCGTAAAAGCAGCCCTTGGGCAGGAAGATGCCCTGGTATTTCCCGACCGGCGGCAGTTTTCCGTTAACCGTGTTGAACTCGGCCACGCCGTGCAGCACGAAGAAGGCGTGTTCTTCCTCGATATGGCCGTGCAGGCCGTGGTCCTCGCCCCGGCAGGGGGCGTAGCAAAGGACGCGGAAGGTCGAATTCTCCCCCTGCATCAAGAGGCGCGAGGTCATGCCTTCGGCCACCAGATGGGTCTTGAGGTCGAGCAGGGTGGGTTCCAGCTCGCGAAAGCGTTGCAGGTCTTCCATCGTCACGGACATGCGCAGTCCTCCCTTTGCCGCAGCTCTTACTTGTAGATCATGCCCTGTTCGGTCATCAGCTTCCTGGCCAGTGCCACGACCTCGGGCGGAGTCTTGTACATTTCGGCGATCAGGCGTTCGAGATCCTCGCCGGAGCGCGGGTCGACCTCGATCTGCATCTTCTTCGCCTCGGCGAGATAGCCGGGGTCCCTGGTCATGGCCAGAAAGGCCCCGCGCAATTCGCGCGTGCGTTCGGCCGGCAGGCCCGGAGGGGCGAGCAGCGGGAAGCCCAGTTCCTGGCGCGAGGCATAGAGCTTCATCACCTGGCGGCGGGCGTCGTCGACGGCGAGATCGAGCGCCAGCGGCACGTCGGGCAGCGCCGGGTGCGGCTTGAGCGCGAGCTGCATGATGATCTTCACCTTCCTGTCGCGCACCCACTGGGACTTGGTGCCCATCAGCGCGTTGTAGGACCAGCCGAGACGTCCTTCGACCTCGCCCTTCTCGATGGCGATATTGATTTCCGATCCGCCCTTGTAGCCCTTGACCACCTTGAACTTCGTTCCGGCCGTGGCGTTCATCAGGAGCGGCATTTCGTTCGTGTCGGCGCCGCCGCCGGTCGAACCGACGATGACCTGCCGGTTGCGCACGTCGGCCAGCGAATTGACGGGCACGGTGGCCCAGACGACGCCGAGCGTCACTTCGCCCGAACGGCTGCCGATCCAGGTGAATTTCTGCACGTCGAAGCGCACGCCCGTCTGGCCGAACAGCGGCATCATGACGATGCCGCGCTGCACGGAGCCGAGTTCGGTGCCGTCCCTGGGCGAGATGTTGTAGAGCTGGTTCGCCGCCTGCACGCTGCCCGCGCCGGGAACGTTCTGCACGACCGGCGTCGGCTTGCCCGGCAGGTGATGCACGATGAAGCGTGCGGCAAGGCGCGCGTCGAGGTCGGTCAGGCCGCCCGCGCGGAAGCCGACGATGACGCGCAGGTTCTTGCCTGAATAGAATTCCTTCGACGACTGCGCGGCGGCGGGCTGCAACGGGGCGGACAGCGCCAGGGCCAGCGCGGCAACGGATACGTACCTGAGCATCAACGGTCTCCTTCGGGCCAGAGCGGTCTAGTCGCTGAAATCCGGGGCGACGCGCCGGGCCAGCCGCAGGCAGGACTTCCAGTCCTTGCCGCCGCCGGTCGTGCGGTCGGCGTTGCGCCGCGACTGGTCTTCCATGTAGGCGACCACCTCGGGCGCGATGGCGACGATCTCGGCTCCGCCGGCAAGCGCCGCCACCTGCGCCTCGCAGGCGAGGTTGAGGTTGTGATGGGCGACGAAGACCTCGCCGACCGAGCCGCCGCAGACGAGCGAGCCGTGATTGCGCAGGAGCGCGACGTTGAGCTTGCCCAGGTCGCGGATCAGGGGCGCGCGCTGCCGCATGTCGAATTCGAAGCCGCCGAAGTCGTGGTAGGCGATCTTGCCGTGAAAGCGGATGCCGTGCTGGGTGATCGGCAGGAGACCGTGCTTCTGGCAGGCGACGCCGATGGTCGCCGGCGTGTGCGTGTGGAAGATGCACTGCACATCGGGCCGGGCCGCGAACAGGCCGGCGTGGATGATCAGGCCGCCGCCGCGCAGCTTCGCCGTCAGGCCGGGCTGCGCCGGATTGCCGTCGAAATCGTATTTTTCGAGAGCCGAGGCCGTCACTTCCTCGAACATGGCGTCGGCGGCCTTGATCAGCATGTGTCCCGGTTCGCCGGGCACGCGCGCCGTCAGGTGGTTGTGGGTAAGGTCCGTCACGCCGAAATGGGCGAGCAGCCGGTGCGCCGCCGCCAGCTCGACCCTGACCTGCCATTCCGCTTCGCTGACCGTGGCGCGCAAGGGCGCGCTCATCGCCTCGACACTCATCGGCTCCTCCCTGCGTTGATCTTCGGGGCCCCCGGCGTGCCGGGTTGTTCCCCGGTTCTGCCGCCGGGACGACGATACACCGGGGCCGCCCGCCCGTCATCCGGGGCGGAAGACGGCGGGGGTCTCAGCCGAAGCTGCCGCCGCCGTTGGCGTTGAGGATTTCGCCGTTGACGTAGCTCGCCGCGTCGGAGGCGAGGAACATGGCCGCCCGCGCGATCTCCTCGGGCGTGCCCATGCGGCCCGCGAGGGTGCGCTGGCCGACGGCGGCCTTTGCCTCGGGCGAATAGTCGGCGGTCATCGCGGTGTCGGTCGCGCCGGGGCTGACGGCGTTGACCCGGATGGCGTAGGGCGCCAGCGAGCGGGCGAGCGCGCGGGTCAGCCCGATGATCGCCGCCTTGGAACTGACGTAGGCCGGCCCGCCGCGGCCGTGCCCGCCGAGGCCCGAGACATTGATCGAGCCCGACCCGGTCAGCACGATCGCCCCGCCGCCGTGATCCATCATCCATCGGGCGGCGGCTTTCGCCATCAGGAACGATCCCGTCACGTTGACCGCAAGCGTGCGGTTGAACGCCTCGGCGTCGAGCGCGTCCCAGGTTCCGGTCGAATGCACGGCGGCGAAATGCAGCAGCGTATCGACGCCGCCGAAGTGCCGCGCGGCGGCGCCGACGGCGTCCGCGCAGGCGTCTTCGCGCGACACGTCGCAGGCGAGCGCGAGGAATCGATCGGGCGCAGCACCCTGGGGGGCAGGCGGGGCGGCGAGATCGAGCGCCGCGACCCGCCAGCCCGCCTCAAGCGCGCAAGCGACGGCGGCGCGCCCGATGCCGCTCGCCGCCCCCGTGATGATCGCCGTGTGTGCCCCTTGCGCCATCGTCTTGTGCGCCATTGTCTTGCCCGGCCCGCGGGGCCGGTGCTTCGACCGCCGCCGCTAGAACGTAGCGCCGCCCCAGGCCTTGGCCTTTTCGTTGTTGGGATCGTAGAGCTCAGGCTCCATGCGAAGCGTGGCGCCGTTTGCCCTGAGCGTGTCGGAAAATTCCTTGCGCAGGTACGGGTCTTCCATGTCGTAGGGAATGGCGCTGCCGCCCGCGCGCATGTCGATGGCGCCGGCATCGAGCTGCTTGACGCCCGGCAGGCCGGGCTTGCGCCCGCGCGCGTTGTTGGGGCCGAACCAGGCGGTGAGCCTGAGCGGATCCTTGCTGACGCCGAAATGCTGGTGGAACCAGTCGCCCGACATCGGCGCGGCCGAAACCATGCCGACGGCCTCGTAATCCTGGCGGCGCACGCCTTCGGCCTTGCCGTCCTTCCACGGCGTCGGTCCCAGTTCCTTCGGCCACGTATAGGTATAGCCCTTGCCCTTGACGCAGATCAGCACGGCCGCCGAGCCGTGATAGTGCGCCTTCGAGTAGCGCCCGGTTTCGTGTTGGCCGATCCACAGGTAGAAGCGGTTGCCGCCCATGTGCGGCTCGATGCGCCGGTAGCCCGGCGAACGCCGGTTGTCGAGCGGCAGTTCGCAGTTGACGATGTCGGGAATGATGTTGGTGCGCCGCATGGCGAGACCGCGCACCGGGTCGGGCGCCAGATCGTCCTTCGGCTTGAAATAGTCGTCCTCGCCGTCGTAGCGGTCGCGGAACACATAGGAATTGTTGAAGATGAAATCGGTATTGCCGTAGAGGTTGAGGGCGTTCGGCGCCGACGTGCCGGCCAGCAGGATGGCGGGCGACGATGCCGCGTTGATGATGCGGTGGCGGGCATTGAGCGGGATGACGAACAGCGAGCCCTTCTGCCACTCGAAGACCTGCTTCCTGCCGCCTTCCTGCCAGATCTCGGTGGTGCCGCGCCCTTCGCAGACCAGGTACTGCTCCTCGTACAGGTGCTTTTCCTCGTTCAGCGCGCCGCCGCCCGGCACTTCGACCACGTAGGAGCCCCACAGGCCTTCGGTGCCGTAGAGCTGGATGAAGCTGCCCTTGCCGCCCAGCCGCTTCCACGGCTTCATCGGCAGGTCCTGGACGCGGTGAACCCCGATGTCGCGGTGGATCGGGATGCCTTCTTCTTCCATGAACCTGTCGTAGGGCATCGGCGGCGTGGCGAAGCTGCCCTTGCCGGCCTTCTTGTCGGTCGAGGTGATCTCGTGCCAGTGGGCGGACTGGATTTCGTCATGCGGCATGGGGCATCTCCCTTTACGGTCGACGGGCCGAGGCGGTCGCCCGCGCCCGCGAAAAAGTGTTTTTGCACGGGCCGGGGCCCGTTTTTCCTCGGATTTCATGGTGCCACGCGGCCCCCCGGGAGGCAAGAGAAGCCCCTCCCTTGTGGGCCCGCGGGCGTGGTCCTAGTATTCGCCCTGAGACGGGTTTCCGCCGCCGCCGGCCAAGAGCGGCGCGGGCCGCAGGGAAGGAAAATCATGCCGACGATCGACGCCGATGCCCATGTCATCGAGACCCCCTATACCTGGTCGTTCATGCGCGAAGACGAGCAGCGCTTCCGCCCGCAGCTCCTGATCCGCGATCCCAACGACGGCGCGCCGGACATTCCCAACCGCAAGGGCGACTTCTGGCTGATCGAGGGCGAGATCAAGTCGCGCACCAACGTCGGCAAGGACGTGCCCGCCGAATCGCGCGACATGCGCGACGTATCGGCGCGCATCCGCCACATGGATGAGATCGGCATCGATGTCCAGGTGCTGTTTCCCTCGCTGTTCCTGCGCCCGATCACGCGCGAACCCGATGTCGATTTCGCGCTGGCGCGCAGCTACAACCGCTGGCTCGCCGAAATCTGGAAGAAGGAACCGACGCGCCTGCGCTGGGTCCTGGTGCCGCCGCTGCAATCGCTGGTCAACCCCGGCAAGGTCCGCGAGGAACTGGAATTCTGCAAGGCCAACGGCGCCTGCGGCATCTTCATGCGCGGCATGGAATGCGACCGCCTGCTGTCGCACCGCTATTTCTTCCCGCTCTATGAAATGGCGCAGGACCTCGGCCTGCCGATCTGCCTGCATGCCGGCGTCGATTCCTACGAATACCACGACATGCTGCAGCCGCAGAATTCGATGATGACCTTCAAGTTTCCGGTCATGGGATCCTTCGGATCGCTTCTGGAAAAGGAGGTTCCGGCGCGTTTTCCGGACCTGCGCTGGGCCTTCATCGAAACGAGCGCGCAATGGGTGCCCTATGTGCTGGGCGAAGCGCGGCTGCGTCTTGCGCGGCGCGGACTTCAGGCGAAGAATCCGATGCAGGGCGTCAACTTCTACATCACGACGCAGCGCACCGACGATCTGCCGTGGCTGCTGTCGGAAATCGGCGACGACAACCTGATCATCGGCACCGACTACGGGCACCGCGATTCGGCGACGGAGGTGGGGGCGCTCAAGCGCATGGCCGAGGACGGAAACCTGCCCAAGGCGAGCGCGCGCAAGATACTCGAAACCAATCCCGGACGCCTCTACGGGCTCGCCTGAGGCGGGCGGGCGGTCCGGATCAACAGGGAACCACCGACATGACTCCCGACAGTCCGCTGCATGCCCGCGGAATCCTGCACTTCACCATTTCGGTGAGCGACCACGTCAAGTCCTCGAAGTTCTACGCCGATCTGCTCGGCTGCGAGATCGAGCGGGTGAGCGATCACTTCGCCTTCATGAAGGCGGGGCCGGACTTTTTCGTGCTCTACAGGAATCCGGGCCACGTTTCGCCGAACGGTCCCGGGGGCACGCGCTTCCATCATGCCTTCATCGTCACGCCCGAGGAATTCGACCGCGCCCGCGACCTGATCAGAGCCCGGGGTATCGAGGAATTGCAGCCGGGCACCCAGAACCACCGCAGCTTCCCGGGACGGCACATCTACTTCCACGATCCCGACGGTAACGGCGTGGAAATCACCGACGTCGGCGCCTGAA
>CAXRES010000132.1:0-8468 GCA_964229575.1 Alphaproteobacteria bacterium
GCAAGTGGTTTTCCGACAACCGCGGCGCGGGCGTGGACGACTACAACACCTGGGCGCTCGGCGTTTCGGCCGGCGTGCTCGGCGGCACGCTCAAGCTGGCCTGGGTCGACAACGACCTGCCCAACTCCCAGTCCGCCGACATGGGACGCGCCGTTCTGTCCTATACCAAGTCGTTCTAGGTCCGCGTTCGGAACCTTTCTTCTTCACCGCCCTCCCGATGCCTCGGGAGGGCGGTTTTCTTTGCCCCTGCGTTGCCCCCGCGCCCTGATTGACAAGGCCACCCGCGCGCTCTATCGCTAAAACAAAGAACGGCAGAACCGTACAGTCGGGGGAAACGTGGCGGAGGGCGGCAAGGATCGGAGTTTCGCGGATCGGAACATCGATACGTCGCCGGCCGTCTCCGACCGGGTCGAAACGACGACCTGCTACATGTGCGCCTGCCGCTGCGGCGTGCGCGTGCACCTGCGCGACGGCAAGATCCGCTACATCGAAGGCAATCCCGATCACCCGGTGAACCAGGGCGTGCTGTGCGCCAAGGGTTCGGCCGGAATCATGCAGCAGAATTCGCCCGCGAAGCTGAAGAAGCCACTCAGGCGCGTCGGGCCGCGGGGCGAGGGCCCGTTCGAGGAAATCGAGTGGGACGAGGCGCTCGGCCTGGCGACGAAATGGCTTTCCGACATCCGCCGGAGCGATCCGCGCAAGCTCGCCTTCTTCACCGGGCGCGACCAGTCGCAGGCATTCACCGGCTGGTGGGCGAGCCAGTTCGGCACGCCCAACTACGCCGCCCACGGCGGCTTCTGTTCGGTCAACATGGCGACCGCGGGGCTCTACACCATCGGCGGATCGTTCTGGGAGTTCGGCGAGCCCGACTGGGAGCGCGCCCGCTACTTCCTGATGTTCGGCGTCGCCGAGGATCACGATTCCAACCCGATCAAGAAGGGCATCGCGACGCTGAAAGAGCGCGGCGCGAAGTTCGTTTCGGTCAACCCGGTGCGCACCGGCTATTCGGCGGTGGCCGACGAATGGGTGCCGATCAGGCCCGGCTCCGACGGCCTGCTGGTCATGGCCATCGCGCGCGAGCTGATCGCCGCGGGCCGGGTCGATTACGACTGGCTGGCGCGCTACACCAACGCGCCGTGGCTGGTGATCGACGCGCCGAAGCGCCCCGACCACGGCAGCATCGCGCGCGACGCCGACGGGCATCCGCTCGCCATCGACGGGCGCACGGGAAAGCCGGCCAACGCGCTGCGCTCCGACATCCGCGTCAAGCTCACCGGCGCGGTCGAGATCGAGCCCGGCGTCATGGCGCGGCCGGCCTACGAGCTGCTCGCCCGGCGCTGCATGGAGGCCGCCTACAGTCCGGAAATCGCCGCCGCGCGCACCGGCGTCTCGGCCGATCACATCCGGCGCATGGCGCGCGAGCTGGCCGATGCCGCCTTCGAGCATGAAATCCGCATCGAACAGCCGTGGACCGACTGGGCCGGGCGGCGGCACACGCACGTCACCGGCCGTCCTGTCGCCATGCATGCCATGCGCGGCATCTCGGCGCATTCCAACGGCTTTCATACCTGCCGCGCCATTCACATCCTGCAGATGCTGCTCGGCGCCATCGACTGCCCCGGCGCCTTCCGCTACAAGCCGCCCTTCCCGCGCCCCTGTCCGCCCGGTCTCAAGCCCGCGGGCAAGCCCGGCGAAGTGGCCCCGATGGCGCCGCTCGCCGGGTCGCCGCTCGGCTTTCCGACCTGGCCCGGCGACCTGATCGTCGACGATGAGGGACAACCCCTGCGCATCGACAAGGCGTTTTCCTGGGAAGCGCCGCTTGCCGCGCACGGAATGATGCACATGGTCATCGCCAACGCGCACGCGGGCGATCCGTACCCCATCGACACGCTGTTCATGTTCATGGCGAACATGAGCTGGAACTCGTCGATGAACACCTCGCACACCATCGAGATGCTCACCGACCGCGACCCGGCGAGCGGCGAATACCGCATCCCGCACATCATCTATTCGGATGCCTATGCCTCCGAAATGATCGCCTATGCCGACCTGATCCTGCCCGACACGACGTATCTCGAACGGCACGACTGCATATCGCTGTTCGACCGGCCGATCTCGTCGGCCGAAGGCCCGGCCGACGCCATCCGTCACCCGATCCTCGCACCCGACCGCGACGTGCGCCCGTTCCAGGACGTGCTGATCGACCTCGGCGTCCGCCTCGGCCTGCCGGGCCTGGTGACGCCCGACGGCAAGCCGCGCTATCCGGGCGGCTATGCCGACTACATGGTCAACCACGAACGCCGGCCCGGCCTCGGCCTGCTCGCCGGCTGGCGCGGCGCCGACGGCGAAAGTCACGGCCGCGGTGCGCCCAATCCCGGTCAGATCGAACGCTACAAGCAGAACGGGAGCTTCTGGTCGCACGAACTCACGCCCAGCATGCAGTGGAACCGCCACGCCAATGCCGAATACCTGGAATGGGCCAAGGGCATGGGCTTCGTCGACACGGCCGAGCAGATCGTTCTGCAAATTTACTGCGAACCCTTGCAGCGCTTCCGCCAGGCGGCGCGCGGCTTCGGGCCGCACCTGCCGCCCGCCGAAATCTGCGCGCGCATCGAGACCTATTTCGATCCCTTGCCCATGTGGTATCCGCCGCTCTCCCACGCGGCGCCCGATACCGAGGATTACCCGCTGCACGCCATCACCCAGCGGCCGATGGCGATGTACCATTCCTGGGGTTCGCAGAACGCCTGGCTGCGCCAGATTCTCGGCGCCAACGCCATCTATCTGCACCGCGACGCCGCCGCCGGTCTCGGCATCGCCGACGGCGACTGGATCTGGGTGGAAAGCCGGACCGGACGCATCAAGGGCCAGGCCCGGCTGATGGACGGCGTCGAGCGCCACACCATCTGGACCTGGAACGCCATCGCCAAGCGCAAGGGGGCGTGGAACCTCGCGGCGGATGCGCCGGAAGCGACGAGGGGCGTGCTGTTCAACCACCTGATCCCGGAATTCCTGCCCGGGCGCGCGCGGCTCAGCAATTCCGACCCCGTGACGGGGCAGGCCGCGTGGTTCGACCAGCGCGTGCGCGTACGCAAGGCCAGCCCCGAAGAAGCGGGCATCGCCGCGCCGCAGTTCCCGGTGCTGCCGCGCCCGCCGGGGCTCGATCCGGCGCCCGACATCCTGCGCTATGGCGAAGACTTCCACCCGCGCCCGGCGCCGCTCCGGCGGACCCTGCCATGACGGCACTGCCCCGAAGCACGGCGAAGGCGCTCGGCCTCGTCATCGATCTCGACACCTGCGTCGGCTGTCACGCCTGCGCGGTCAATTGCAAGGAATGGAACACCGGCGGCCATTCGGCGCCGCTCACCGACGAAGACCCCTATGGCGCCGATGCGGCGGGCGTGTGGTTCAACCGCATCCACGCGTTCGAGACAGGTACGGGCGAAGGCGGCCGCACCGTGCATTTCCCGCGGTCCTGCCTGCATTGCGAAACGCCCGCCTGCGTCACCGTGTGCCCGACCGGGGCTTCCTACAAGCGCGAGGCCGACGGCATCGTCCTGGTCGATGAAGATCTGTGCATCGGCTGCAAGCTGTGCTCATGGGCCTGTCCCTATGGCGCGCGCGAATACGACGCGGATGCCGGCGTCATGAAGAAATGCACGCTCTGCATCGACCGCATCTACAACGAGAACCTGCCCGAACGCGACCGTGTGCCGGCCTGCGTCGCCACCTGCCCGGCCGGGGCGCGCCATTTCGGTGATCTGGCCGACCCCGGGTCGGAGGTTTCGCTGCTCGTCGCCGCGCGCGGCGGCTTCGACCTGATGCCCGAACTGGGCATGAGGCCGACGAACAAGTACCTGCCGCCGCGCCCGCGCGCCAACACCTGCGCCGAGGCGGCGGTGGAGGCTCCCGAGCGGGCAAGCGGCTTCCTCGGCCTCATCGACCGCGTCTTTTCACGCTGAGGAGCCGATGCATCCCGCCTATTCCGTCATCTTCTTCACGGTGTCCTCGGGCGCGGGTTTCGGCATGCTGATGATCGCCGGAACCCTTGCCGCCATCGGCCGCCTGTCCACCGACGCCCTGTTCGGCTGGCTGGTCATGGCGGCGGCGCTGGGTGCGGCTGCCGCCGGGCTGATCTCCTCCACCCTGCATCTCGGCCATCCCGAGCGCGCCTGGCGCGCGCTCGGCCAGTGGCGGACCTCCTGGCTGTCGCGCGAAGGGGTGGCCGCCGTCGCCACCTTCCCGCCCGCCCTGCTGTTCGCCTGGGGCTGGGCGGTGGCCGGAAAGCTGTCCTTCCCCTATGTCTGCGCCGGAGGCATCGCCGCGGTACTGGCGCTCGTCACGGTCGCCTGCACCGGCATGATCTACCAGAGCCTCGTCACGATCCGCGCCTGGCACAATCGCCTGGTGACGCCCGTTTACCTCGTCCTTGCGCTGGCGAGCGGGGCGCTCTGGCTCGCCTTCCTCGCGCGCGTGACCGGCAATGGCGATCCGGCGCTGACGCACCTGCCGATCGGGCTCCTCGCCGCGGGGTGGCTCCTCAAGCGGCGCTACTGGCGGGGCCGCGACAACGACACCGGCGGACCGACGGTGGCGAGCGCCACCGGGCTCGGCCGCGACGGCGACTCCGTGCGCCTGCTCGAAAGCCCGCATACCCAGGAAAACTTCGTCATGCGCGAGATGGGCTACCGCATCGCGCGCAAGCACGCGCTGAAGCTCCGCCGCGTCGCCGTCGCGCTCGCCTTCGCGCTGCCGATGGCGCTGACCGGCGCCGCCATGCTGCCCGCGGCGGCGCCGATCGCGGCGGTCCTGGCCCTGCTCGCCGCCGTCGGCGGCACCATCGGCATCGCCGCCGAACGCTGGCTGTTCTTCGCCGAGGCGCGCCACGCGGTCACCCTCTATTACGGAGCGGAACGGGCCTGAGCATGGAACAGGCGGCGGAGATCACGCTCGGCAACATCACGCTCGCCAATTTTGCGCTCATCGCCGGCGCCACCGTCTTCGCCTCTCTCGTTTCCGGCATGAGCGGCTTCGGCGGCGGCCTGATCATCGCCGCCGTCATCGCACCGATCATCGGCGTCAAGGCGCTGGTGCCGGTGATCGGCATCGTCATGCTGTTCAACAACGCGGGCCGCGTGTGGGTGTACCGGCACGGGCTCGACCTGAAGACCGCGGGGCTGGTGTTCGCCTGCTCCGCGCCGACAGCGATATTCGGCGCCTATTTCTATTCGCGCCTCGACGACCGGGCGATCGCGCTGATCCTCGGCCTCGTGCTGATCGCTTCGGTGCCGCTGCGCCGCTGGCTCGCGCATCGGGAAATTCGCCTGGGCGCGCGCGGGCTGGGCATCTTCGGCGTGGTCTGGGGCTTCATGAATTCCACCATGATCGGCACCGGGCTGCTCGTGATTCCCGTGCTGATGGGCGCCGGACTTTTTTCGCAGGCGCTGCTCGCCACCGACGCGGCCATCGCGGTCGGCATCAACATCGTCAAGGCCATCGCGTTTTCTCGCTTCGACGTACTGACCTTCGACCTCATCCTGGCGGCGACGGTGATCGGCCTGTTCACATTCCCCGGTACCTGGGCGGCGGGCTGGATCGTCAAGCGCACCAGCCTGCGCATCCACACCCTGCTCATGGAGGCGATCATCGTCATCGCCGGGGCGAGCTTCATCTGGCACTACCTGCGCGGTTGAGGCCGAACATGCTATGCTCCCCGCCCTCTGGGGGAGGGGATCATGGCTTATGTCATCATCGGAGCCTCGGGCGGCCTCGGCCGCGCGCTCGCGGATCGCCTGGCGGCGGACGGCCACCGGCTGGTGCTGGTGGCGCGCGATCCGGAAGCCCTTTCGGCGCTTGCCGGCGCGCTGCGCGACCGCCACGGCGTCGAGGCCGACATCGTCGCCGCCGACGTCGCCGCTGATGCGCGCTACCTCGACGAGGTCGCCCGCGTGGCGCGGGCCGCGGGCGGCATCGACGGACTGCTGATGCCCATCGGGCTTGCGCTGCGCGATGGGCTCGGCACCGCGACGGCGACCATGCGCGAACTGGCCGGCGTCAATTTCCTGGCGCCGTCAGAGGCGGTGACGAAACTGTGGCCGCTGCTGCTGGAAAACGGCGCCACCGTCGTCGGCTTCGGCTCGATCACGGCGGCACGCGGGCGCGGACGCAACTTCGTCTACGGCGCGATGAAGCGGGCGCTCCTGTCCTATTTCGAAAGCCTGCGGCTGGCCGCCCGCGGCACGCCGGTGAAGGTCCAGTTCTGGGTGCTGGGCTTCCTCGATACCGACGTGATGCAGAAAGAACAGACGCCGCTGCCCAAGGGCGATCCGAAGCTGCTCGCCGACCGGGTGGTCGGTCGCCTCGGCCGCGACACCGGCATCACCTATTTTCCGCGCTGGTGGTACTGGATCACCCTGGCGCTCCGGCTGATGCCATGGGCGATTTATTCGCGCGTCGGCGGGCGCGGTTAGGGCAGCCCCTGTTCGCTATCTTGGTTTAATTAATATTAAGTTTTCCCTGCTTTCCTCTTCCAATCGGAGGGAAAGATCAATGAATCGCGCAGAACGACGGCGCCAGAACAAGAAGGCCGAAACGGCTCTTCCTCGCCCCCGCACACCGAAGCCCGCCATCTCCGACGTGCTGTTCACCACCGGCGTCGGCCTATACCGGAGCGGTCATCTGCAACAGGCAGAGGCCGTCTTCAGGCGCATCCTCGCCACGAATCCCGCCCATGCCGACGCACTTCACCTGCTGGGGCTGATCGCGCGTCAGTCCGGTGATTCGGGGCGCGCGATCGAACTGATGACACGCGCCATCGAAGCCTGCCCCGGTTGCGCCGACATACACAACAATCTGGGGCTGGCACTCCACGACTTGGGGCGCTGGCAGGACGCCGCCGACAGCTGCCGCCGCGCCCTCCGGATCCGCCCGGGATTTCCCGAGGCCCATTGCAACCTCGGCAATGCATTGCTCGAAGGGGGGCGACCGTCCGAAGCAGCGCACTGCTATCGACAGGCGATTGCGATCCGTCCCGATTTTGCGGGGGCCTGGTTTAACCTCGGCAATGCGCTGCGCGCCATGAACGAACGCAATTGCTCCATGGAGGCGTTCCGCAGGGCAATTGCGCTGAAGCCCGACTACGCCAAGGCGCACTGCAACCTTGCGGACCAGCTCAAGGAAGACGGGCGGCTCGGCGAGGCCTTCACCCATTTCCGACGAGCGCGGGAGATCGAGCCCAACTCGGCAGCGTTTCACACCAATGTGATCTTTCTTCAGGACTTCGACGAAGAGGCAGACCTGATCGCCCAGCAACGGGAACGCACCGCCTGGAACGAAGCCTTCGCCCGGCCGCTCACGCCAACGCCGGCATCCCATTCGAACGATCGGAATCCGGAACGACGACTTCGTATCGGCTACGTTTCGGGTGACTTCCGCAGCCATTCGGCCTGCCAGGGCTTTGCGCCGCTGATCCTCGAACATGATCCCGCGCGCTTTGAGGTCTTCTGCTATGCCGAAAACGCTGTGGAAGACGCCACCACAGCGCGGCTGCAGAATGCCGCGACGGGATGGCGCAGAACAAGAACGCTGTCCGACGATTCACTGGCTCGGCTGATCCACGACGACGGGATCGACATTCTGGTCGACCTCTCCGGCCATACGGAAGGTAACCGGCTACTCGCCTTCGCGCGCAGGCCGGCCCCGGTTCAGATGACCGGAATCGGGCATCTTGCGCCAGGTCTGTCCGCCATCGACTACCGGCTTACGACATCCATCTTCACCGCGCCGGAAGAAGCAGCGCATTTTCCGGAATCCCCCATCTATCTCGACACGTTCTTCGGGTTCCTGCCGCCGGCAGATGCCCCCGAAGTCGTGCCGACATGTGGGCCGAAGGATTCGCGCGTCGTCTTTGCCGTCATGAACAGGCTCTACAAGATTTCAGACCGGGCACTTCGGCTGTGGGCGCGTATCCTGCAAGAGATTCCCGCTGCCCATCTCCTGATCAAGTACCGTGGGCTCGACGACGCGGAGACCAGCGCACGCGTGCATCAGTCCTTCGCGGACTTCGGCGTGACGCAGGACCAGCTGACGCTGATTGGCGGTACGGGGCAACGTGAACATCTGGACGCCTACAACCGCGTCGATATCGCCCTCGACCCCTTCCCACAGGGCGGCGGCATCTCCACCCTCGAAAGCCTGTGGATGGGGGTCCCCGTCATCGGGCTCTACGACCACCGCAAGATCGTCCACCGTTCCATCCGCACGGTCTGCGCCCCCCTCGGCCTCGACGACTGGATCGCCGAAAGCGAGGACGACTACCTCCGTATCGCCGTGCGCTGGGCCACGCAGAGAGACGAACTGGCCGTGCTCAAGGCCGGTCTGCGCGACCGCGTCAGGCAGGTCTATTCCCGCTTCCCGGCCGAGGTCGAACGCGCCTACCGCATCGCATGGCGCCGCTGGTGCCAGGGCCT
>CAXRES010000133.1:0-3229 GCA_964229575.1 Alphaproteobacteria bacterium
CAGGCGGCGCAGGCGCTCGCCTATCAGGCCACCGTCATGGCGACGGCGGCGCAGAACATCGTCAACGCGCGCGTCGGCGCGCCGGCGACGGCGGCGGGCGAAATCCTCGGCGCCGTCTACCAGCCGAAGACGGTCGCCGGCGTCACCACGGCCGAGGGCGGCGTGAGCGCGAAACTCCTGCCGGTCACCCCGGCCACGCATCTGGTGTTCGACGGCACGAGCCCGACCGGCTATTCGGCCATGCCCAACGTCGACCTCGGCAACGAGATGGCGACGCTGATGATGGCGTCCTCCAGCTACCGCGCGGCGACCCGGCTGGTCGCCGTCGAGTCCGCCCTGTCGACGACGCTCCGCCAGCTCCTCGCCTGAGGCGCCCCGGCTGTTCTTGCCCGCGCCCCGGCGCGTCGCTATGTTGCGGGGCGCGGCCGGGTTAGCTCAGCGGTAGAGCAGCGGTTTTGTAAACCGAAGGCCGGGGGTTCAAATCCCTCACCCGGCACCAGTCCCGCCCCTCCCTGTCCCGCGCCCCTGCCCTGACGCCTCAGGTATCCAGCACCGAGGGGTGGAACAGGTCTTCCACCGTCAGGCGGCCGTCGATCAGTCCCTGGTCCCGGGAATAGCCGACGAAGCGTTCGAGGTTGGCGCGGTTGGCGGCGACGCCCGATACCCAGAGCGAGCGGCCGAAGGCCTCGCGCTCCCGGTCGAGCGCATACTTCGCCCACATGATCTGCGACCAGTTGGGATCGGCGAGATAGCCTGCCGAGATACGCGCGGCTTCGGCGAAGGCGGCCATCAGCTTGCGCGGCAGTTCGGGATCGGCGGCGACCGCCTGCTCCTTCAGCGACACGATGTGCATGATCGGCCAGTAGCCGTGGCTGCGCACATAGTCTTCTTCGGCCGCGCGCGGATCGGGAAACAGGCGGCGGATGCGTCCCTGCAGTTCGGGCGCGACGCGCGGCGTGCGGGAAAAGAACAGGGCGTCGATCTCGCCCTTCGCCAGCGCGAGGCCGAGGTCCGTGCCCTCGGGCAATGTCTCGATGTCGAAGCCGCGCGCGTTGCCGGTGGCCAGCGTGTCGGCATGATGCAGCCGCCACCTGATGGAGCGGAGATCGACGCCGTGATCGGCGGCAAGGTCGCCCTTGGCCAAAACCGCAAGCGTCGTCTGGAAGGATTGCAGGCCGATGGTCTTGCCGGAGAGGTCCGCGGGCGTGCGGATGCCCGCGTCGACGTTGACGAAGATCTGCCCCTGGCTGAACAGGCGGCGGGGAAAGACCGGGATCGCCGTGAACGGCAGGCCGCTTGCCCGGGCGACGACATAGGACGACAGCGAGGTCTCGGCGGCATCGAAATCGCCTTTCTTCAACATGCGCGAATGACGGTGCGAACCGTCGCGCAGGGCGTTTTCCTGGCCGATCTGCAGGACCCTGAGATCGAGCCCCGGCACCTTCGCCGTGCCGTCGAAGAACGGAAAATGCCGGTCGTAGCGGTCGAGCGCCAGAGTAACCATGCCGAGTCCCCCCGAATCGTCGTTTCGTTCACTGTATCAGTTTATCCGCCGCACAAAAAAGAACGGGGCCGCGACGGGCCCCGTTCGATTTCGCATGAAGGACGCCGGTCAGCCCTGCTTCGCCTTCTTCGGCGCGCCGAGATAACCCTGCATGCGCTTGATGACGTCGGGGGAGACCTTCACCATGTTGGCGATCAGCTCCTGCAGCTTTTCGCCCGACATCGGGTTGAATTCCGACTTGGTCTTCTCGATCTCGCCGAGGAAGGCGGGATCCTTCGTCATCGCATCGAAGGCGCGGCGCAGCGCCGTCACCCGTTCGGCCGGAACGCCCGGCGTCGTCATGAACGAGCGGCCGACGGCACCGCCGCCCGAATAGAAAGCGAGCAGGTCCTTGTCGGCCTGGGTCTTGCCCAGTTCGACCACCGCCGGGACGTTGGGCAGTTCGGGCGAACGTTCCAGCGTGTACTGGACGAGCAGGTTGATCTTGTTGCCCTTGAGCCAGTCCTGCTTGGACACCTTGAGCGTGTTCCACGACGTCAGCGCGCCGTCGACCTCGCCGCGTTCCATCGCCAGCATGCCCGCCGTCGAGCCGGTGTAGCCGCCGATGATCTTGAACTTGGCGCCGAGCATGCCGTTGAGAAGGCGCGGATAGCCTTCCGACGGCGAGCCCGGACCGGTGCTGGCGACCGGCGTTTCGTTGGTGAACACGTCCTGGATGGTCTTGGCCTTGGAGGTGTTCCAGGTCAGGTGAACCTCGACGATCGAAGTGGTGCGGCCGATCCAGTTGAAGTCGTTCGCCTTGTAGCGCACCGCCTTGTTGCCGAGCGCCTCTTCCAGCGCCACGTTCTGCGAAACGATGCCGAGCGCGGTGCCGTCCTTCGGCGCGACGGCGTATATGTAATTCGCCGCCTTGAACGAGCCGGCGCCGGGCATGGCCTGGGCGACGATCGAAGGACCGCCGGGGATATGCTTGCCGAGATGACGGGCGACCAGACGGCCGTAGAAGTCGTAGCTGCCGCCGGCGGAGAAGCCGAGATACATGTTGGCGTTCTTGCCCTTGTAGAAATTCTCGACCGACTGCGCCGAAGCCGGGGCCGCAAGGATGGCGAACGTCGATGCCGCCGCGAGGGACGCGATGAGTGTCTTCCGTGTCATGGAGGGGAACCTCGGTTGGTAAGAGGGACCGCCAACGTCATCGCGGCGGTTACGCTTGGGCCTTACGGATGCCTCTGAACGGACGTTTCCGGCGCGCGACCACCGCCGCGCGCCAGGATGCCTCGATGGAAACCGCCGCGGGGCGCGGCATACGAAGCGCCGCGCCCTGAATTGCCTGGTTACTGGTTACCGCTTGCCGTACTTGCAGCGGCGCGCCACTTCGGCGCCCATTTCCCTGCCTTCCTGCAAGGTGAAGGAGGCTTCGTCGCGGCCGGCGCGCATGGAATGGGCCATGCCGATGGCAATGTTGTTGTCTTCCGAAAAACCGGCCGCCTTGAGCGCCGCACGGATGCCCTTCATCCAATCGCTGTCGTTGTCGCTCATTATCTACTCCTTGAACCTGATAAGTGAATGTTTTGTCGGTTGCGGGCCGCGCACCGGCACCGGCCGGGAACCCGCGCGGCAGGGAATTTACTGGCCTTCACCGCCCCGTGAAAGAGGCAATTTGAGGCGCCGGAACGGCCATGCCGCCGGCCGCTTCCGGGACCGCACGCCCGGCCGCCGGGCGCC
>CAXRES010000134.1:0-10427 GCA_964229575.1 Alphaproteobacteria bacterium
CCTCGGCATCGCCTTCGACGGCGACGGCGACCGCATCGGCGTGGTCGACGGGCAGGGGCGCATCCTGTGGGGCGACCAGATGATGGCGCTGCTCGCGCGCGACGTGATCAAGGCGCTGCCCGGCGCGACCATCATCGCCGACGTCAAGGCGAGCCAGGTCCTGTTCGACGAGATCGCGCGCCTCGGCGGCGTGCCCCTGATGTGGAAGACCGGACACTCGCTGATCAAGTCGAAGATGGCTGAGACCAGGGCGCCGCTTGCCGGCGAGATGAGCGGCCATATCTTCTTCGCGCACCGCTATTACGGCTACGACGACGCGCTCTATGCAGCGGTCCGGCTGATCTCCTATGTGGCGCGTTCGGGCAGGTCGCTGGCCGAACTGCGCGACGAGCTGCCTTCCGTGCTCAATACCCCCGAACTGCGCTTTCCCTGCGCTGAAAGCCGCAAGTTCAAGGTGGTGGAGGAGGTCAAGGCGCGGCTTCTCGCGCGCAAGGCCGATCTCAACGATTGCGACGGCGTGCGCGTGCTGACCGCCGACGGCTGGTGGCTGCTGCGCGCCTCCAACACCCAGGACGTTCTCGTGGCGCGCTGCGAATCGAAGACGGCGGCGGGGCTGGAGCGGCTGAAGGCCGCGCTGGTGGCGGAACTGGACGCGAGCGGCGTCGCCCCGCCGCAATTCTGAGGCGCGGGGCGCGCAACGCCCCGGTTCAGCGATGGCGCGGCTCTTTTTTTACGGAACCCTGCGAGATGCCGACGTGCTGGCGCGCGTCATCGGCCGGCGCCACGCTGCGCGGCTGCGCGCGCGCCGGGCGCTTGCCCCGGGCTGGCGCGCCGTCTATGCCGCGGGCAAGCGCTTTCCCGTCCTTGTGCGCGCCGCGGGGGCCAATGCGCCCGGTGTCGTCGTGGACGGCGTCGGCCCCGGCGCGCTCGCCTGCCTTGACGCCTTCGAGGCCAGCTCTCGCCGGGCAAGGATCGGGGTCGTGGCGGGCGGGCGCATGATCGCGGCGGGCGTTTACCTGCCGACGCCAGCCCTGCGCGCGAGCCCGCGCGTCTTCGCGCTCGGCGCATGGACGCGCCTTTACAAGCGCAATTTCCTGAAACGGATCGGCCGGACGGGGTAGGGGGGACTATCTGCCCGCGGAAGGGGCGACCGCCGTGAAACTTTCGGGCGGCACCGGCCTGCAATCGATGCCCTTGTCCTTGAGCAGCTCGCAGGCCTGTTCGGCGCGATCGGCGTCCAGCCCGCCGAGGCGGGCGCGGTAGATCGTCTTGCCGTCTTCGCGGGTCGGCACGACGTTGACCCGGGCATGGGCCAGCAGGCTCGGCAGGCGGCGCTGGGCGCGCGTCGCGGTCAGGTGGGCCGGGGCCATGCGCGAGAAGGCGCCGACCTGGATTTCCCAGTCGCGCGGCCTGGATTCGCTCGCGGCGGCCAGTTCGGGCTGAAACGACGAGCCTTCGCCCGTCGTCGGCGCCAGTTCGGCCGGGCGCTTGGGCGGGGTCAGGCGGGCGAGGCGGACCTGGCCTTTGGCCCCCTTCGCACGCTCGACCTTGTTTGCGTTCGCCGCAGGCTCGCTTGCATGGGCCTGGATGTTGCGGTCGTAATTGTAGGCGATATAGCGGCCCTGGGTGACCTTTTCGAAGCCGCGTTCGAGCAGGCCCATCATGTGCAGGTCGCGCGCCTGGGGCGAACTCGCGCCCATCACCACGCCGATCAGGCGGTGGTCGGCGCGAACCGCCGAGGCCGCCAGGTTGAAGCCCGAGGCCCGGATGTAGCCGGTCTTGACGCCGTCGGCCCCTTCGTAGCGGTCGAGCAGGCGGTTGTGGTTGTCGATCTTTTGTCCGCCATAGGTGAAGCTGCGCGTGGAAAACAGCTTGTAGTATTCGGGATGCCGGGTCTGCAGGGCGCGCACCATCCTGGCGAGATCCCGCGCCGTGGTCAGCTGCTGGCGGTGCGGCAGGCCCGAGGCGTTGCGGAAGTGGGTATCCCTGAGGCCGAGCGCCTCGGCCTTGGCATTCATCATTTCGGCGAATTTGCGTTCGCTGCCGCCCAGGTGTTCGCCCACGGCGGTGGCGATGTCGTTGGCCGACTTGGTGATGAGGGCGAGGATGGCCTCGCGCACCGTGATCGTTTCGCCGACCTCGAGCCCGAGCCGGGACGCCGGCTGGCGGGCGGCCTGTGCCGAATAGGTGATTTTGTCCGTCATCTTGAGTTCGCCCGCCTTGAGCGCGTCGAAGACGAGGAAAAGGGTCATCACCTTGGTCAGCGAGGCCGGGTAATGGCGGGCGTCGGGGTTGGCGGCGTAGACGACCTGGCCGGTGCGGGCATCCATGACCACGGCCGCGTACTTGGCAGACGCCGGTCCCGCAAGGCCGCCGAGCAGGCCGAACAAGGCAAGGAGGGCCGCGACGACGCGGAACCGCAGCCGCGCTCCTGCCGGGGAAGGTGTCCTGCCGAAGCCTCGGCGCAAATCGCTGAAAAAGCCCATTTCGACCAACCGGTCCCCCACGAAGGCCTGCGCCCGTCCCAAGGACGGCTTATTAAGCACTGTAAATAATGAAAGAATCGCTGTCCACAGCTTAGCGGCGGGTCGTTAATATTTTTCAAACCATACTTTTTTCCGGTTTCCGTGGTCTTCTCGGTGGCCGTTGGCCGCCGGCTCGCGGTACCCGCCGTAGCGGTTCATCGGCGATTCAGCGCGAAGGTGTAAGATGACAGGACGACTTTACCGTACCTTCAGGGGAGACCCGCCTTGCGCAGATCTTTCGCGCTGATTGCCGGCCTGTTCGCCGCCACCCTTGTTCTCGGCCTTGCCGGCTGTACCTATCGCGCCGGCATGAGCGACAACCCCGTCACCCGGTCGTTTGCCTGGTTCAGCTATCTCAACGCCGATGACCTCAGGTCCTATTGCCGGGCCGGCGGGCCGGATCGCTACCGCATCGTCTATAACGGCAACTGGAACGAGCAGGTGCGCACCTACGACCTGACGGCGGACGCCGAAGGCGGCGCCGAGGTCGCCATCCAGGTCTTCGGCGAGGCAAACTGGCTGGGCAGCGGGGTGAGCCTGGGCGATCCGCTGGCCCCCTGGCGCGGCAAGACCGAAAAGCACCGCATCGGCCGCGGCGAATTGCGCGACATCCGCGACGCGCTCAGGGCCAGCGGCTTCGACACTCCGCCGCCGGCGGGAACCCGGGTGCGGTCCTGGGGCTTCTTCTGGATCGCGGCCGCCTGCGAAAGCGGGCGCTTCACCTTCAACGGCTGGGCGCATCCGTCCGCCCGCTTCGACGCGGTCAAGCTGGCCCGGCCGCTGATGGCTGTGGATAAAACCGGCGTCGCCTTCAACCCGGCGCGCGAGGTGGCTTGGCGCCTCGACAAGGACGAGCGCGAGAGCGTGCAACACTACCAGCTCGTCATCACGCCGGACGGCATCAAGGATAACTTCAACCCTTTTTAAGGCTTGTCCGCTATACTGCTACCGCATGATGTGGTTTTTTGAAGGCAAGGGCACCATCGGTGCCACAGCCGCGTGACAAGGGGCGGGAAATCGCCCTATGATGCGAACAGTACGATCTGGTTTTTGGCGCGTAGCTCTTCCGGTTCCCATGAACGTGCGAGACGAGCTGATATGGAACACGGCGCCCATCCCCGCCAGGGTCGTCCACGCGACTTCGGGCGGCGGGGACGAGGACCCGGGCCAACCCGGTGGCGGCAGCGGCGCCGGGACGGGGGTCGTTACGGTCACCCGGCCGAAAACCCAGAAACCCTCCATGTACAAAGTGCTCATGCTCAACGACGACTACACGCCGATGGAGTTCGTCGTGCATGTGCTGGAACGTTTTTTCAACAAATCGCAGGAAGATGCGACGCAGATCATGCTCCATGTCCATCGTCGGGGCGTGGGGATCTGCGGCGTTTATCCTTACGAGATCGCCGAGTCGAAGGTGACGCAGGTCGTGGACTTTGCCCGCAAACACCAGCACCCGCTGCAATGTATTCTTGAGAAGGATTAGCCCATGCTCTCGCGCAATCTCGAACAGACCCTGCATCGCGCCCTTGCCTTCGCCAACGAGCGCCGCCATGAATTCGCGACGCTCGAGCATCTCCTGCTCGCGCTGGTCGACGACCAGGACGCGGTGGCCGTCCTCAGGGCCTGCGGCGTCGATCTCGACCGGCTGCGCACCGACCTCAAGACCTACCTCGACAACGAACTCGAAAGCCTGGTGCTCGACCGGCCGGAGGACGCCAAGCCCACGGCCGGCTTCCAGCGCGTTCTGCAACGTGCGGCCATTCACGTGCAGTCCTCGGGCCGCGAGGAGGTGACCGGGGCCAACGTCCTGGTGGCGCTGTTCTCCGAACGGGAAAGCCATGCCGTCTACTTCCTGCAGGAGCAGGAGATGACCAGGCTCGATGCGGTCAATTACATCTCCCACGGCATCGCCAAGGTCGGCCGCTCCGAAGACCGGCGCGTGCGCGGCTCGACCGAAGACGAGGGCGGCAGGCGCTCGTCATCCTCTTCGTCTTCTTCGTCCCAGTCGCAGGGCGGGAGCAAGGAAAAGAAGGCGGGCGAGGCGCTCGAGTCCTTCTGCGTCGATCTCAACAAGAAGGCGCGCGACGGCAGGATCGATCCACTGATCGGCCGAGAGGACGAGGTGGAACGCACCATCCAGATTCTGTGCCGGCGCACCA
The DNA here is from genome assembly GCA_964229575.1 of Alphaproteobacteria bacterium. Lineage (GTDB taxonomy): Bacteria > Pseudomonadota > Alphaproteobacteria > SMXQ01 > SMXQ01 > WHSO01. Next base: position 4,685 of record CAXRES010000134.1, read on the forward strand.
AGAACAACCCGCTCTATGTCGGCGATCCCGGCGTCGGCAAGACCGCCATCGCCGAAGGCCTGGCGCGGCGCATCGTCAAGGGCGAAGTCCCCGACGTGCTCAGGAACGCCACCATCTATGCCCTCGACATGGGTTCGCTGCTTGCCGGCACGCGCTATCGCGGCGACTTCGAAGAACGCATCAAGGCCGTGCTGTCGGACCTCGAAAAGCACGACGGCGCCATCCTGTTCATCGACGAAATCCACACGGTGATCGGCGCCGGCGCCACGTCGGGCGGTTCGATGGACGCCTCCAACCTGCTCAAGCCCGCGCTGCAGTCGGGCGGGCTGCGTTGCATCGGCTCGACCACCTACAAGGAGTTCCGCAACTACTTCGAAAAGGACCGCGCGCTGGTGCGCCGCTTCCAGAAGATCGACGTCAACGAACCGACGGTGCCCGACGCGATCAAGATCCTGATGGGCCTCAAGCCGTATTACGAACGGCACCATCGCGTGCGCTACACCAACGACGCGATCCGGACGGCCGTCGAACTGGCGGCGCGCTACATCAACGACCGCAAGCTGCCCGACAAGGCGATCGACGTGATCGACGAGGTGGGCGCGGCGCAGATGCTGGTGCCGGAATCCCGGCGCAAGAAGATCATCAACGTGAAGGACGTGGAGGCCGTGGTCGCCAAGATCGCCCGCATCCCGCCCAAGACCGTGTCGTCGGACGATAAGGAAAGCCTGGCCAGCCTCGAAGCGGACCTCAAGACCGTGGTCTTCGGCCAGGACAAGGCGATCGAGGCGCTGGCAAGCTCGATCAAGCTCGCCCGCGCCGGACTGCGCGAGCCGGAAAAGCCGATCGGCAGTTATCTCTTCTCCGGCCCGACGGGCGTCGGCAAGACGGAAGTCGCGCGCCAGCTCGCCCGCATCCAGGGTGTCGAACTGATCCGCTTCGACATGTCGGAATACATGGAACGCCACACGGTATCGCGCCTGCTGGGCGCGCCGCCGGGCTATGTCGGCTTCGACCAGGGCGGCCTCCTGACCGATGCCATCGACCAGCATCCGCACGCGGTGCTGCTGCTCGATGAAATCGAAAAGGCGCACCCCGACCTGTTCAACGTGCTGTTGCAGGTCATGGATCACGGCAAGCTGACCGATCACAACGGCAAGAAGGTCGATTTCCGCAACGTCGTGCTCATCATGACGACGAACGCCGGCGCGGCCGACATGGCCAAGCCCGCCTTCGGTTTTGAGCGCGAAGCGCGCGTCGGCGAGGACGAGGACGCGATCAAGCGCATGTTCACGCCGGAATTCCGCAACCGTCTCGACGCGGTGATCCCGTTCTCCGGCCTCGCGCCCGAGGTCGTCGCCCGCGTGGTGGACAAGTTCGTTCTGGAACTGGAAGGCCAGCTGGCCGAGCGCGACGTCGACATCGAACTGACGGAAGAGGCGCGTAGGTGGCTGGCGACGAGGGGCTACGACCAGGCATTCGGCGCCCGGCCGCTCGCCCGCGTCATCCAGGAAAACATCAAGCGCCCGCTCGCCGACGAACTCCTGTTCGGCAAGCTCGCGAAGGGCGGCCTGGTGCGCGTCTCGATCAAGGACGACAAGCCGGTCTTCGACATCGTCTCCCGCCCGCCCAAGGGCGAGAAGAAGCCCAGGCAGATCACCAAGAAGCCGCCCAAGGTGCCGGCGCTGGTCGAATAGTCCGCACGTATCGTGGTGATGACGAGCCTCGACATTCTCCCGTCGGGGCTCGTTTGCGTTCGGCGCGTGGCGACAATGGCGGAAGCGCGAGTTCTTTGTGCGGCTCTTGATTCCGCCGGCATTCCCGCATTCTTATTTGACGCGGGAATGGCTCAGATGGCGTGGCATTATGAACTGGCGCTGGGAGGTCTGCGCATCATGGTTCCGGCACAAGCCAAAGAAGAAGCCCATGATTTCCTTCGATGCGAATCCGGGTACGAGCCTGCCTCATCAGGTGAACATTGCCCCAATTGCGGATCATCCGACGTGGCACAGCTATATTCGTGGCTTAGTTTGCCTCTGACCTTACTCATGCTTGCAATTCCGATTCTGCTATCCCGGCGGCGATGCCATTGCCGTAATTGCGGCCAACATTGGCGGACAACTCTCTAAAACCCTTCCTCGTCCTCTTCGCCGCTCGGGGCGGAGGCGGGCGCGGCGCCGTCGTCATGACGGAAGGGCGTGTGGGCGGCGAGTGCCGCGCGCTCGCGCCCCACTTCGGCGCGCTCCGCCTTCAGGAAGCGATCGACCGCCTGGCGGAAGCCCGCGTCCGCGATCCAGTGGGCGGAATAGGTGGCGGCGGGTAGGTAGCCGCGCGACAGCTTGTGATGGCCGCCGGCGCCGGCCTCGACGCGCTTCAGGCCGCGCTCGATGGCGAAGTCGATGGCCTGGTAATAGCAGCATTCGAAGTGGAGGAACGGGTGGTCCTCCGAACAGCCCCAGTTGCGCCCGAAGACGGCGTCGTCGGAGAACAGGTTGAGCGCGCCCGCCACCGGCTGGCCGTCGCGGAAGGCCATGACCAGCAGGATGCGGTGCGCCAGGCGCGCGCCGAGTTCCAGGAAGAATTCGCGGTTGAGGTAGGGGCTGCCCCACTTGCGCGACGCGGTATCGACGTAGAAGTCGAAGAAGGCGTCCCAGTGGGCGGGCTCGATGTCGGTTCCGGTCAGGCGCCTGACCTCGACGTTCTCCAGCGCCCGCTCGCGCTCCTTGCGCAGGTTCTTGCGTTTGCGCGACGACAGCGCGGCGAGGAAATCGTCGAAGCTGCGGTAGCCCTCATTATGCCAGTGGTACTGCCGTCCTTCGCGCAGCAGAAAGCCGTTGTCGCCGGCCAATCGCCATTCGGCCTCGGTCGGGAAGGTGATGTGCAGCGAGGAGACCTCGGCGCGCCCGGCAGCCTCGACCAGCCCGCCGAGCAGGATGCGGCGCAGGTCGTCGGCGCCATCCGCGCGGGTCAGCAGGCGCGGCCCGGGAACGGGGGAGAAGGGCACGGCGGCCAGCAGTTTCGGGTAGTAGCGCCCTCCTGCCCGCTCAAACGCTTCGGCCCAGGCCCAGTCGAAGACATATTCGCCGTAGGAATGGCCCTTGGCGTACATCGGCGCTGCGGCGGCGAGCCGCCCCTTGCCGTCGAACACCGCGAGGTGGCGGGGCAGCCAGCCGGTCCTGCCGCCGACGCAGCCGGTCGTTTCCAGCGCATCGAGGAAGTCCCAGGACGGAAACGGGTTGAATGCGGGGTCGCTCGCGGCGAGCAGGGCGTCCCAGTCCTCGCGCGCGACCTCGCGCACGCGGCCGAGCAGCCTCATTTCGGCGCCATCCGTTCCATCGGGCATGGGGAGAGATTAGCACCGCGCGCGCAGGCGCGCATCTGACAGCACACGCGCGCAGGCGCGCATCCCACCTGCCCTCGTGCAGGCGTGGGGAGTGCCCGGCAGGACGGGCTCGCCGCGCCCTCAGGCGGCGGCGCTTTCGCCGGGGGAGGCCTGTTTGTCGTCGGCCGAGGGTTCGATCGCGCGGGGACGCAGCGGAATTTCGAGGGTGACGGTCGTGCCCCTGCCGAGTTCGCTTTCGATGCGCAGGTCGCCGCCGAGCAGCCTGGCATAACGCTGGCACAGCGGCAGGCCGAGGCCGCCGCCGGCGAGCTTGCGCGCGATCATGGCATCGCCGTACTTGAGGATGTTGAGGCGATCGCTGGTTTCGTCGCCGCTCCTGCCGATCCCCGTATCGACGACCCGGAGCAGCACGAGGTTGTCCGCCGGATGAACGGACAGGATGGCTGTAACGCTGCCCAGTTCGGGCGTGAACTTGACGGCGTTCGACAGCAGGTTGACGAGGATCTGTTTGACCCGCTGCCGGTCGGTTTGCACCACGACCGGCTCCTCGGGCAGCCGGGAGGCGAGGGTGACGTTGCCCTGGGCGGCCTGGGTGCTGACCATCGACATGGCCTCGCGGACGACGTCGGTCAGTTTGACGGCGTCGACCTCCGGCCTGATGCGTCCAAGGTCGAGGCGCGTCAGGTCGAGCAGGTCGTTGATGATGCGCAGAAGGTGCGCCGCCGACATGCGGATGTCGCCGGCATATTCGATGATTTTATCCTGCGACAGGTGGAGGCTTTCCGCCTTTTCGATGAACTCCGAAAAGCCGATGATCGCGTTGAGCGGCGTGCGCAGCTCATGGCTCATGTGGGCGAGGAACGCCGATTTCGACGCGTCTTCGGCACGGACCTTGACGACTTCGGCGATGGCGTTGCCGCGTTCTTCCTCGGCCTTGCGCAGCGCGCGGTCGTTGAGGGTGACGATGAGAACCAGCAGTCCGTAGAGAATGGCAAGGCCGAGCGCCACCACGGAAACCCGGACCCATGCCCGCACCTGCGCCGCCTTTTCGAGCCTGGAAAAATCCGTAAAGATTTCAAAGACGCCGATGGGAGCGATGTTGTCGAGGGGGCTGAAAATCGGCACATAGGTCGCCTGCATCACGACGTTTCGCTGCGGCCCGTGAATGGTGACGATCGAACCGAGTTCTTCGCGGTAGGAACTCTCTTCGCCTGCGATGGAGGCCTGAAAGCGGGGATTTTTCGAATCGTCGTCCCCGATCTGCGCGTGATCGGTGGAGTAAAGAACACGCCCGTGAGCGTCATATATCTTGATCTTGTCGATGTCCGTGTTGAGCAGCGTTTCCCGGGTCTGCTGGTCGATCTCCTCGATGATCAGCGCCTGGATGCCGCGGACCGGCGGGCCCCGTTCGCTGATGCCGAACAGCGGCAGGGCGTAGTTCTGCAACTGGGTCCACAGTGTCCGGGCGGCGACCATGCTGGCGCTGTGCTGCACGTCCGCCATGCGTTCGACGGCGAGCCGGTAGTCGAAATACGTCAACCCCGACGCCGCGATCAGGAAAAGGACCGCGCCGAGGATGGCGAAACGTCTGGGAAGGGTCGGCTTTCTGCGCATGATGTCCAGAACGCGCCGGCGGAAAAGGGCCGGGGCCAGGCATCATCGCCGAGTCTGATTAAACGCGTATTAAGGCAAGGAAAAATGCCGCGCAATTTAGGCCTAATTGCGTAGGAGCGGCGGGGGCGGGGCCGTACGGCCGGGCGTTCAGGCGAAGGCGATGACGGCCTCGATCTCGACCGCGGCGCCGAGCGGCAGGACGTTGACCCCGACGGCGGCGCGGGCGTGGCGGCCGGCCTCGCCGAACACCGCCACTATGAGGTCGGAGGCGCCATTGACCACCTTGGGCTGGTCTGTGAAGCGACCGGCCGAGGCGACGAAGGCGCCGAGGCGCACGATGCGCCGCACCCGGTCGAGATCGCCGAGTGCCGCGCGCGCCTGGGCGATGATGTTGATGGCGCAGAGGCGGGCGGCCTTCTGGCCGTCATCCAGAGACACATCGGCGCCGAGCGTGCCGGTGACGACTATTTTGCCCGCCTCCATCGGCAGTTGACCGGAGACGAAGAGCAAATCGCCGTGGATCACGAACGGCACATAATTGGCGGCGGGTGCCGCCGCCTGGGGCAGAACGATGTCCAGTTCCGCAAGTCTGCTTTCGATCTTTCCCGCCATGTTCCTGCCGCTGTCCGCGAAGCCGGTTGGCCCCCACTGAAAAGGAGGGGTGTCCTTGCGGGCACCCCTCTAGTTTTCAGGGAGAACCTACACCACTAGGTATGTACTGACTAGCTACAGCCGCTGGTGCTTCCACAGGTGTCACACTTGAGGCAGGTCCCGTTTCGCACCAGGGTG
>CAXRES010000135.1:0-2692 GCA_964229575.1 Alphaproteobacteria bacterium
TCTTGCGTCGCGGGTCCGTCCTACTTCAGGGTCCTGAGGTAGGCGACAACGTTGGCGCGGTCGTCGTCGGACGGCGCCTTGAACGTCGTCTTGCGCACGCCGGCGATGAAGCGCAGCGGCCCGCGCAGGAACTTGTCGAGAGTTTCATCGTTCCACACCACGCCCGACGCCTTCATCGCCGAGGAATAATCGAAGCCCGGCGCCGTGCCCGCCTTGCGGCCGACGACGCCGAACAGGCTCGGCGCGTTCTCGCCGTTGACCCCGGCCTTGCCCGAATGGCAGCTGGCGCAGACCTTGTTGAACACGGCCTTTCCCGCTCCCGCATCGCCGCCCGCGCGCGCCGCCGCCGGCGACAGCATGACAAGGATTGCGGCAAGCGCGAAGCGCGGCAGACATGACGGTTTTGGCCATGTCGTCAGCCACGTCGCCAGCCACGTCGTCAGCCATGTCGTCATAGGTGTTTTTCTCCTCACCGCCAAATCGGGCCTCCAAATTGGACTCGCGGGTTTCACTGTGCCAATCTCAGCCCAACGATACAACGCGGCAACGCGGTTCGGATGGATGGCGCCACCCTCCTTCATGGGGGCGCGCCCGGCAAGGGAGACGGCAATGGATTTCCGGAAAACTCTCGTCGGTTCGGCGCTCGGCGTTTTGACGATTGCGGCCGCCGGCCCGTTCGGCGCGGCGCAGGCCGCCGATCTCAACGCCTACAAGGGCCGCACGGTCACTTACATCGTCACCACCGCGGCAGGCGGCGGTTATGACGGTTACGGCCGCCTGACGGCGCGCTACCTGGAGAAGCACCTGCCGGGCTCCACCTTCGTGGTGGTCAACCGGCCGGGCGCCGGTCACATTCTCGGCACCAACCTCCTCTACACCGCCAAGCCCGACGGGCAGACCATCGGCACCTTCAATACCGGCGTCATCTATTCCCAGATTCTGAAAGCGAAGTCCGTTCGCTACGATCTCAGCAAGATGTCGTGGATCGGCAAGGCGGCCGCCGAAAGCCGTACCATCGTGGTGACGACGAAATCGCCCTACCGGAATTTCACCGATTTCCAGACGGCGAAGGAACCGGTGACGATGGCGATTTCCGGCATCGGCAGTTCCGCCTACATGGAACTCCAGTTGCTGGCCAAGGTGTTCGGCGCCAATTTCAAGCTGCTCGCCGGCTACAGCGGCAACGACGACGAAATGGCGATGATGCGCGGCGAGGTCGTCGGCAAGATGGGCTCGACCGGCGGCCAGGGCAACTTCGTGCGCCAGGGGCGCGGTCGTTTCGTGCTGCGCATCGGCGGCGAGTGGCCCGCCGATCTGCCGCCCGCCCAGCGCGGCGAGGAAATCGCCGCGACGGCGCTGCAGAAGGCGGTGATCACGCTGATCGGCTCGCAGGCCGACATGTTCCGCGTGACCGCGGGTCCGCCGGATATCCGCAAGGACCGGCTCGATGCCCTGCGCGCGGCCTATGAAGCCGCCTACAAGGATCCCGCGCTGCTGGCCGACGCGGCGAAGCTCAAGTGGGACATCACGCCGCTGGTGGGCGAACCGGTCGGCAAGGCGATTGCCGCGGCGCTCGACCAGCCGCCGGAAATCGTCGCCATGCTGAAGGAAGTGCAGTCGGCAAAGCCGACCGACATCAAGGTCGAAACGTCGATCACCGCCATCACCAACGAAGGCCGCGAGATTCATTTCAAGGACGCCGGCGGCAAGCCGGACAAGGCGAGTATTTCCGGCTCGCGCACCCGGATCGAAGTCGCGGGCAAGCAGGCCAAGCGCAGCGCGCTGAAAGCGGGCATGGCCTGTACCGTCACCTACAAGGGGGCCGGCACGGAGGCTTCGCTCATCGCCTGCAAGTAGCAGACGATCGACCTGACGCCAGAAGCCGCGGACGCCAGCGGCCTCGGCCGCGAGGCACGGCGCACGGCTTCGCCGACGCGGCCAACCGTTGAGCGGACGCACCTGCGACGGTATCCTGCGTCATACCGATCATGGAGGACCGATGCCCGAACCCGCCAGCCCCGCATCTGGCCCGCACGCCCCTGCGTTGCCGCCGGTTTTCCTCATCAACATGGCGCGCGACGTCGAACGCCGCCGGCTGATGACCGAGCGGCTCGAAGCCATCGGCCTGCCCTTCACCGTGGTCGAGGCGGTGGTCGGCGCCGGCCTCGATCTCGACGCCTGCACGCATTACGACGGGCCCCGGCGGCGGCGATTTTTCGGGCGCGACATGACGCCGGGCGAAGTGGGCTGCCTGCTGTCGCACCGCGCCATCATGCAGCGCATGATCGACGAAAATCTTCCCGCCGCCGTCATCCTCGAAGACGACGTCATCTTCGAACCGGACTTCCCCGACGTGCTGCGCGCCCTGACGGGCGGCGGCCGGCGATGGGACATCATCCGGTTTCTGGGCAGCGAAAAGATCTACCGCCTGGGTCGCCGCCTGATCGCGCCGCTCGTCGGGCGCTACTGGCTCGCGCGTATTCCCGGCACCCACGGCGGCGCGCACGCCTACCTGCTGTCGCAGGACGCCGCGCGCGCGCTGCTCGCCCATACCGATCGCGCATGGATACCGATCGACACGCTGCAGGGGCGCTGCTGGACGACGGGCCTCGAATCGCTGGTCGTCCATCCCTGCCCGCTCAGGACCGATCCGGCCGCCGGTTCGACGATCGAGGACAAGCGCTTCGACAAG
>CAXRES010000136.1:0-12949 GCA_964229575.1 Alphaproteobacteria bacterium
AAAATCCGCGCTTCCGCAGCCTGTTTCCGGCCTGCGCCGCTTGAGACCCTTGCCCCGGGCGCGCAAATCACTATGTTTGCGCCACATTTCGCCCTCCCCCGGCTTGCCGGGGCGGGCCGCATGAGGCGGCCGGGGCAGCCGAGGTCCGCCAGTTCTCATGTCCACCGCCCAGCCCGCCGCGCTTCGCAATATCGCCATCATCGCCCATGTCGACCACGGCAAGACGACGCTGGTCGACTGCCTGCTCAAGCAGTCGGGCGCCTTCCGCGAGGGCCAGCAGGTGGCCGAACGCGCCATGGACTCGGGCGACATCGAACGCGAACGCGGCATCACCATCCTCGCCAAGTGCACCTCGGTCGTGTGGAAGGACACGCGCATCAACATCGTCGACACCCCGGGCCATGCCGACTTCGGCGGCGAGGTCGAGCGCATCCTCGACATGGTCGACGGCGTGCTGGTGCTGGTCGATGCCGCCGAAGGTCCGATGCCGCAGACCAAGTTCGTGCTCGGCAAGGCGCTCAAGCTGGGGCTGCGCCCCATCGTCGTGGTCAACAAGACAGACCGCCCGGACGCGCGCCCCTTCGAAGTGCAGAACGAAATGTTCGACCTGATGAGCGCGCTCGGCGCCAGGGAAGACCAGCTCGATTTCCCGACGCTGTTCGCCTCGGCCAAGCAGGGCTGGGCGGCGGACGCCCCCGACAGCCCGCGCGTCGACATGGCGCCGCTGTTCGACCTCATCCTCGCCCATGTGCGCGAGCCGGAGGCCGAACCCGACGCGCCCTTCCGCATGCTGGTCACCACGCTGGAATACGACAACTACCTGGGCCGCGTGCTGACCGGGCGCATCCATTCCGGCATCGCGCGCGTCAACCAGGCTATCAAGGCGATGAGCCGCGACGCCACCAAGGTCGAGGACGGGCGCATCATGCAACTGCTCGCCTTCCGCGGTCTCGAACGCGTGCCCGTGCCCGAAGCGCGCGCGGGCGACATCGTCGCCGTGGCGGGACTGGCCGAAGCGACCGTCGCCGACACCATCTGCGAGCCCAAGGAAACGGTTCCCCTCAAGGCCCAGCCGGTCGACCCGCCGACGCTGGCCATGACGTTCTCGGTCAACGATTCGCCGCTCGCCGGCCGCGACGGCGACAAGGTGACGAGCCGCCTGATCGGCACGCGCCTCAAGCGCGAGGCGGAAGGCAACGTCGCCATCCGCATCCGCGAAAGCGACCAGGCCGGCGAGTTCGAGGTGGCGGGGCGCGGCGAATTGCAGATCTCCGTGCTGATCGAGACCATGCGCCGCGAAGGCTTCGAGCTTTCCGTCTCGCGCCCGCGCGTGCTGTTCAAGACCGATCCCGAGACAGGCCAGCAGCAGGAGCCGATCGAGGAAGTGGTCATCGACGTCGACGAGGAATTCGCCGGCGCCGTCATGGAAAAGCTCGGCCAGCGCCGCGCCGAACTGACCGAGATGCGCCCGACGGGCGGCGCCAAGCAGCGCCTTGTGTTCCTCGCCCCCACCCGCGCACTGATCGGCTATCATTCGGAATTCATGACCGACACGCGCGGCACCGGCGTCATGAACCGGCTGTTTCACGGCTATGCGCCGTTCAAGGGCGCGATCAAGGGCCGCAATTCGGGCGTGCTGATCTCCATGGCCCAGGGCACCATGGTCGCCTACGCGCTGTGGTACATCGAGGAGCGCGGCAAGCTGTTCGTCAATCCCGGCGAGGAAACCTACGCCGGCATGATCATCGGCGAGCACAGCCGCGGCAACGACCTCGAAGTGAACCCGCTGAAAGCCAAGCAGCTCACCAACATCCGGACCCATTCGAAGGACGAGGCCATCGTGCTGACTCCCCCGGTGCGGCTGTCGCTGGAAGACGCCATCGCCTACATCGCGGACGACGAACTGGTGGAGGTCACGCCCAAGACCTTCCGGCTCAGGAAGCGCCTGCTCGATTCGAACGACCGCAAGCGCGCCGCGCGCAAAGAGGCGAGCGCCAGCGCCTGAGGCGCCGCGCCATCCCCGAAAAGAAGAAGGGCCCCGCGAGGGGCCCTTCGTTTATCCGCCGGGCGGCGATTGCGTTACTTCACGACCGCGGTGCGCCTGGGATTGTTGGTGGCGTCGTTTTCGCCCGCGTCGGCGATCTTGCGCGGGGCCGAATCGGTGCGGCCCGAGGCGACGGCGCCCTGCTCGTAGAAACCCTGCACCAGCATGACTTCGGCTTCTTCGTCGCTCGTATTTTCGAACCAGTAGCGCGCGTTCCTCGGGATCAGCACGCCTTCGAAGCGGCCGAATTCGCCGATCAGCTCGTCGCCGGGACCGTAGAACTTGATGCGGCCCGACAGCACGGTGAACATGCCGTCGACCTTGGAATGGTAATGCAGGTTGTTCTCGCCGCCCTTGGCCTTGAGCACCTGGATATGGCCGCGCAGAAGGCCGGAATCGCACAGACGCACGGAAACCTTCGGGCGCTCGCGCCAGTCTTCGGGCTTCTTGTAGCGGAACTTGACGATGCGGGATTCCGCCTCGCGGTGGACGTCTTCCGAGAGCTGCTTGGAAAGCTGTTCGGCAACCGACATGATTTCCTCCTGAAATATAGGGTTCTTGTTTTGGCGGCATCCTACCAGATGTCGGAGCCCCGGCAAACCTTGGATTACCCGAGAATTCTGCCGTCCGGCGCGTAATTTCCGGCCCGGTCGAGGATTTCCAGCGCCCACACGTCGGGGTCGAATTTCGCCTGACGGGCGATATAGGCGTCGGCCTCCGCCTCGGCCACCGGCTCCGCCCCGAGCGGCCGATGCCAGGCGAGCCCCCCTTCGGGCGCCGTCGTCTGGGCCAGCACCCGCACGCGGCCGTTGCCGCCGATGAGCTTGAGAATGACTGTCCCCACATCGTCGTCGCCGTGGCGCAGGATCGCGGCGGGGCGCCCGGCAATATCGCACAGGCGCACCTGCGCCTTGACCCAGACCCCCGATTTCACCCGCGCATCCATGACTTTCTTCCCCTCGCCCACTGGCAGCCGCCCGCGGGCGCACCTATAATACGCGCAAACGGTACAGGGAGATTACCATGATCAAGATGAAGGGCCTTACCCACTTCACCATTCCGGTCAGCGACCTCAAACGCTCGAAGGAGTTTTACGTCAACCTTCTCGGCTTCGACTTCGTGCGCGAAAACAAGCACATGGTCTTCTGCAAGAACCAGGACGACTATTTCGTGCTGACCCATTCGAAGAACAGGATCGACCCCAACCCCGGCGACGAGAACGACATTCACACGGCGTTCTACGTCGACGCCGCGGAATACGACCGCGCCAAGAAGTACCTTGAGGGCAAGGGCGTGAAGATCATCCTCGACGAGGAGCGCCACGGCGATGCGACCTTCACCGGGCGCAGCCTCTATTTCTGGGACCCCGACCGCAACGTCATCGAACTGCATGACTCGGACAAGGACTAGGTCCGGTCTGAGCAGGAACAGGCCGCGGAAAGTCCGCGGCAACCAAAGGGCGGCGCCGAAATGCGCCGCCCTTAATCTTTGGTAAAGTCGTTGCGCTACAATCCCGCGCGAATTGCCGATGGACCGGCGGCGATGGCCCTTGACCGGGCCGCCCGTACCGCCGCCCGAGGAGCGCCGCCATGATCGTCACCTCGCTTTATGCCTCGCTGCTGGCACTGCTGTTCGTGCCGCTCTGCATCCGCGTCATCCGCCGCCGCCGCCAGCTCCGCGTCGGCGTGGGCGACGGCGGCGATCCGGTTCTGCTGCGCATGCAGCGCGTACAGGGCAACTTCGCCGAATACGTGCCCTTCGCCCTGCTGCTGATCGCTCTGGCCGAGGCGCAGGGCCTGCCGTTCGAGATCGTCCACGCTTTCGGCCTGACGCTGCTGATCGCCCGCGTGCTTCACGCCTGGGGCGTCAGCCGGGAGCCGGAAAACCTGCGCTGGCGCGTCATCGGCATGGCGCTGACCTTTTCCGTCCTGGTCTTCGGCGCGGCGGCGAACCTGATCATGGTCGCCATGATCTGGCTGTTCGCCGAGTAACGACCCGGCCGCCTCGGCTGCCCCCCCCTTTACGTCATGCCCCACGTCATGCCCCGCGTCATGCGGGGCATCCCCTTCCGCATCGAGATGGCCCGGACAAGCCGGGGCATGACATTCGGGGGAGATCGCGGTCAGGCCGGTGTTCGCCAAGCCCGTTTTTCCGCCGCGCCCGGATCAGCCGAGGTTGTAGAGCCGGGCCGAATTGGGGCCGAGAATCTTGTCGACGCTCGCCTTGGCGACCTTGCCCCCTTCCTTGAGGATACGCAGCGCCTCGATCTCGGCCGAAGTATCGGTGTGCCCGTAGTCGGTGCCGACGATCAGGTTATCGTCGCCCGCGCGGTCGATGACGTAGGGAATGTCGTCCGTCACTTCGACGGTCACGTAGATCCTGTTGTCCCCGAGCGGGTCCGACGACAGCCGACGGCCCTTGCGGCGCAGGCGCTTCTCCGCGTCGATCAGGGCATAGGGCACCCAGCTCGCGGAAGCCTCGATGAAGGCCCAGCGCAGGTTCGGGTAGCGCTTGGGAACCTCGAATTCGAGAAGACCGTGGAAAGTGGCGAGCATCGCCAGCTTGAACTTGGCGAAGTTGTGGCCTTCGAGGAAGTCGTGCAGCGTGTAGGCCGCGTTGCCCGAATGGAAGGTGACGGGCAGGTTCATCTCCTGCGCCGCAGCAAACAGCGGATCGAAGTAGCTGTCGAACACGGGACGTTCGCATTCGAAGGGGCGCAGGAAAATCGAAACCGCACCGTTCGCCTTGCAGAATTCCAGCTCCTCGCGCATGCGGTGCATGGACGCCATCGGGATCATCGCCGCCCAGTAGAGGCGCCTGGGCGCCTGGCGCCAGATGTCGGCCATCCATTCGTTGTAGGCGTGGTAAAGCGCGAATTCGGCCGCCGCGTCGCGCGCGCAAGGGGCGAGAAAGATCGTCGGGTAGAGCACCTGCACGTCGATCTTGAGTTCATCCATGTGGGCAAGGCGCTTGGACACGTCGGTCAGGTTGCGCGATTCCTCGCCGGTCTGTTCGATGTTGACGTTGCGGTCCCACGGCTGGACGTGGGTCTCGAACATCGCCCATTCCTTCGACTTGTTGCCCCGGTTGGTCTGGCCGAACTGGCCGGAGAGCTGCTGCATGATGGCCGGGGCGAAGCGGCGGTCGTCCCCCTTCAGATAGCTCCAGGTGTGGTCGGTTTCGATTACGTGGGCGTCGGCATCGATGACGGTCATTCGGCACTCCCGGGGTGATTTATCGGCGCCCCGACCGGGGGCCGGGACAGAGAGGATTTGTATCGGGTCCGGGCGAAGTTTATGCCCCTTCGTTTTATCGGGCCATAGCCCTCAGGCTTTTTATCGGGCCATAGGCCATCGTCAGGGCTTCCCAGAAACCGCCCTCCCCGCGGAAACCCTTGGCCTTTTGCGCCCGAGCCTATAAAATTCGCCCACGCGTGGCGCCCGGATCAAACCAGGCGCCATCACATTGAAAAATGAGCGCGTCCGGTGCCGCGGCAGAAGCCGTGGCCGACGGGCGCCTGTCGGCCACGGGCAGCCTGCCCCGCCGGGAGAACGAAGGGATCCCGCCGTCCGGCGGAGACGAGGAAGCATGGAAAGCACGTTTGGCGAAAAGTTCGGCCTCGGCCAACCGGTCCGGCGCAAGGAAGACCAGCGCCTGCTCAAGGGCGGCGGCAGGTACACCGACGACGTGAACGTGCCCGGTCAGGCCCATCTCGCCTTCGTGCGGGCCTCCGTCGCCCATGCCCGGATCAAGGGCGTCGATACTTCGGCCGCGAAGGCGGCGCCGGGCGTCCTTGCCGTCTACACCGGCAGGGACATGGACGCCGATGGCGTCGGCCGCGTCGCCACCGATGCCGCGCTCAAGGACCTCTCCGGCAAGGTCATGTTCCGCAGCAAGCGCCTCGCGCTCCCCACCGACAAGATCCGCTTCGCGGGCGAGCCGATCGCCGTGGTGGTGGCGGAAACCGCCTTTCAGGCGCGCGACGCCGCCGAACTTGTGGTCTTCGACCTCGAAGACCTTCCCGCCGTCGTCAATCCGGTCCATGCGCTGGCCAAGGGCGCACCCGCCATTCATGACGAGCAGCCAGACAATCTCTGCCTGCACTGGGAGAACCAGACGCCCGACGCCTACGAGGCGGCGGCGAAGAAGGCGCACAAGGTCGTCTCGATCGAACTGGTCAACAATCGCGTCATGCCGGTGCCGATGGAGCCCAAGTGCTGCCTCGCCGACATGGACACCGGGACCGGCCGGATGACCATCTACGCGCCCTTCCAGGGCGGCCGGCGCGTCCAGGGCGCGATCTCCGAGCTGCTGTTCGGCGGCGACGAATCCAGGGTGCGCCACGTCTCCGACAATACGGGCGGCGGCTTCGGCACGCGCTCGAAAATCTACCCGGAGATCGTCGCCATCGCCTATGCGGCGAAGAAGCTCGGCCGCGCGGTCAAGTGGCTTGGCGACCGTTCGGAAACGATGGTGTCCGACCTTCACGGGCGCGACCAGATCGACCGGGCCGAACTGGCGCTCGATGCCGGCGGCAGGATTCTCGGCTACAAGGTCCAGATGTACGCCAATATCGGCGCCTGGGTGACGGAAAACGGCGCGCGCCTGCCGATCGACGGCGGCGGGCGCATCGTCGGCGGCCTCTACGACATTCCGGTACTCTATTTTTCGTGCAAGGCGGTGATGACCAACACCGTGCCGACCGATACCTACCGCGGCGCCGGCCGCCCGGAAGCCAACTTCCTGATCGACCGTCTGGTCGAAAAGGCGGCGCGTGAGCTGGGCATCGACATCCGCGAGATGCGCAAGCGCAATTACGTCACCAAGTTCCCCTACAAGACGCAGATGGGCCTGACCATCGACAGCGGCAACTTCGCCAAGTGCCAGGACGACGCCTGCAAGGCGATCGACTGGGACGGTTTTCCGGCGCGCCGCAAGGCCTCCGAAGCGCGCGGGTTGCGGCGCGGCATCGGCCTAACCTCCTTCATCGAAGGCTCGGGCGGCAGACCGGAAGAAACCATGCGGCTGCGCTTCGAGAAGGACGGGACCGTCAGCGTCATCTGCGGCACCTTCTCCCACGGTCAGGGCCACGGCACCGTCTATTCCCAGTTGCTGCACGACAAGTTCGGCATCCCCTTCGAGAACGTCAACCTGATCCAGGGCGATACCGACACGGCGCCCGAAGGGGCTTCGGGCACCTACGGCTCGCGCTCCTCGCAGATGGGCAGCATGGCCATCATCGGCGCCGCCAACATCATCGTCGAGAAGGGCAAGAAGATCGCCGGCCATCTGCTGCAATCGCCGGTTCCTGAAGTGAAGTTCGAGGGCGGCCACTTCAAGGCGCGCGCCGGCTCCATCTCGATCACCGAGATCGCCAAGGCCGCCCACGACCCGGCCCGGCTGCCCGAAGGCATGCCGCCCGGTCTCGACGAAACCTACGACTACAAGCGCGCGGGCGGCCGCGACGACATGAACTTCCCCAACGGCTGCCACATCTGCGAGGTCGAAGTCGATCCCGAGACCGGCAACGTGGAGATCGTCGATTTCGTCGCGGCGGACGACTGCGGCTTCGTGCTCAACCCGCTGATCGTCCACGGCCAGGTCCACGGCGGCATCGCCCAGGGCATCGGCCAGGCGCTGACCGAATACATGGTCTACGACGAGGAAACCGGGCAGTTGATGACCGGCACCTTCATGGACTACGGCATGCCGCGGGCCCATCACCTGCCCGATATCCGGGCCGTGTTCTCGCCGACCATGTCGACCAACAACGATCTCGGCGTAAAGGGCGCCGGCGAAGCGGGCGCCTGCGGCGCTCCGACCGCCTTCGTCCACGCCGTGCTCGATGCCCTGCGTCCGCTCGGCGTCGCGCACATCGAAATGCCGCTCACGCCCGCTCGCGTGTGGCGCGCCATCCAGGACGCCAAGCGCAAGGGAGCCGCATAATCATGGACATGTCCGGCGAAAAGCGGATCAACGCGCCGCGCGCCGCCGTTTGGGCCGCGCTCAACGATCCCATAGCCCTCAAGGCCGCCATTCCCGGCTGCGAATCGGTCGACAAGAAGTCCGATACCGAATTCGCCGCCAAGGTGGCGCTCGCCATCGGCCCGGTGAAGGCCAAGTTCGCGGGCGAAGTAACGCTTGCGGATCTCGATCCCCCCAACGGCTACAAGCTGACGGGCCAGGGCTCGGGCGGGGTCGCCGGTTTCGGCAAGGGCGAGGCCAAGGTCAGCTTGCGCGACGACGGCGGCGCCACGATCATTTCCTACCAGGTCCATGCCAGCGTCGGCGGCAAGCTCGCCCAGGTCGGCCAGCGCCTGATCGATTCGACGGCGAAGAAGCTCGCCGACCAGTTTTTCGAGAAATTCTCGGCCCATGTGGAAGCGACCGCCGGGGGCCCCGCCCCCCGCGCCGCCGCACCGGCCCCGGCCCCGACCGCCGCGAAACCCGCGGCGCCCGGTTCCGGCCTGGCCTTCTGGCTGCTCGCCGCGGCCGGGCTGATTGCACTTTGGATCATTCGCCACTGAGCGCATATACTGAAACGAAAGGCGGCGGGCCCCGGCCCGGCGCGTGAGAAGGAGGGGAGCCTTGAGCACCAAAGTCAGCATGAACGTCAACGGCAGGAAGGTTTCGGCAGACGTGGAGCCGCGCACCCTGCTGGTTCAGTACCTGCGCGAGCACCTCGGCATGACCGGGACGCACGTCGGCTGCGACACCTCGCAGTGCGGCTGCTGCAACGTCCATCTGAATGGCGAGGCGATCAAGTCCTGCACCATCCTCGCCGTGCAGTGCGAAGGCGCCAATGTGACCACCATCGAAGGCCTCGCCTCGCCCGACGGCGAACTGCATCCGATGCAGAAGGCCTTCTGGGAACATCACGGCCTGCAGTGTGGCTTCTGCACCCCGGGCATGGTGATGGTCGCCTGCGACATCGCGCGCCGCAAGCCCGATGCCGACGAGCAGACCATCCGCCATGAACTGGAAGGCAACATCTGCCGTTGCACCGGCTACCAGCACATCGTCGAGGCCATTCACGCCGGCCTGCAGGCGATGAACCAGGCCAAGCGCTGATCGGGGAGGAAAGGCAACCATGTACGCATTCAACTACCATCGCGCCAAGTCGCTCGACGAAGCCTCTGGCCTCGTCGCCAAGGCCGAAGACGGCAAGCTGATCGCCGGCGGCATGACGCTGCTGCCCTCGATGAAACTGCGCCTCGCCGCCCCGTCCGACCTCGTCGATCTCGCCGGCGTGGACGGGCTCAAGGGCATCACGGTTTCGGGCAAGACCGTCACCATCGGCGCCATGACCCGCCACGTGGACGTGCACACCTCGGCCGACGTGAAAAAGGCCATCCCGGCGCTGGCGGCGCTCGCCGGCGGCATCGGCGATCCCAGCGTGCGCAACCGCGGCACCATCGGCGGCTCCGTCGCCAATTCGGACCCGGCCGCCGACTATCCTTCCGCCGTGCTCGGCCTCGGCGCCACGGTCGAAACCAACAAGCGCAAGATCGCAGGCGACGACTTCTTCAGGGGCCTGTTCGAAACCGCGCTGGAACCGGGCGAGATCATCAAGGCGATCCACTTCCCCGTGCCCGATGCGGCGGCTTACGAGAAATTCCCGCAGCCGGCCTCCGGCTTTGCCATGGTCGGCGCTTTCGTCGCGCGCTTCGGCAAGGACGTGCGGCTCGCCATCACCGGCGCCAAGGATCATGTCTTCCGCGTTCCCGAGATGGAAAAAGCGCTGGCGGCGAACTTCAAGGCCGACGCCATCGCCGGCATCAAGCTGGGCGAAGACGACATGCTGTCGGACATCCATTGCAGCGCCGACTACCGGGCGCACCTGGTGACGGTCATCGCCAAGCGCGCGGTGGCCAAGGCCGCCGGCTGATCGCGGCGGAAGGCCCCGACGAAAAAAGGGCGGTCCCGCGGGACCGCCCTTTCCTTTTGCGCCGCCGGCCTCAGGCCAAGGGTTCCTTGAAGTCCTTGTTGTGGGTCGGGAACCACTCGTAGCCCTTGAGCATGTAGTTCCAGTAGAAAATCGGCAGGCCGGTGACCTTGATCCACCAGTTGATCCAGCGTTCCTTCGCCGGATCGAGCGGCAGCGTCGGCGTCACCTTGCCGCCGTAGATGAACTCGGCAAGGATCGCCTTGCCGTAGCCCGTCAGCAGCGGGCAGGACGCATAGCCGTCGTAGCCCGCTTCGAGCGAGCGGTTGGACATGGCATGCAGAATGTTGCGCACCACCACCGGTGCCTGCTTGCGCACGGCGGCGGCCGTCTTGGAATTTGGCGTGGCGCAGACGTCGCCGAGCGAGAACACGTTGGCGAATTTCACGTGCTGCATGGTGTTCTGGTTGACCTCGACATAGCCCGCAGCGTTGGCCAGCGCCGAAGACTTGACCGCCTCGGGCGGGCTCTGCGGCGGGGAAACGTGCAGCATGTCGAAGGGCACCGTGACGGTCTGCCCCTGCCTGTCGCCGCCCACGATCGAGAATGTCGCGGTGCGGGCATTGCCGTCGACGGCGACCAGGTCGTGCTGGAACCGGGCGTTGACGCCGTAGCGCGCGACCACCTTGGTCAGTTCGCGGGCGAAGAACGGCACGCCGAAGATCGCCGGTCCGTGCACGAAGTAGTCGATCGTGCAGCCGCCGATGCCGTGCTTGCGCAGGTAATCGGCGGTCAGATAGACGATCTTCTGCGGCGCGCCGGGGCACTTGAAGGGCAAGGGCGGCTGGGTGAAGACGGCCTTGGCGCCGGCCTTGAGGCCCTGGATGCAGGTCCAGGTGTATTGCACGTGATCGGGCGAATAATTGCTGCACACGCCGTTCCTGCCGAGGGTCTCGCGCAGGCCCGGAACCTTGTCGATGTCGAGCTTGATGCCCGTGGCGACGACCAGGTAGTCGTAACCGACGGTCTCGCCGTCGGTCAGCGTGATGCTGTCGGACTCGGGCGCGAAGCTCGCCACCGCGCCCTTGATCAGGGTGACGCCGTCGGGGACGAGCCCTGCCACGGGCCGCCGCGTACCGGCCAGTGACGTCACGCCCGCGCCGACCAGGGTGAAGGCCGGCTGGTAATAATGCACGTCGGAGGGCTCGACGATGGCGATGTCGAGATTGCCGGGCCCGCGCCGGCGCAGGCTGGCGGCAACCGTGATGCCGGCCGTGCCGCCGCCGATGATGAGAACCTGATGGTGCTTTTCGGCCATTTTCCCCCGCCTTTTTCGTCGTTGCGCCCGGATCGGGCCGGCTGTCGCCGAAGGTTACACCCGCTCCCGCCGCCGTCGCAAAGGCGCAAAACCGCCGCCGGGACGATCCCGGCGACGGCCCCATCTGTCTGCCGTTGAAGGACGTTCAGCCCATCAGGGCGCGGCAGCGTTCCGGCGGCAGTTCAACCTGGATGGTCTGGCCTTCAGACACCTCGGTCGAAGGATGGAGCTTGAGGCGCAACGCCGTATCGCGCAGCGAGATGCGGAATTCCGTCGCATCGCCCATGAACATGGCGGCGGCCACCCGGCCTTCGACCACGTTCCCGGAACCGGAATTCGAACCGACGGGCATCAGGTTCACGTCCTCCGGCCGGACGACGATGATCACCTTGTCGCCGGCGACGGCACCTTCCGGCAGCTCGCACTTGAGCGGCCCCGATGCCGTATCGACCTCGCCCAGTCCGGAACCGTTCATCGGCGCCCTGACCCGGCCCTCGATGAAGTTGGTGAGCCCGATGAAGTCGGCGACGAAGCGCACCTTCGGCTCGCGGTAGATCTGCACCGGCGACCCTTCCTGCACGATGACCCCCTTGTCCATGACGGCGATGGTGTCCGACATGGTCAGGGCTTCGAGCTGGTCGTGGGTGACGTAAACGGTGGTGATGCCGAGCCGCTTCACCAGGTCGCGGATTTCCGTGCGGGTCTCCTCGCGCAGCTTGGCGTCGAGGTTCGAAAGCGGTTCGTCGAGCAGGAGAACCTGCGGCTCACGCACCAGCGCGCGCGCAAGCGCGAGGCGCTGCTGCTGCCCGCCCGACAGGAACGGCGCCGGGCGATCCTCGAAGCCGCTGAGCTGGACGAGATCCAGCGCCGCCATGACCTTCTTCCGGATTTCCTCACGGGAGAAACGGCCCGTCATCTCGCGCAGCGGAAAGGCGACGTTCTCGAACACGTTCATGTGCGGCCAGATCGCGTAGGACTGGAACACCATGCCGATGTCGCGCTTGTAGGCGGGCACCATGACGCGCTGCTCGGTCGAATAGACGAGCTGATCGTTGATCGAAATCTCGCCGCCCGATGGCCGCTCGAGACCGGCAAGGCAGCGCAGCGTCGTCGTCTTGCCGCAGCCCGACGGACCCAGCATCGTGTAGAACTGGCCTTTCTTCACGTGGATGTTGATGCCGCGCACGGCGTGAACGCTGCCCGCGTCGCTCTGGTAATGCACGTGAAGATTACGAATATCGATCATTGTGTCTCCCCGGATCCTCTGACTGTGTTCTTGTTGGGCCGACGCGTCAGACGTTTCGGCCCTTTGGCGGCCCATTGTCGCCGCCTTGGCGTCGCTTGGCAACATGCGATGACCAATCCCATCGCCGGCGAAACATAGTGTTTCCAAGTATTTAGGCCGTCAGGGCGCGGACGTCACCCTGGTCCCCGCGCGCCCGGCAAGAAGCGCGGCCGCATCCTCCATCCGGCCGATCACGGCGATGCCGCCGGCGGCGGCGAAGCGGGCGGCAGCCTCGGCCTTGGGCCCCATCGACCCGGCATCGAGGCCGAGCGCGGGCAGTTCCGCCGCATCGACCCGTGGCATCAGGACGGCGCTCTCCGTTGAAAAACCCCGGTAAATCCCCGGGACATCGGTGAGAAGCAAAAGCACGTCGGCGCCGATGTCGCGGGCGAGCAGCGCCGAACTGCGGTCCTTGTC
>CAXRES010000137.1:0-3355 GCA_964229575.1 Alphaproteobacteria bacterium
CCTGCACGAGGTCAGGCGCGAGGTTAGGAAGGTGTTCGAAGGCACGCAAGAACCTTCGCCGCCGCCCGGCCCGGCGCCGGTCCAGGCACCGTCTTCGCAACAGGCCCGCCCGGCGGCCGCGCCGGCAGCGCCGTCGCCCGCGACGCCATCGGGCGCCGTCGCCTCGCTGCCCGCGGCGCCCTCCACCGGGGCCGTTCCGGGCCCGGGTGCCGCCGCCGGTTCGCCCCCTGCCGGTCCGCTTGATGTCCGCCTTACGCCGCCGACCGGCGTGGTGCCGCTCGTGCGCATCGCCGTCCTGCTGCCGCTGTCGGGGCCGGAAGCGAAACTCGGCCAGGCTCTGCTCAACGCGGCACAGCTCGCGCTGTTCTCGATTGCCGACGAAAGTTTCACGCTGCTGCCCTTCGACACGCGCGGCACGCCCGAAGGCGCCGCTGCGGCGGCCCGCCGCGCCGTCGATGACGGCGCCCGGCTGGTGCTCGGCCCGGTGTTTTCCGCCTCCGTCGCCGCCGCCGCGCCGATCACGCGCGCCGCGGGCATCCAGATGGTGTCTTTTTCCAACGACCGCGCGGTGGCGGGCAACGGCGTCTACATCATGGGTTTCACGCCGGAAACCCAGATCGGCCGCATCACCGGCTATGCCGCCGCGCGCGGCGTGCGCCGCATCGCCGCCGTGGTGCCGGCGGGCGCCTTCGGCGAACGGGTGCTGGCAAGCCTGACCGCCGCCGCTACGGCCAACGGCGTTTCCGTCGGCCGCATCGTGCGCTACGAAGCGGCCGATACGCAGACATTGTCGCCGCTGATTCGCAGGCTCGCCAATTACGATGCGCGCCGCTCGACCCTGCTCGACCGGCGGCGCGAACTGGAAGGCAAGACCGATGAAGCCAGCCAGCGCGCGCTCCGGCGGCTCGAAAATCTGGAAACGCTCGGCGATGTGGATTTCGACGCGGTGCTGATGCCGGAAGGCGGCGCCGCGCTGCGCGCGCTCGCGCCTTTGCTGCCGTTCTACGACATCGATCCGCGCAAGGTTCACATGATCGGCAGCGCCCAGTGGGACGACCCGGCCGTGGCGACGGAACCGTCGCTCTTCGGCGGCTGGTTCCCCGCCCCGTCGCCCGAAGCGCGCCGCGCCTTCGAAGACGTTTACAACAAGACCTACGGCGAAGCTCCGCCGCGGCTCGCCGCGCTCGCTTACGACGCCACCGCGCTCGCCGCCGTGCTGGTGCGCGCCCGCGCCGAGGCGAGCCGTGTTGCCGCCGCCGCCGCCCGCGGGGCGCCGCCGCCGCCCGTCGCGGCGGCCAATCCCTTTACCGCCGAGGCATTGACCGCGCCCAACGGCTTTTCCGGCGTCGACGGCATCTTCCGGCTGCTGCCTTCGGGACTTGCCGAGCGCGGCCTCGCGGTCATCGAAGTACGCAGCCGGCGCTTCGCCGTGGTCAGCCCGGCGCCGACGACCTTTCAGAAGCCCGGCAACTGAACCTCAGTCCAGAAGTTCGGCGATCACCGCGTCGAGACGAAGCCGTCCTTCGTCGGTGGCGCGGATGCGTCCGCCTTCGCGTTCGATGAAGCCGCCTTCGACCAGTCGCGCGAGGCGGGCCGGATTCAGTTCCGCTTCGCCGCCGCCGGCCCGCGCGATCGCGTCATCGCCGATGCCTTCCGCAAGGCGCAGGCCCATCAGCACGATTTCTTCCAGCCTGTCGCGCCGGTTGAGCGGCGTTTCCCCGGCAAGGCCCGCGCCCGTGTCCTCGACCCGGGCGAGCCAGTCCTCGGGGCGGCGCAGGTCCACCGTGGCGCTGCGTCCATCGCCCGCCGCGGGCAGGCGGCCGTGCGCGCCGGGACCGATGCCGAGGTAGTCCTGGCCGCGCCAGTAGATCAGGTTGTGGCGACATTCGGCGCCGGGTCGGGCGTAATTGGAAATTTCATAGGCGAACAGTCCGGCTTCGCCGAGCATCGTCCCCGTGCGCTCGTAAAGCGCCGTGGCCTCTTCTTCGTCGGGCAGCGCGAAGGCGCCCTTGCTGTAAAGGCCGAAGAACGGCGTGCCGCGCTCTATGGTCAGCTGGTACAGAGAAAGGTGATCGAGGCCGATTTCAAGCAGCCGCGCCAGCTCCGCCTCCCAGGCACCCGGTTCCTGGCCGGGGCGCGCATAGATCATGTCGGCGTTGACGCGATCGAATACGCCGCGCGCGACGTCGAGCGCGGCGAGCGCGTCGCGCGCCGAATGTTCGCGTCCCAGGAATTTCAGCGCCGCATCGTCGAGCGCCTGCACGCCGACCGAGGCGCGGTTGACGCCCGCCCTGCGGAAGGCCGCGAACTTCTCCGCCTCGATCGACGTCGGGTTGGCTTCAAGCGTGACTTCGGGCGGCCCCGCGGCCCAGCCTGCGGGCCACAGCCTGCGCGCGGTCTCGATCACAGCGGCGACGGTTTCCGGATCCATCAGCGACGGCGTCCCGCCGCCGAAGAAGATGCTGGCGAGTTCGCGTCCCGCCATGCGCGGGGCAAGGGATTCGAGCGCGCGCAGGTAAGCCCTGCACCAGCGCGCCTGATCGATGCCTGCGGCGACATGGCTGTTGAAGTCGCAATAGGGGCACTTCGACCGGCAGAACGGCCAGTGGATATAAAGACCGAACGGCGCGCGCCCGTTCACGGCGACTGCCCGAGCACGGCGGCGACCAGCCTGCGGAAGGCATCGGCGCGGTGGCTGATGGCGTGCTTGGCCTCGGGCTGCATCTCGCCGAAAGTCTGGCTGTGGCCGTTTGCGACGAAGATCGGATCGTAGCCGAAACCGTTTTTCCCCCGCGGAGGAAAAACGATATGTCCCCGCACTTCGCCTTCGACCGTTTCGACATGGCCGTCGGGCCAGGCGAGCGCCAGCGCGCAGACGAAGCGCGCCGAATCGTCCTTGCTGCCCGACGATGCCATTTCGCGCCTCACGCGCTCCATCGCGCCCGAGAAATCGCCGTTGCCGCCGCCCGCCCAGCGCGCCGAGTAGATTCCGGGCGCGCCGTGAAGCGCCGCGACCTCCAGGCCCGAATCGTCGGCCAGCGCGGGCAGGTTGGCGGCGCGCGCCGCGGCCAGCGCCTTCAGCTCGGCGTTGGCGATGAAAGTGGTTCCGGTCTCTTCCGGCTCGGCAAGGCCGAGCGCGCCCGCCGAAACGACGTCGAAACCGAAAGGCGCGAGAAGTTCGCCGATCTCGCGCACCTTGCCCGGGTTGTGCGAGGCGACGACGAGCCTGCCGCCCGCAAGCCTGCGCGGAGTCATTTTGCCTTCGACGGGAAAACCGCGATGCCGACCGCGGCAAGCTGGGCCGCGCAAAGCTCGCCCGTGCCCTTGCGCGCAAGACGCAGCATCGCCTGGAACT
>CAXRES010000138.1:0-13419 GCA_964229575.1 Alphaproteobacteria bacterium
AAGGGCGCACCCATCGGCGTGCCGATTCCGACCCCGGAAACAAGCACCAAGAATAGCGACTCCGAAAGCGAGGACAAGGTCGAGGCCGGCCCGAAGGAAGAACGCGTCAAGGACCAGGACAACGCCGGCAAGAACAAGGACCAACCGCCCGAAGATGCGAGCGAAGCGCAGATGAAGGAAATCATGCGCAAGCGCGAAGAAAAGACGTTCGAGCAGGTCGAGGCCGCGATCAAGCGCGCCATCGAGGCGACGCCCGGACTGCGCAAGCTCGCCGAAAACCTGATTGTCGACCGCACCGACGAAGGCCTTCGCATCCAGATCGTCGATCAGGACCGCACGGCGATGTTCGCGCGCGGCTCCTCCGTACCCTATCAGCATACCCACCAGTTGCTCGAGGCCATCACAAAGGTCATCGCCGCCCTGCCCAACAAGGTCTCGATTTCCGGTCACACCGATTCGACGCCCTATGCGCGCGGCGCCACCTACACCAACTGGGAACTGTCGAGCGACCGCGCCCAGGCCGCGCGCCGCAGCCTGTCGCATTACGGCCTGGCGGGCGACCGCATCACCAGGGTCGTCGGCCGTTCCGACACCGAACACCTGGTCAAGTCCGATCCGAATTCGCCGCGGAACCGACGCATCGCGATCACGCTTTTGCACCAGACGCCGATCCCGCCCGAGGTCTCCAACGTCGCGCATCCGCCAGTCCAGGCGCCAGTCCAGGCGCCCGGGCAGGCCGCGCCGCAGGCGCCGGCCGTGAACCTCGCCCCGGCCCCGGTCAATATCGCGCCCCTGCCGCCCAAGATCGTGCCTGGTCCGGCCGAGCCGGGCCGCTAGCCGCACCCGGCCGCTGGCGTGGTTGCGTGCGCGGCGCCCGATTGCCCCGGAATCGGAGCGGGCGCATAATGCCGGCCATGACGGCCCGCGCCATCTTCCTGTTCGGTTCCCGCTTGCGTCCGTGCCCCTACATCGCCGGACGCGAAGAACGCAATGTCGCAGCCGAACTGCCGCCTGAAAACGCGCGCGATATCTACGATGCGGCGATTCGCGCCGGCTTTCGCCGCTCCCACGACATCATCTATCGTCCGGCCTGCCCCGGATGCGAAGCCTGCGTACCCGTGCGTATCGATCTCGGCGGCTTCGTGCCGCGCCGTTCGCTGGCGCGCACCGCGCGGCGCAACTCCGGCCTCACGGTGCGCGTCATTTCCCCGCCGCAGGCGAGCGACGAATATTTCGCTCTTTTCCGGCGCTACCAGAACACGCGCCATGCGGGCGGCGGAATGGACCGCATGACCGAAGGCGAATTCCAGGGCCTGATGCGGTCGAGCCCGGTTGAAACCTTCGGCGCGGAATTCCGCGATGCCGCAGGCAAGCTGCTCGGCGTCATGCTGGCCGATGTCGTCGGTGACGGGGTTTCGGCCGTCTACAGCTTCTTCGACCCGGCGCGCGAGCGCGACGGTCTGGGCACCTACATGGTGCTGTGGCTCGCCGATTACGCGAAAACGCTGAATCTCGGCTACGTCTATCTGGGCTACTGGATCGCGCGCAGCCCCAAGATGGCCTACAAGGCCCGGTTCCGCCCGCTCGAGGCGCTCCATCCGCGCGACGGCTGGGTTCCCTTTGCACCTGACATCGAACGGGTCGGTTCCGAGTCCGGCCCGTCACAAACCGCCAATTCGCAAAACTGACCCCGTGGGAGGAAAACCATGAACCGTCGCGATTTCATTGCCGGTGCGGCCACCGGCCTGGCCGCCGGTGCCGCCGGCACCTACGCCCTGACCAGGGGCGACAAATCCAAAACCGCGACCGGCCCCGCAGTGGTCAAGTCGCGCACCGAATGGCGCATGGTGACGTCTTGGCCTGACAAGTTTCCGGGCCTCGGCACCAGCGCCGACCGGCTGGCCGCCCGCATCAATGCGATGAGCGACGGCCGCCTTACGGTGAAAGTCTTCGCCGCCGGCACGATGGTGCCTCCCCTTGGCGTCATTGATGCCGTGGCGCAAGACTCGGCCGAAATGGGTCACAGTTCGGCCTACTACTGGCAAGGCAAATCGAAAGCCTTCAATTTCTTCTCCGCCGTTCCCTTCGGCCTGACGGCTAACGAGCTTTCCGCCTGGATCCATTACGGAGGCGGCCAGGAACTGTGGGACGAGGGTTACGCCAAATTCGGCGTAAAGCCCTTCTATTGCGGCAACACGGGCGTGCAGATGGGCGGCTGGTTCCGCAAGGAGATCAAGTCGATCGAGGACTTCAAGGGCCTCAAGATGCGCATGCCGGGCCTGGGCGGCGAGGTTCTGCGCCGCGTCGGCGCGACGGCCGAGAATACAGCCGGTGGTGAAATCTTCTCCGCCCTGTCGTCGGGCCGCATCGACGCCACCGAATGGGTCGGCCCCTGGAACGACCTCGCCTTCGGCTTTTACAAGATCGCCAAGAATTACTACTGGCCTGGATTCCACGAACCGGGAACCGGTTTTGAATGCACCGTGAATAAAGCCAGGTTCGATTCACTGCCGAAGGACCTGCAGGATATCGTCGCCGTCGCCTGCCGCGCGGAAGCGGATGCGATGCTCGGTGAATTCAACCGCCACAACGGCGATGCGCTGAAGGTCCTGATCGAACAGCACGGCGTGCAGCTCCGCAAGTTCCCCGACGACGTGATGGCGGCCTTCGGCAAGGCGTCCGACCAGGTGCTGGCCGAACTCGAAGGCGCCGACGACCTGACCAGGCGCACCTACCAGTCCTTCAAGAAGTTCCGCGACGAGGCGATCGGCTGGTCCCAACTGGCCGAGCAAGGCTATCTCGACATGCGCCAGCGGATGCTGCGTCCACGCGGCTGATCGTTGCGGCGGCGCGCGTTCATAGCGGGGACGGCTTCCGGACTCGCCGCCGGTATCGGCGGCGCGCTGGCGCTTGGCAAACGCCCTGCCCCGCCGGCCGCGCCCGCGATTTCGGCGACCCGGCGCGAATGGCGCCTGATCACCGCCTGGCCGGAGGGGTTTCCCGGTCTCGGCACCGGGGCGGCGCGCATCGCTCGACGCATCACCGAAGCGAGCGGCGGCCGCCTGACGGTCAAGCTCTATCCCGCCGGCGCCATCGCGCCCGCTCTCGGCGTGTTCGACGCCGTTGCGCAAGGCTCGGCCGAAATGGGTCATGCCGCGGCGCACTACTGGCAAGGCAAGTCCAAGGCCTTCAACTTCTTCGCCGCCGTGCCCTTCGGCCTCACTGCCGACGAACTCTCCGCCTGGGTCCATCACGGCGGCGGGCAAGAACTGTGGGACGAAGGCTATGCCCGCTTCGGCCTCAAGTCCTTCCTTGCCGGCAATACCGGCGTGCAGATGGGCGGCTGGTTCAAGCACGAAATGAATTCCATCGAGGACTTCCGCGGCATCAAGATGCGCATGCCCGGCCTCGGCGGCGAGGTGCTGCGCCGCGTCGGCGCGACGGCCGAGAACATGGGCGGCAGCGACATCTTCGGCGCGCTCCAGTCCGGGCGCATCAACGCCACCGAATGGGCCGGCCCGTGGAACGATCTCGCCTTCGGTTTCCACAAGGTGGTCAGGTACTACTACTGGCCGGGCTTCCACGAACCGGGCAGCGGCATCGAATGCATGGTCAACAAGGCGAGCTACGACGCGCTTCCCGCCGACCTGCGCGCCGTCGTCGCCGACGCCTGCCGGGCGGAGAACCACACCATGCTCGCCGAATACAACCGCAACAACGCGGGCGCGCTTCGCACCCTCATCGAAAAGCACGGGGTCAGGCTGCGCCGCTTTCCCGACGACGTGATGGCGGCGCTCGCAAGGGCGTCGGACGAGGTTCTGGCGGAACTTGAAGGCGCGGACGATCTGACCCGGCGCACCTATCGGTCCTTCACGAATTTCCGCGAAGCGGCGATTTCGTGGTCACGGCTCGCCGAACAGGGGTTTCTCGACATGCGCGCGCGCATGTTGCGTGCCCGCTCCTGAACCCCCATATACCCGCACATATATTATCGGCGCGAAGAGGCACGGACATGAAGAGCATCGAAAGGGTTCTCCTGGTACTGGTTCTGCTTGCGGCGCTGTCGGCCGGCATCGCGCTCGCCGCCGGCGACAAGCCGCGCGCCGTCACGCCACGCGGACCGCTGACGACCGAGGAGAGCCACGATGTCCGGCTGTTCGCCGGCGCGGCGCCGAGCGTCGCCTACATCTTCACGGCCAGGCTGCCCGAGGGCGCCCCGCCGACGGCCGAAAACCTGCAACCGGCCGGCGCCGGGTCCGGGTTCGTCTGGGACACGCTCGGCCACGTAGTGACCAATAATCACGTCATCGAAGGCGCCGATGCGGTCGCGGTCAAGCTCGATGAAGGCGAACCCATTCCGGCAAAGGTCGTCGGCCACACGCCCGATTACGACCTTGCGGTGCTCAAGCTCTCCGCCGTGCCGCGCAACCTGCGCCCCATTCCGATCGGACGTTCCGCCGACCTGCGCATCGGCCAGCGCGTCTATGCCATCGGCAATCCCTACGGGCTCGACCGCACGTTGACCACCGGCATCGTGAGCGCCACGGGACGCCGCCTGCCGACCGCGCGTGGGCGCGAGATTCCCGGCGTCATCCAGACCGACGCCGCGATCAATCCCGGCAACTCTGGCGGGCCGCTCCTCGATTCGGCGGGCCGCCTCATCGGCGTCAACACGGCCATTCTGTCGGGCTCCGGCGCATCGGCCGGGGTCGGCTTCGCCGTGCCTGTCGACGTCGTGAACAGGATCGTGCCGCAACTGATCGAAAAGGGCCGCGTGCCGACGCCCGGAATCGGCATCCTCGCGGTGCCCGACGAACTCGCCGTTCGCTCGCAGATTTCGGGCGTCGTGATCGCCCGCATCGTTCGGGGCTCTCCCGCGGCCAAGGCGGGCCTCAAGGGCATCGAGGAAAACGGCGGAAGGCTCGCCGACATCATCGTCGGCATCGGCGGCAAGACGGTCGACACCTTCCACGATCTCGCCCAGGCGCTGTTCGAGCTGGGCGTCGGAAAACGGGCGATCCTCAGGATCAAGCGGGACGGTCGCGTGCGCGAGGTCGAACTGACCGTTACCGATATATCCTGAGCCTCGGCCTCAGGAAAACGGCTTCGGGCTCTTCGGAAAGCCGCGTCACGCCGAAGGCGTGCATCTGACCAAGGCCCCGCGGCTCAGGAAAACGGCTTCGGGCTCTTCGGAAAGCCGCGCGGCGGCAGGCGGCCCGCCTGGGCCCGCTTGCCGATCCAGGCGGTGAGGTCGGTTTCGGTGCGCGTGCGGTCGCCCTGCTGCCAGGAAAGCCCGTTTTTGCGCGTAAACGTGACCAGATCGGCCAATCCGCCGTCGCGGTAGGCCTGGAGCTTCACGCCCCGCCCGCGCGTCATTTCCGGCAGCTCCTTTACCGGGAAGATGATCAGCTTGCGGTTGTCGCCGATCACCGCGACGCAATCGCCATCGAGCGGGCGGCAGGCGCAAGCCTCGACCTCGCCTTTGACGTTGAGGACCTGCTTGCCCGCGCGCGTCTGCGCGACGACGTCGTCTTCGGGAACGATGAATCCGCGCCCGTCGGATGACGCCACGACCAGCTTGCGTCCCGGCTTGTGAATCATCATCTGAACGATGTCATGGTCGTTGCCGAGGTCGACCATGAGGCGCACCGGCTCGCCGTTGCCCCGCCCCGCCGGCAGCTTGTCGCAGCCGATGGTGTAGAAGCGGCCGTTGGTGGCGAAGACAAGCAGCTTGTCCGTGGTTTCCGCGTGCAGCATGAAACCCGGACCATCGCCTTCCTTGTATTTGACGTCGGCATCCGCCGCGAGATGCCCCTTGAAGCCGCGAATCCAGCCCTTGTCGGAACACACGACCGTGACCGGCTCCTTCTCGATCGCGATGTCGACGGGGATGACGACGGCGCTCGGCGCGTCGCCGATTTCGGTGCGGCGCTTGCCGATGTCGGTCCTGCCGCCGAATTTCTCGCGCGTAGCCTTGATTTCGCCGGCGATGGCGGCCCAGCGCTTTTTTTCGTCGCGCAGCAGCGCGCGCAGGTCCCCGGCCCGGGCCGTCAGCTCGGCATGCTCGGCGCGGATATCCTTTTCCTCGAGCTTGCGCAGCGCGCGAAGGCGCATGTTGAGGATCGCCTCCGCCTGGTTGTCGTTGATGCGCAGCGCCTTCATCAACTTGGGCTTGGGCTCGTCCTCCTCGCGGATGATCTTGATCACCAGGTCTAGATTGGCATAGGCGGCGAGGTAGCCTTCGAGGATTTCAAGCCGTCCCTCTATCTTCGCCAGCCGGAACTTCGACATGCGCTTGAGCACATCGTGGCGGTGGTCGAGGAAGGCTTGCAGAACATCGCGCAGGTTCATGACCTGCGGCGTCTGGTCGGCGCTCAGCACGTTCATGTTGAGCGAGATGCGGCTTTCGAGTTCCGTCAGCTGAAACATCTGCGCCATCAGGTGCTCGGGCTCGATGTTGCGCGAGCGCGGCTCCAGCACGAGGCGGACGTTTTCATCCGATTCGTCGCGGATGTCGGCGAGAAGCGGCAGCTTCTTGGCCTCCATCAGGTCCGCCACCCGCTCGATCAGCCGGCTTTTCTGCACCTGCCAGGGAATTTCGGTGACGACGATCTGCCAGGTGCCGCGCCCCTGGTCCTCGACGCTCCAGCGCGCCCGCAGGCGGAAGGAACCGCGCCCATCCCTGTAGGCCGCGACGATAGCCTCGCGCGGTTCGACCAGCACGCCGCCCGTCGGGAAATCGGGGCCGGGGATGAATTCCGTCAGCTTGCCGACTGTCGCCTTGGGAAACTTGATGAGATGCAGCAGCGCGTCGCACAACTCGCCCGCGTTATGCGGCGGAATCGACGTCGCCATGCCGACGGCGATGCCGGTGGCGCCATTGGCGAGAAGATTGGGAAAGGCGGCGGGGAGGACGACCGGCTCGCTGTCCTCGCCGTCATAGGTCGAGCGGAAATCGACCGCGTCTTCCTCGATACCCTCGAGCAGGGCCTGGGCGACGGTCGTGAGGCGGGCTTCGGTGTAGCGCATCGCCGCGGCATTATCGCCGTCGATATTGCCGAAATTGCCCTGCCCGTCGACCAGGGGATAGCGCACGGCGAAGGATTGCGCGAGGCGCACGAGCGCATCGTAGACCGCCGCATCGCCGTGGGGATGATACTTGCCGATGACGTCGCCCACGACGCGGGCGCATTTCTTGAAGCCCTGGTCGGGATCGAGATGCAGGCGCAAC
This sequence comes from Alphaproteobacteria bacterium, assembly GCA_964229575.1. Classification (GTDB taxonomy): domain Bacteria; phylum Pseudomonadota; class Alphaproteobacteria; order SMXQ01; family SMXQ01; genus WHSO01. The sequence goes on from CAXRES010000138.1 coordinate 7,232, forward strand.
ATGGCGTAAAGCAGCCTGCGGTGTACCGGTTTGAGCCCGTCGCGCACGTCGGGCAGCGAACGCGACATGATGGTGGAAAGCGCATAGGCGAGGTATCGCGTGCCAAGCGCCTCGGCCAGGGGCTCGTTGCGGATGATCGACTGGGGACGGGACGCGGGTGATTTCGCCATGGGGCCGATTTATGCGGCCTTCGGCAGAAAAACACAAGATGTTGTGGAGGTTATGCGCTCAAGTGCCAAGCGCCGCGAGCAGGCGTTCGCGCGCCGCCGGGGTGTGGCCGCCGTGCGCGGCAAAGTGATGACGTTCGAGAAAATGCCCGGTCAGCCGCAGACCGGCGAGGATCTCGGCCACGTCGCCGGGCGCGCGCGCCGCATCGCACAGGAAGGCCGGCAACGCCAGCAGCCGATCGCGCCAGGGCTCGCCCGCCTCGGCACTGACGGCACGGCCCGAGCGCGGCGAGACATAGACGAGGTTTTCACGCACGCCCGTCGCCGCGCAACTGTCGAGGTCGAGCCCGAAGCCAAGCTCGCGCAGCAGCGCCAGTTCCCAACGCACATAGGCCGCAAGCCACGAGGGGGGGCCGCCCGGTTGCGCCCCCTCGCCCGCCGCCAGGTGCTCGGCCAGCGCCACGCTTGCGGCAAAGACGGAGGGCTGGGGTTCCTGTTCGGCGAGCGCGGCCTCGAGCAGCGCCGTCATGGCGGCCAGTGCCCTGAGCCGCCCGCCGTCCTCCATCACGCTGGCGGCAAGCTCCCGCCGGCTTTCCAGTGTCAAAGTGCCGAGATGTTCGGGCAGGCGGGCGCGCCAACCGGCGGCGACCAGATTTCCCGGCTGCAGGAGGCCCTGCCGGCGGCGCGACTGGCCCCCGCGCACGAGGCCGAGGTGGCGGCCGTGCTCGCGGGTCAGCAGGCTGACGATGGCCGCGGTCTCGCCGTGCTTGCGAACGCTCAGGATAAGCCCGTCGTCATGCCATTCCATTATTTCCCCGATACCAGAGAATAAATCGCCTATTAACCACCGAAACCCGCCGTCCGCGAGGCAAAACGCCTAAAAATGCTGCCTAAATTTAAGTTTTGGTCAAGTTTTTCGGGCATCATCCGGCGAAGTCTCAAGGGGCGAACCGGTGCAACATTTGGACAAAAAATACGCCTTCGACCAGGTGACGGTGCTGCTGTTCAACCCGGTCGCCCAGATGCGGGCGACCCTGCGCGACGCCATGCTCGTTCAGGGCTTTCGCAACATCATCGACTATGGCGACCTGGAGCGCACGCGCGCCGCCATCATCGAACGCAGTCCGGACCTGATCCTGCTCGACCTCGACCGCGAGAGGGTCGAGGTCTGCAAACTGGTGCGCGAAATCCGCCATTCGAACCTCTGCGCCGACCCCTTCGTGGTCATTATCGCACTGTCCTGGAACCCGAGCATCGAAGCGGTGAACAACAGCCTCGAGGCGGGCGTCGACGACATCATCATGATGCCTATCTCGATCAAGCTGATCAGCGACCGCATCGACGTCCTGATCCGCAACCGCAAGGACTTCGTCGTTACCTCGACCTATGTCGGGCCGGACCGCCGCGGCCCGGCCCACACGCGGCCCGACGCACTCGGCCTCGGCACCATCCGGGTGCCGAACAACCTGCGCTTCAAGGCGACCGGCGACGTCCAGGCCGCGGCCTCCGACGATGCCGTCGTTGCCGTCAAGGCCGAGATCAACAACCACCGCCTCAACCGCTACGCCCAGCGCATCGTCTGGCTGGCCGACGAGACGCTCAAGCTCAAGGCCCTGGGGCGCGAGGTGCCGGCGGCCAGCGGCAAGCGCCTCGACGAAATCGCCTCTCTCGTCGACAGCCTCGCGCTCGAACTCGAATCGCTCGGTCAGGTCGAACTGCTCGAAATCTGCGATTCGATGGTGCGCGTCGTCGAGAACATCCGCGGTACGCCGACCACGCGTTTCTACGAACTGCTCAAGGTCCATGCTTTCGCCGTCACGGCGACGCTGCTCGATCGCGAAGGCGCCGCCGATCTCGTCATCGACGCGCTCAACAACGCTCGCACCAGGCTCAACGAAGCCAGGACCGCCTGAGCGCTCAGGATTTGAAGTCGAGCCCCAGCTCGCGGTAATGCTCCGGACGATCCATCCAGTCGGCCTTCACCTTCACGTGCAGGAACAGATGAATGCGCCGGCCCAGCAGGTCCTCCAGGCGCCTGCGCGACGCCTCGCCGATCGACTTGATGCGCGCCCCGCCCTTGCCCAGCACCATGCCCTTGTGGTTGTCCCGCGCCACATAGATCACCTGATCGACGCGCGCGCTGCCGTCCTCGCGTTCTTCCCAGCGTTCGCTCTCGACCCCGAGACCGTAAGGCAGCTCCTGGTGCAGTTGCAGGAACGCCTGTTCGCGGGTGATCTCGGCCGCCAGCACGCGCATCGGCGCGTCCGACAGCTGGTCCGGCGGATAGAGCCACGGCCCCTGCGGCATCGCGGCGGCGATAAAATCCCTGAGGTCGCCCACGCCGTCGCCGGTCAACGCCGCCAGCATGAAGACGCGCGAAAAGCGCCCCGCGGCATCGTGGGCCGCGGCGACGGCAAGCAGCGCCTCGCGCGGCACGAGGTCGATCTTGTTGAGGACGAGCACCGCCTCGACCCCGCGCAACTTCAGTTCGCGGACGATCTCGGCGGTTTCCGGATCGAGCTTGTCGCGCGCCTTGGCGGCGCGTTCGGCGTCGACCACCAGGACGACGGCGTCGGCCCCCTCGATCGCCGACCAGGCCGCCGCCACCATGGCCCGGTCGAGCCGGCGCTTGGGCAGGAAAATGCCCGGCGTGTCGATGAATGCGATCTGGATATCGCCCGCCATGCAGATGCCGGTCAAGCGGGTGCGCGTCGTCTGCACCTTGGGCGTGACGATGGCCACCTGCGCGCCGACCAGCGCGTTGAGCAGCGTCGACTTTCCTGCGTTGGGCGCGCCGATCAGGGCGACGATCCCGGCGCGGGCGCCGGCGGGCGAAGTGAAGGTTTCAGACATTCCCGGCGCCCTCCCCGGCGATGGCTGACAGCAGGGCTTCGGCCGCCGCCTGTTCGGCGGCGCGCTTTGAGGCCGCGCGGCCGCACGCCGGCCCGAACCCCGCCACTTTTGCTTCGATCACGAACTGCGGCTCGTGCGCCGGTCCGCTGCGCGATATCTCGCGGTAGGACGGCAGCGCCAGGCCGCGCGCCTGGGCCCACTCCTGCAAACGCGTTTTGGCATCGCGCGCGCCGCCCCCGAAGGCGTCGAGCAGCGGACGCCAGCGTTCGATGATGAAACGCCTGGCCGCGTCGAGCCCGCCGTCGAGATACAGCGCGCCGATCCCCGCCTCGCAGGCGGCCGCCTGAAGGCCGCGGTTGGCGCGCGCGCCCGCCCGGGCGTCCGATTCGGCCATGATCATGTAACGCCCGAGGTCGAGGCCATCGGCCACCTGTTCGAGCGCTTCGCGCCGCACGAGACCGGTGAGGCGGCGCGCCAGGGCGCCCTCCGCCTCATCGGGGAAATCGGCATGAATCATTTCGGCGATGACCAGGCCCAGCACACGATCGCCCAGGAATTCGAGGCGTTCGTTGCCGAACCGCGGCCCCTCGCCGCCCGCGGCTGCGCCGCCGTGTGTCTGCGCGGCTGCGCCGCGATGTGTCAGCGCCTCGCTCAGAAGTTCGGGCCTGGCGAACCTGTGGCCGAGCTTGCGCGCGAGCGCCGCGGGCGAGCGGGACTTAAGTCCGTCGCCCCGGCTCGGAATCCTTGCGGCGGCAGGGCGCGGCACCCGTCAGCGAATCCCGTTGAGCAGCCGGCCGAAACGGATCGAGACCGGCCATTTCCAGACTTCCCAGAATCGCGCGCTGCCATCGGACGAGAAGAAGAGCACGACGGCGCGTCCGACAAGGTTTTCCGCGGGCACGAAGCCGACGGCGTTGAGTACGCGCGAATCCTGCGAATTGTCGCGGTTGTCGCCCATGGCGAAGTAATGACCCGGCGGCACTTCATACACAAGCGTGTTGTCGAGCGGGCCGTCGTCGGAACGCTCGATGATCTCGTGTTCGCGCCCGCCCGGCAAAGTCTCGATATAGCGCACGAACGTGTAGGCGTTGCCGTAATCGTCGACATGCACGAATTCGCCGATCCGGCGACGCTGAACGGGCTTGTCGTTGATATGAAGGATGCCGGACAGGACCTGAATCCTGTCGCCGGGCAGGCCGATGATGCGCTTGATGTAGTCGGTCGAATTGTCGGTCGGCAGCTTGAATACGGCGACGTCGCCGCGCTCGGGCCGTCCCTCGAACAGACGCCCCCTGATCAGGGGCATGCCAAGCGGCAGCGAATAACGCGAGTAGCCATAGGAGAATTTCGAGACGAAAAGATAGTCGCCGATCAGCAGCGTCGGCAGCATCGAACCCGAGGGAATATTGAACGGCTCGTAGGCGAAGGTCCGAACGCCGATGGCGATCAGCCCGGCGTAAAAAATCGTCAGCAGCGTTTCGCCGATACCGCCGCCTTTCTTGCGGGCCTGTTTCGCTCCGGCCTTGGTGCTGCTGCTATCCATGAAAGCGACTTCTTGAGGTGGTTTGCGGGGCAATTCGGCGCGGGCCCCGAAGACGCGGGCCAAGCATGCACGGGGCCAACCGCCTGTCAAGAAAACCCCGCCCGGTCATTTCGATTCCAGCGGCACGGCGGTGATGATGACGATGGCCTGGGCGGTCGGCGGCTCGTCGGTCAGGGTGACGTCGATGCGCGCTTCGCAGCCGGGCGGCGTGATCTCGGCCAGCCGCTTCGCCGCGCCGCCGGTCAGCGCGATGGTCGGCCGCCCGCCGGGCAGATTCACCACCCCCATGTCGCGCCAGAACACGCCCTTGCGAAAGCCCGTGCCGAGCGCCTTGGAACAGGCCTCCTTCGCGGCATAGCGCTTCGCGTAGGACTCCGACCGGTTGCGCCGACGGTCGGATTTCTGCCGCTCCGTATCTGTGTAGACGCGCCGCAGGAAACGATCGCCGAAACGCAGGATCGTCCGCTCGATCCGCCGGATATCGATGATGTCGCTGCCGAGCCCGATAATCATGGTCCGCCTCTCACCCGCGCCTTTCGCCGGCGGCCGCCGCGCGGGCCTCGTCCATCGCGGAGCGCATGCGCCCGATCGCCGCCTCCAGCCCGCAGAAGATCGCCTCGCCGACCAGGAAATGGCCGATATTGAGTTCGACGATGTCCGGAATGGCGGCGACGGGGCCCACGGTATCGAAACTGAGGCCGTGTCCGGCGTGGCATTCGAGGCCGAGCTTCGCCGCAAGCGTCGCGGCGCGGCGGATGCGCTCGAGTTCCCGTACCTGCCGCGCGCCGCGCGCCTCGCAGTAGGCGCCGGTGTGCAGTTCGACCACCGGAACGCCGAGATCGGCCGCCGCGTCGATCTGCTCGTTGTCGGGATCGACGAACAACGAAACCCGGATGCCGGCCCGGCCCAGCTTCTTGACGACCGGCGCGAGGCCATGCGCGCCGCTTATAACATCCAGCCCCCCCTCCGTCGTCAGCTCCTGACGCTTTTCCGGCACGATACACGCGGCGTGCGGCTTGTGGGCGAGCGCGATCGCCAGCATCTCGTCGGTCGCCGCCATTTCGAGATTGAGCGGCAGCTCGATGTTGCGCGCGAGCGCGCGGATGTCGCGGTCGGAAATATGCCGCCGGTCCTCCCGCAAATGGGCGGTGATGCCGTCGGCGCCCGCCGCCGCGGCGATCCTGGCCGCACGCACGGGATCGGGATGCGCCCCGCCGCGCGCATTGCGGATAGTGGCGACGTGATCGATGTTCACGCCGAGGCGAAGATGCGAAAATCCCGTCGTCGTGTTCTGCATCGCCATGGCGTCAGCCCCGCGCGCGTTCGACGGAGTTGATCGCGGGCGTCGCGCGCAGCGCCGCAATGATGTTGCTCAGGTGCTTGACGTTCTTGACTTCGACGTCGATCGAAATTTCGAAGAAGTCCGTGGCGCGATGGGTGATCTTGAGGTTGAGGATGTTGCCGTAGTTCTTGGCGATCACCGAGGCGAGCGCCGACAGGGTCCCCGGCTCGTTGATCACGGTGACCGTGATGCGACCGACCAGGTCCTCGGCGTTATCATCATCCCATGAGACATCGAGCCAGCGTTCCGGCATTTCCGAAAAGCTTTCCAGCGTCTCGCAGTC
>CAXRES010000139.1:0-16771 GCA_964229575.1 Alphaproteobacteria bacterium
CCCCCCCCCCCCCCCGCCCCACCAGGGAAGGAACGCCATGTTCAGGTTCATCGACCACGTCGCGGTGCATTGTTCGGACCTCGAATCTTCCGTCGCCTTCTACCGCGACAATTTCGGGTTCGAACAGATATCCCGCCACGACCGACAGGGCGGCGGCATCGCCTACATGCGTCTCGGCCCGACAACGCTGGAGCTCACCCAGAAGCAGGGCGAGCCCATGTCGGGCATGCACTTCGCGCTGGAGACGGAGGACATGGACAAGGCCGTGTCGCATCTCGCCGCGCGCGGCGTGCGCCAATTGCAGCCGGCGCGTCCCCTCGGCGCCCGGCGACCCGGCGAACCCGACACCACGCGCCGGGCCCTCTACTGCGGCCCTGACGGCGAAATGATCGAAATCCGCGGCTGAACGGAGCGCAGCGACGGGGACGCCCTTGGGACACCCCCTCGCCGGCCCACCGGATCGGGCAAAGGGCTATTTCTTCGCGCTGATATCGATCCTGCGCGCCTTTTCCTGCGCCCGGTTCGGCGCCGTCTTGGGCACCGTGATCCGGAGCACGCCCTTGTCGTACTCCGCCGTGATCCTGTCCTCGGCCACGTTTTCGGGAAGCGCGAAGGAGCGCTGGAAGCTGCCGTAGGACCGCTCCACCAGGTGATAGTTCTTCTTCTCGTCCTTCTCTTCCTTTTCCTCGCGCTTCTCGCCGCGCAGCGTCAGCACGCCGTCGGCGACCTGGACCTCGATGTTCTTCTCGTCGACGCCGGGAAGCTCCGCCGTGATCTCGTAGGCCTTGTCGGTTTCGGCCACGTTCACGGAAGGCTCGTTGAAGGGAAAGCGCGCGGTCAGGTCTCCGTGGCCGAAATGCGCGAGCGGACGGCCGAAGAAACCGCGGCCGAAATCATCAAACAGCGAATCGATGCGGTCGCGCAGGGCGTGGAAGGGGTCTGGAGTACGCGCCGGGGTCGACTTCCTGGTTCCCGATACAAGCAGATTGGCCATGATTCGTCCTCCTCTGGGGCTCGATATCCAATCGGGGATCAAACACGCACTTATCCACATGATAAATGTGGCTTTTGTTTCAAGTGGCAACCCGCACGGAAAATTCAAGCCCCGGCCGGAGGCGGGAATTCAGGCTCAACCGCGCTTGAGCCGCGGCACCAGCCGAAGCGCGTTTTCACCTTCGATCGCAGCCAGATCGCCGGCCGAAAGCCCGCAGGAGCGCAGGCCCGCAAGAGTCGGCTTCATGTGGCCGTAGTGAAAATCGCTGCCGAACATGACCTGGCTGGCCGGCACCACGGCGCGCAGCGCACCGAGCGAGATGGGATTGGCCGAGGTCGCGGTGTCGTAATGCAGCCGGGCCAGCTCCGCCCGGTAGCCGTCGGGCGCCAGTGCGCCGAACTCCTTCATCCGTTCGGTGCCCCATTCGATGCGCCCGGTGAGCGCCGGCAGCACGCCGCCCGCATGGCAGAAAACGAAGCGGATGTCGCGGCAGCGGCGGAAGGTGCCGCTGAACAGCAGGCTGAGGATGGCGCGGCAGGTGTCCTGGGGATATTCGATCAGCGAAGACGACAGGCCGAGCAGGCCTTCGCAGCAGAACGGCACGGTCGGATGGATATAGACCAGCGCCTTGCGCCGGTTGAGCTCGTCGAAGATCGGCGCGAAGCGGGGATCGCCCGGCCATTCGTCGCCGAAGCTGGTGGCGATGCCGACGCCGTCGGCCTTCAGCGTGTCGAAGGCATATTCGATTTCGGCGAGCGATCCTTCGACGTCCTTCATCGACAGGAAGGCGAAAAGCGCGAATCGGCCCGGCTTGTCCTTGACCATTTCCGCACCGAATTCGTTGAAGCGGCGCGAGGTCCTGCGCAGCCACGCGGCGTCGCGCCGCCACCAGTCGGTCGGGATGGACGATGCCGAGAGCGCCACGCTCGTCACCTCGTTGTCGTCCATTTCGTCGAGCGAGGTCTGCGGCGTCCAGGTCTTGGTCGGCCCGCCGCCCAGCACGTCCTTCAGGTCCGGCGGATAGAAATGATGGTGAACGTCGACGCGATGCGCGGCCATGACTTGTCCCCCTGGTTCGACAGTTTCGATGCCTGGGGCCGATTGTCGTGAAACCGCGCGCCCCTGTCCACCGTGCTAAAGCGCCATGACCATGTCGCGCAGGCGGCGGCGCTCGGCCTCGTCGGGCATGCGCCCGCGCCCGGCGCCGAGATTGTCGAGCATGTATTCCGGTCGCCCGGTGCCGGGAATGACGCAGGTCATCGCCGGATGACCGAGGATGTATTTGAGGAACACCTGCGCCCAGCTCGCGCAGCCGAGATCGCGCGCCAGGTCCGGAAGCGGCGCCGCGCGCACCTTGGCGAAGAGATCGCCCCCTTCGAAGGGACGGTTGGCGATCACCGCGACGCCGAGATCGCGGGCAAGCGGCAGCAGCCGCGTCTCCGCCTCGGTGACGGCGATCGAATAGGGTATTTGCAGGAAATCGAGCGGCTCGGCGCGCAGCACGGATTCGACCTCGGCGAAAGCGCCGGGCGTGTAGTGGGTGATGCCGAGATAGCGAAACCGTCCCTGCTCGCGCCAGGCGCGCATGGTGCGTAACTGCGTGCGCCAGCCGACCAGGTTGTGGACCTGCATCAGGTCGATGCGCGCGGCGCGCAACAGGCTGAACGAACGTTCCATCTGCGCCTTGCCCGCGGCCGCGCCCTCGGTCCAGACCTTGGTCGCGAGAAACGCCCGGTCGCGGGTTCCCGCCGCGGCAAGCAGGTCGCCCGTCACCGCTTCCGCGCGCCGGTACATGGGCGAGGTATCGATGACGGCTCCCCCGCCCGCGAACAGGTTGGCGAGAACCTGCGCGAGCCGCGCGCGATCGGCGGCATCCTCGCCCACGTCGAAGGTCAGCCATGTGCCGACGCCGACGACGGGAATGGTCTCTCCCGATCTGGGAATGGGCCGGCGGACGAGCGGCAAAGCCGCGCACGCATCGACGCCCTGCCCCAACGCCGCCATCACGGCAGCGCCCAGCGCGCCGGCGCAGAAGTCACGGCGGCGGGGCCCGTTCACGCCACCTCGATCATGCGCCCGGCGGCGTTCGAACGCGCCATCGCCTCGATCACCGCGGCGCTGTGAACGGCCTGATCGGCCGGACACGGGAAGCTGACCTTGCCGGCGATGGCGTCGGCAAAGGTTTCGATGTCGGTCTTTTCGGTGTCGTCGACCTTGAAGCGGATTTCCTCGCGGCTGCCCTTCTTCGGCTGGAAGGCGAAGTAATCGGCGTCGCGCACCTCGGCCCAGCCCTCGGTGCCGAACACGGTAAAGCGGTAGTAATCGGGCGTCATGCCGCAGGCGGTGAGCAGCGCCGTGGCGTTCGCTTCGCAGCGCAGCAGCACCGCCGTCGTATCGGCAAGGTCGTTGTCGGAGGCCTGGTTGAGCCCGATGGCATGCACCGCCCTGATGCGGCCGAGCGTCTCGATCGTGAGATAGAGCATATGGTCGGCCAGCGCGCCGGCGGGCGCGTTCGCCGGGTCCGCCTTCCACGTGCCGCGCTTCACGCCGCCGTAGCGATGCACGCAGAAATCCCCCTCGGTATGGAGGATCTGGCCGAGCGACTTGACGGCGAGCCGCTTGCGCAGTTCGGCGACATTGGGAAAGAAGCAGCGATTGTAGCCCATGCAGAGCAGCACGCCCTTCCTTCGCGCCGCCTCTTCCAGGGCCTTGGCATCGGGAAGATTGAGCGCCAGCGGCTTGACCGCCAGTACCGGCTTGCCCGCCTCGATGGCGATCATCGAATGGGCGGCGTGCAGGTGCGCCGGTCCCGACGACACGACGCCGGCGACCTTGGGATCGCGCGCCGCTTCCGCGATGTCGGTGCCGAGTTTCAGGCCGGTTTCTGCGGCAAATTCCCTGTGCTTGTCCGGATCGGTAACCACGGCGCGGGTGAACCGCACGCGGTCGCTGACGCCCTGAACCGATTGCACCAGCCGACGGCCCCAGCCGCCCAGTCCGACGATGGCCAATTCCAGCACCTGCTCCTCCCCTCTCGATAAAGACGTCTTCGTTGGGCAGAACTATAGCGTAACCGGCGGCGGACCGGAGTCGAATAGAAGGGGGATGGAACGAGGAGCATGGCGCGGATGGCGCGACATGATAGTCTCGCCCGCCGGCCCTGCTTGCCGCGCCCTGAAAAACAGACATCGGCTGAACGCAGAAATGTCCCTCGCCGCTTCCGTGACCGAAAGCCTGACCGCGCGCTGGAACGGGCTTGCCGCGAACGTGCGCGGCGCGGTGCTGGTCACGGTCGGCGCGCTTCTGCTCGTCGTCATGGCGGTATTCGTCAAGATGCTGGGCAAGCGGCTCGACAGCTTCCAGATTCTGTTCTTCCGGTCCTTCGTCGGGCTGCTGTTCATCCTGCCGCTCGCGTTCCGCTACGGGCTCGACATCTGCCGCACCAGGTATCCGTTCAAGCACCTGACGCGCGGCGGAGTCGGCATCCTCGGCAATTTCTGCTTCTTCTACTCGATTACCCATCTGCTGCTCGCCGATGCGATGGCGCTGCAGTTCTCCCGCCCGCTGTTCATGATCGTGCTGGCCGCCCTGTTCCTGGGCGAGCGCGCCGGCTGGGCGCGCGGGCTGGCCACGGTCGTCGGCTTCGCCGGCGTCGTCTTCATCACGCGGCCCTTCAGCACCGGTTTCGAGCCGGCCGCCGTGATCGGCGCGCTCGGCGCCCTGTTCGGCGCGCTGGTCGTGGTCGCCATCAAGCAGCTTTCGAAGACCGAAAGCACCACGGTGATCATGTTCTATTACGCGTTCTGGGGCGCGGTGTTCTCCCTGCCGGCGGCGCTCTGGGTGTGGAAGACGCCGACCTGGCCCGAGCTTGGCCTGCTGGTGATCGTCGGTTTCCTCGGTATTCTCGGCCAAAGCGGCATCACGCGCGGGGTCAGCATCGCGGAAACCACCTTCGTCCTGCCCTTCGATTACCTGCGCATCGTCTACGCGGGGATTTTCGGAATCCTTCTGTTCAACGAAATCCCGGACGCATGGAGCATCGGCGGCACCGCCGTCATCGTCGTCAGCACATACTACATCCTGCGCGCCGAAGCCCGCGCCAAGGCGCGCGCGGCGAAACCGCCTGCCGGAGCCTGAAAAAAAGAACGTGCCGCGGCCGGGGGCCGGGCACGTTCTTCGCAGAATGGTCGGAGCGGCGGGATTTGAACCCACGACCCCTTGACCCCCAGTCAAGTGCGCTATCCAGGCTGCGCTACGCTCCGTCAGGACCCGGGACCGCCCGCCGGGCGGCCCGAGTGGCGCGGACTGTAGCCCGCGCACTTTGGCGGCGCAATGTCTAAGCGCGCCGCCGGAACCTCGTGAAAAACCGCGAAAATCCGGGCAGGAAATGCCCGTTCAGTCGTTGAGCAGGCGCCGGATATCGGTCAGTTCCTGGATGACCGCCTCGATCTCCGAGCGCTGACGGGCGCTCAGGCCCGAGGGCCCCGTCTGGATCCCGACGCCTGCGACCGTGGCGGGCTCAAGCCCCTGCGGCTCCTCCGCGCCCGTCTCGGTTTCCGCCTCGCGCAGAACGTTGCCTTCGCGCATCAGCTTTTGCACGCCCTTGATCGTGTAGCCGTCGCGATAGAGCAGCGTGCGGATATTCTTCAGCAGTTCGACGTCCTCGGGACGGTAATAGCGCCGCCCGCCACCGCGCTTGAGCGGCTTGACCTGGCCGAACTTCGATTCCCAGAAGCGCAGAACGTGCTGCGGCACGTCGAGTTCCCGCGCCACTTCGCTGATCGTGCGGAAGGCCGATGCGGACTTGCCGCCGTTCCGCCTCGCGGCCGGAGCGGGGCGCGGCGGGTCGGACTGGAGGATTTCCGACATTTAGAACCTGCTTCCGGTCCCTGGGCCTGGCATCGGATTGCCCGCCGGCGCGGCGCCGGGGCTTGCAGCCTGCTGGCCTTCGCTCGAAAGGCCGTCGTTGATCGCGCCCTTGAGCACATGAGAGGCACGGAAAACCAGAACCTTGCGCGGCAGGATCGGCACTTCCTCCCCGGTCTTGGGGTTGCGCCCGATCCGCTGGCCCTTGGAGTGGACCGAAAAACTGCCGAACGAGGAAATCTTGACGCTTTCCCCGCGCACCAGCGCATCGCTGATTTCCTTGAGGACGGCCTCGACCAGATCGCCCGATTCGTTGCGCGAGAGGCCGACTTCCTGGTAGACGGCTTCGCCCAGTTGCGCACGCGTGACTGTTTTGCCGGCCATGGAAACTCCTCCCGTTTGGACGAAGGCTACCCCCGGGCAAAAAATCCGTCAAGATCAGAGGGATGCAAGAATCTCTTGAGATGGCCCCGGAATCGGCCAAAAGGCCCTGTGGACGCCCCGGGGAGGGCTACCAGCGCAGCGCCGCCGCCGCCCAGGTGAACCCGGCGCCCATAGCCTCCATGAGGACCATGTCGCCGCGCTGGATACGCCCGTCGTCGACCGCCTGGGCCAACGCCAGGGGGATCGAGGCCGCCGAGGTATTGGCGTGGCGGTCCACCGTCACCACCATCTTTTCCATCGGCAGGCCGAGCTTTCGCGCCGTCGATTCGAGAATCCGCCGGTTGGCCTGATGAGGCACCAGCCAGTCGACGTCGGCCGGGGTCAGTCCGTTGGCGTCCAGCGCCTCCTGCAGGACGCTCGACAGCCGGGTAACGGCATGGCGAAAGACTTCCTGCCCCTGCATGCGCACCACGCCGGCCACCTGGTTGAGCGACGGCCCGCCGTCGGCGTAGAGCAGATCGTGCTGGCGCCCGTCGGAATGCAGGTGCGTCGAGAGCACGCCGCGGTCGGCGGACGTCCCCTTGCCTTCCTCGGCCCGCAGGACAATGGCCCCCGCCCCGTCGCCGAACAGGACGCAGGTCGTGCGGTCCTTCCAGTCGAGCAGGCGCGAGAACGTCTCGGCGCCGATCACCAGCGCCGTCTGCGCCTGCCCGAGGCGCAGGAAGTTGTCCGCCGTGGCCAGCGCGTAGACGAAACCGGAACACGCCGCCTGGATATCGAAAGCGAAGGCGCGGTCGGCGCCGAGCGCGCTCTGGACCTTGGTCGCGGCGGCGGGAAAGGTCTCGTCGGGGGTCGTCGTGCCGAGCGCGATGACGTCGATGTCCGCACCGCTCATCCCGGCGCGCTCAAGCGCCTGGCGGGCGGCGGCCAGCGCCAGATCCGAGGTCAGCTCGCCGTCCGCGGCGATGTGGCGTTCGCGGATGCCGGTCCGCGTCTCGATCCACTCATCCGAAGTATCAACGAATTTCGCCAGGTCGTTGTTTGTAAGAATTTTTTTCGGAAGATATGCGCCGTATCCGGCGACCACGGAGCGCCGCGTCATCCCGATACCGCCGCCTTCTGAATGGGGGCGGCGAAATCGCCGATGCGCTGGAATTCCTCGGCGATACGCTCGGAGAATCCACCCTGGATGAGATCGACCGCCACGCCGATGGCATTGGCGAAGCCGAAGGCGTCGGTCCCGCCGTGGCTCTTGATGACGATGCCGTTGAGGCCGAGCAGCATGGCGCCATTGTAGCGCCGCGGATCGAGGCGCGAACGCACCTTGCCGAGGGCGTTGCGCGCGAACAAGTAGCCGAGCCGCGACAGCACCGTGCTCTTGAACGCCGTCCGCATGAAGCCCGTGTACATGCGGGCGATGCCTTCGGCCGTTTTGAGCGCGATATTGCCCGTGAAACCGTCGGTCACCACCACGTCGACGCTGCCCGCCCATACGGCGTCGCCCTCGCCGAAGCCGCGAAATTCGATGGGAAGCGACAGGCTGCGCAACATTCCGGCGGCCTGGCGCACGTATTCGTGGCCCTTGAGGTCTTCCTCGCCGACGTTGAGCAGACCGATGGTCGGCTTGACGAGGCCGAGGACGCTGCGCGCGAAGACCTCACCCATCACGGCGAATTCCACCAGATTGCGCGCATCGCACTGGATGTTGGCACCGAGATCCAGCATCACGCATTCCGAACGCGTGGTCGGCAGCATGGTGGCGATGGCCGGACGCGAAATTCCGGCCATGGTCTTGAGCGCGATCTTGGACAGCGCCATCAGCGCGCCGGTGTTGCCGGCCGATACCACGCCCTGCGCCGCGCCATCGCGCACGGCATCGATGGCGAGCCCCATGCTGGAGCCGCGCGCCTTGCGCAGCGCCTGAGTGGGCTTGTCCTCGCCGGATACGGCGACGTCGGTGTGGTGAATCGTGACGCTGTCGGCAAGTTTGGGGAAACGCTGCACCAGCGGCGCCAGCTTTCCTTCGTTGCCGTAGATGAGGAAATGAACGTCGGGGTAACGGCCGCGCGCCATGTTGGCGCCCTTGACCACCACGTCGGGGGCGCCATCACCCCCCATGCCGTCAAGGGCTATCGTCAACCGCATGATCTTCCATCCGTGACAGACGAAGAAAGGACCGCGGAGGGCCGCGAAAACAGTTTAAACCCCGCCTTCGCTCGCGACCACTTCCCGGCCATCGTACTGGCCGCAGGCGCCGCACACGTGATGCGGGCGCTTCAGCTCGCCGCAATTGGAGCACTCGACATAAGCCGAACTCTTCAACGCGTGGTGCGACCGGCGCATGTTGCGCCTGGACTTCGAGGTCTTCTTCTTGGGAACTGCCATGGGATTAACTCTCTGGTTTCGGCGCGCGTCCGGCCTGCGGAGGATCTGCCCGCGCGCAAAGGAGGCAATCTCTTAGCGAAAAACCCCCGCCACGGCAAGCAGCATGGCATCTTATGCCAAATTCGGCCGTTTTGGGCAGATTCTACGGTTTTTGGCCGGTTTTCAGCCGCGCCAGGGCGGCAAAGGGCGATGGCTTTGCCGGCTCTTTCCCCTGCGGGGCCGCCGCCGGGTCGCGGAATTCGACCCCCGCCGCCCGCGGATAGGGATCGAGCGCCAGGCCGAGATGTTCGGCCACCGCCTCGCCCACGTCGATGCCCCCTTCGGGGAGCGGCTCGGGCGGCTCCTCGGTATCGAGGTCGAAACTCTCCTCCTTCACCTCGATCCGACGTCCGCCCTGCCGGTCATAGGTCAACGTGAAGGTTTCCTCTACGCTGGCCGGTACCGGGGCGAGGCTGACCACGCAGGCCTGCACCACGCGGGCGCGCAGGGTCGCCGTCAGCCGGGCGCGCCGGCCCCGCGCCGACACGTCGATGGCGCCGCTGGCGGAAAGCGACTCGATGGCGATCAGGCCGAAGCGCTTGGCCAGCGCCGCCCGCTCTTCGGGGCTCGCCTCGATGGCGAAGGTTTCGGCATCGTCGCCGGACCCCATGTCGGGCTCGACGGCGATGACGCGCGAGAATTCCGGGGAGATTTCGTTCATGTCCCGACCTCCGGCAGCGGCCCGAACGCAGCATCGCCCGAAACGAGCGCGGAAAGCGGCATCGCTTCGAGGGCCGAGGCCGCGGAGCGCATATAGGCCGCGAGCGGCAGCGCCGCCCCCGCCGGCGCCCCCTCCCCGGCGAAGACATTGCGCGCCAGCGCCGCCGCCAGAAGATCGCCGCCGGGCGCGGCCATGCCCTCGTCGTATGCCCTGATCCGGCCGTAGAAAGCCTGGGCCATGGTCTTCACCCGGCGGCCGACGCCGAGATCGCCTGCCCCCATCTCGCGCAGGTTACGGTCCATGTCGGCGAACATCAGGTCGAAGACCGCCTGGCCCAGCGCGTCGGCGCCGGCCTCCCCGGCCGCCTTGAGCCGGCGCAGCACAAGATAGACGTGCAGGGAAATCATCTCGAAACGGCCCTCGAGACTGTCGGGCACGCCGAGAGCCGCGTAGAAAAGCGGCTCTCGGGCGCGGGCCACCGCGGCGGCGTAAAGCGCATGGGCCGCCTCGGCGTGGGGATTGCGTGAAAACAACTTGCTGAAGAACATTCTTGCGCCGGAACAGAACGCCATCGCGCCGGGTTGACAGGGATCAGACGCCGGTGCGATGGTGCCGGCGCTATCCGATCAAAATGGA
Source organism: Alphaproteobacteria bacterium (assembly GCA_964229575.1). Lineage (GTDB taxonomy): Bacteria > Pseudomonadota > Alphaproteobacteria > SMXQ01 > SMXQ01 > WHSO01. Next base: position 9,966 of record CAXRES010000139.1, read on the forward strand.
CAGCCCGCCCCGCCCCGTCAAGCGTGCCGGGCCGAAACCCCCGATCGACGAGCCGATGAACCGCTTCCTGAGCCTTGCCGTTGCCGCCGCCCTTGGCCTCGCCGCCTGCGCGCCCGAAATCTATTACCGCGGCAACACCCCGCCGCCGGAACGACTTGCCCTGATCAAGCCCGGGGCCCAGACGCGCGAACAGGTCGTCCAGTTGCTCGGCTCGCCCACCTCGGAAGCGGCCTTCGACAAGAACACGATCCTCTACATCGGGCAGAAGACCAGGACCGTGGTCCTCAAGAACCCCGAGGTTCTGGAGCGCACCATCGTCGCCATCAGCTTCGGCGAAAACGGGCGGGTCAAGGAGATCGGGAAATTCGGCCTCAAGGACGGCAAGCTCGTCCAGATCACCGAACGCACGACACCGACCCCCGGCCGCCAGTTCACCCTCTGGCAGCAGTTGCTCGGCAACATCGGCAAGTTCGAATCCCAGCAGAAGATGCCCGGCCCCATCGGGGGCGGAGGGCTCTGAAGCCAGCCGCGCCGCGGATCCCGCGCGCGCCTTGCAACCCTGACCGCACGCGCCTGCGCGACGAAAAAGCCCCGGGGCACGCCCCGGGGCTTTCGTTTCACTCACTGGGCAGCGGCGATCAGTGCACGACCTTGGAAAGCAGGGCCAGCAGCAGAAGCGCCACGATGTTGATGATCTTGATCATCGGGTTGACGGCCGGGCCGGCGGTATCCTTGTACGGATCGCCGACGGTGTCGCCGGTCACGGCCGCCTTGTGGGCGTCCGAACCCTTGCCGCCGTGGTGGCCGTCCTCGATGTACTTCTTGGCGTTGTCCCACGCGCCGCCGCCCGAGGTCATCGAGATGGCGACAAACAAGCCGGTAACGATCGAACCGAGCAGCATCGCGCCCACCGCCGTGAAGGCCGCGGCCTGACCGGCGATCAGCAGGATCACATAGTAGAGCACGACGGGCGCCAGAACCGGCAGCAGCGACGGAATGATCATTTCGCGGATCGCCGCCTTGGTCAGCAGGTCGACGGCACGGCCGTATTCCGGCTTCGCCTTGCCTTCCATGATTCCGGGGATTTCCTTGAACTGACGGCGCACCTCGATGACGACGGCGCCGGCCGCGCGGCCGACCGCCATCATGCCGAGCGAGCCGAACAGGAACGGCAGCATGCCGCCGAAGATCAGGCCGACGACGACGAACGGATCCTTCAGGCTGAACTCGATCTTCAGGTTCGGGAAGTAATGCGTCAGGTCCTCGACATAGGCTGCGAACAGCACGAGAGCGGCAAGGCCGGCCGAACCGATCGCGTAGCCCTTGGTCACCGCCTTGGTGGTGTTGCCCACCGCGTCGAGCGCGTCGGTGGTCTTGCGCACCTCGGGCGGCAGGTCGGCCATTTCGGCGATGCCGCCGGCGTTGTCGGTGACCGGGCCGTAGGCGTCGAGCGCCACGACCATGCCGGCAAGCGCCAGCATCGACGTCACGGCGATGGCGATGCCGAACAGGCCGGCCGCGATGTAGCCGAGCACGATGCCCGCGCAGATGATGAGCGCCGGCAGGGCGCAGGCCTCCATCGAAACCGCAAGCCCCTGGATGATGTTGGTGGCGTGGCCCGTGGTCGAAGCCTCGGCCACCGACCTGACCGGACGGTGGTCGGTGCCGGTGTAGTACTCGGTCACCCACACGAGCAGGCCCGTGACGCCCAGCCCGATGATGGCCGACCAGAGCAGGCTCATGCCGGTGAAGGTCTTGGCCCCGATGGTGAACGTCGTGCCGAAGCCGAGATACCGATGGATGATGTATCCGATCAGCGCCGCGGAGACGACCGCCGACACGATGAAGCCCTTGTACAGCGCGCCCATGATGTTGTTGGACGAACCCAGCCGCACGAAGAACGTGCCGACGATGGACCCGCCGATGCACACCGCGCCGATCAGCAGCGGCAGCATCATCAGCTTGTACTGCGCCATGCCGGTGAAGAAGATCGCCGCAAGCAGCATGGTGGCGACGATGGTCACAGCGTAGGTCTCGAACAGGTCGGCGGCCATGCCGGCGCAGTCGCCGACGTTGTCGCCCACGTTGTCCGCGATGACGGCCGGGTTACGCGGGTCGTCTTCGGGGATACCGGCTTCGATCTTGCCGACAAGGTCGGCGCCGACGTCGGCACCCTTGGTGAAGATGCCGCCGCCGAGACGGGCGAAGATGGAAATCAGCGAAGCGCCGAAGCTGAGTGCGACGAGGGCCTCGAGAACGACGCGAAGCGGCACGCCCAGGCGCTGCAGCGCGAAGTAGTAACCGGCGACGCCGAGCAGGCCGAGACCCACGACCAGCATGCCGGTCACCGCGCCCGCCTTGAAGGCGATGGCCAGCGCCGCAACAAGGCCCTGGCGCGCGGCCTGGGCGGTGCGCACGTTGGCGCGGACGGAGACGTTCATGCCGATGTAGCCGGCCAGCCCCGACAGCACCGCGCCGATGGCGAAGCCGATGGCGACATAGCGGCCGAGCTGCCACCACAGCAGCGCGCCGATCACGATGCCCACCAGGCCGATGGTGCGATACTGGCGATTGAGATAGGCGCTCGCCCCTTCCTGGACGGCGCCGGCGATCTCCTGCATCCGGGCCGAGCCCGCATCCGCGCTCAGCACGGAACGGGACGCATAAATACCGTAAAGGATCGCGAGCACACCGCCGCTGAACACCACCCAGTAGGCCGTCGTCATCTGGATACCCCCTCAGACTGTTCGGAATCGAGAACGAGAATTGGGACGCAATACACCCTTTCTGCGGCGCCGAACAGTGCGGCCAGCCAGCGAAAGGGCGCATAAAAAGTGGGCGGAAGATGCCAGAAGTCGGGTTTCCGCGCAACCGGACACTTGGGCGCTCGCCCCCGGGAGGCCTGCCCTGGGAGGGGCGGAAAACGGTTTCAGGCCGAACGATGACTGTGCCTGAGCCCGAACCAGAGCGCCGCAACGAGGGCAATCGTCACCGGCGGCACCGCGCCAAGGTTGACCGCCTGCCAGCCCGTAGCCTGGAACAGGGCGCCCGAGGACAGCGAAGCGAGGGCGACGAAGCTGAAGACCAGAAAGTCGTTCAGCCCCTGAACCTTCGCCTGCTCCGGCTTGGCGGTCACCGAGGTCAGCAGCGACGTTCCGCCGATGAACATGAAGTTCCAGCCGAGACCGAGCGCCACCAGGGCGAAGGTAAAATGCAGATTGGTCGTGCCCTGCAGGTTGATCGCGGCGCAGACGAGGATCAGAAGCGCCCCGGTCGCGATCACGGCGACGGCCCCGACCCGCTTGACGAGCGACCCCGTGAAGAAGGACGGCGCGAACATGGCAAGCACATGCCATTGGATGATCAACGCGGCGTCGCCGAACTGCAAATCATGGCCGACCACCGCCAGCGGTGTCGCCGTCATCACCAGCGTCATCGTGCTGTAGCCCGCCACGCCGCCCAGCATCGCGACGATGGCCGCGGGCTGGCGCAGAATCTCGCCGAACGGCCGTCCCTGGTCCTTGCGTTCGGCGGCCGTGAGTTTCGGGATGTCGATGAAGAACAGCAGGACAACGAAAACCAGTTGCAGGGCGACGATGGCGGCGAAAGCCCCGGCGTAGTCGGCGCCGCCGATGGCATGAACGGTCGCCCGCGCCAGATTAGGGCCGCTGAAGGCGGCAATCACGCCGCCGGCCAGAACCAGAGAGATGGCGCGCGGGCGGTTTTCCTCATCCGCGCAATCGGCGGCGGCGAAGCGGTAGTAGATGGCGAAGCCGGCCAGAACCCCGACCAGCGCCGAACCGGCGCAAAACAGGATAAAATTCGCCGTGACCAGGGCATAGACGTTGATCAGCCCGCCTGCCGCGCCGGCCAGGGAACCGATCAGGAAACCGGTACGCCGGCCGAAGCGCCGCATGACGAAGGAGGCGGGCACGGTCGTGGCCATCGTGGCGAGAAACTGGAGCGAGAGCGGCAAAGTGGCCAGCGAAGGCACCGGGGCACAGGTCGCCCCGGCAAGCGCGGTGACGGTAATCACCATCGAGGTCCCCGTCATGAACAGGGCCTGGCACAGTGCAAGCAAAAGAACGTTGCGGCGGACGGCGCTTGTCATGGCCGCAAGATAGAGACTTTTTGTGATCGTCGCGCGCGAAATTATTTCGGACGGCCGGAAGCAACCAGCGACCGGAGGCGATCATCCGATCGCCGATCGTTGCCCGCCTCCGACAGGATGGCGCGTCGGCCTGCGCCCGTTCGGGCGCACAACGCGCTAGTCGAACTGGCGCACGTAAACGTTCTCGACCAGCACATTGCTGACGATGCCCGGTCCGAGAATCTTTTCCGCAACCCTGACCAGCCGCGCCTTGACCGTAGGCACGTTGAGCGCCCGGCCCGAACCGTTATCGATCGACACCACGCCATGAAGGTCGCGCAGGAAACCGTTCTGGAGCTTCGCGCGGTTCTCTATGATCGTGTCCTTGTTGCGGATGTCCGTGGTCTCGACCATGACCGAGAGCGACACCTGTCCCACGATCTGGCCGCCGCGAATCACCGGCACGTTGAACATCGGCAGCCTGAAAAACTGCGCCTCCTTGCCGCCGAGCCATCCGGGCAGGCTGGAGAGCGGATCGTTCGACTCTTTTTCCTTCTTCCCGGCAGCGGCATCGCCATCGCCTTCCTGGGCCAACAGCGGCAGCGGCGCGGCGGCGGCGAGGACAATCAGGACGAGAATGATGCGGAACAGAACCACCGAACGTCTCCGGAAAAGAGCGATCGGGCGACTGTGGCAGACCAGTCTGAAATTTATGTAAAGGAATAAAAATTAAACAGAAACAGCGGGTTGTTTTATTTTTCTCAGGCTGCACAGCCGCCCGGACAAAGCTGCAGGATATCGAAGGTCTCAGCCACGTCGGAATCGCAATTGCGGATCTGGTCGGGATCGCACCAGGCGCTGAAGCGCATCAGTTCCCAGCGGTCAGGATCGAAGCCGGTGACGTGGAAGCAGAGGCCCCGTGTCGCCAGCGCTTCCCTATGCCGCTCGCGCTCGGCGGCGAAGAGATCGGCAAGGTTCTGTTCCGCCGCGATGACGTCGAGCTCCTTGACCGCGACTTTCGGCCAATGCTCGTCGCTGATCGCCGATTCGCAGGCCAGAACGTTCCACAGGCGCACGCGCGGCCGCCCGAAAGTTTCCGCCAGGTCGCGAAACAGGTCGCTGGTCAGGTAGTTGCGAACGGCGTCGTCGTTCTGCCAGACGTAGAACGGCGCGTAGACGAGCTGGGATTCGTTGAAAAGATAGGACTTGTGCACCAGTCCTTCGGTGCCGTCGAAAAGCGGCTTACGCCGAACGGCGCGTTCGCGCACCTGCTGAAGGTCGTAATCGCCGGCAAGCCGGATGGTGTACTGCATGGCAATCATGGACGAACGCACCCCAAGTCGAAAACGCGCATATCACCCGTTAATACGCCGAAAGGAAAGAAGCAAATGCATTAAAGACATAGGTGCCATGCCCCGGATACCCCGAAGGTTGGCCCGAACGTCCCTACTCCTGGAAATGGCTGTAGCCCCCGCGGCTGAAGGTCAGGCCGAGGACTTGCGCATCGCTCACCTCGACGCCCCGCCCTTCCACCACCATGCCGATACGGGCGACCGGAACCCCCGCCGAGCGGGCCGCCCCCGCCACCGCATCCCTGGCGGCGGCCGGCGCCGTGAACAGCAATTCGTAGTCGTCCCCGCCCGTCAGAACTGCCGTCAGCAGGGCCGGATCGCGGACCAGCACCCGGCGCGCCGCGGCCGATACCGGCACGGCCGCCGCGGTGATCCGCGCACCGACGCCCGAACAATCGCAGATATGCCCGAGATCGCCGATCAGACCATCGGAAACGTCCATACAGGCGCCCGCGATGCCGACGAGCAGCGGTCCCAGGCCCACGCGCGGCTGCGGCACCCGGTAACGGGCGACAAGGGCATCGCGCGAAACGGCGTCGAGACCCTTGATCTCGCCGCGCAGTGCCTTGAGCCCGAGCGCGCCGTCGCCGATGGTGCCGCTCACATAGATATCTTCGCCCACCTTCGCGCCTGAACGCAGCAGAGCGCCCCGCCGGTCGACGGTGCCGAGCGCGGTCAGCACCAGCGTCAGCGGCCCGTCGGTCGCCACCGTGTCGCCGCCAACAAGAGGTGCCGCGAATTCCGCCACGTCCCCGGCAAGGCCGCGCGAGAATTCGGCGAGCCACGATTCGGTCGTGCTGCGCGGCAGCACGGCATCGAGCAACACGCCGCGCGGGCGCGCGCCCATCGCGGCGAGGTCCGAAAGATTGACGCGCATCAGCTTTCTGGCGATTTCTGCCGGCGGATCGTCGGCGAGGAAGTGAACGCCCGCCACCAGCGCGTCGGTGGTGACGACAAGCCTCGTCCCTGGCGCCAGGTCGAGAACGGCGGCGTCGTCCGTCAGGCCGAACGCACCCGGCTCGCCGGCCGCGAGCGGCGCGAAAGAGCGGGCAATGAGGCCGAATTCGTCCATCGGGAGCGTCCCCCGCGCCCGGCCCTAGCCGCGGGCGCGCGCCATCTCGTCGCCGCGATGGGCCTTGGCGATCGCGTCGAGCACGCCGTTGATGAGGCCCGGTTCCAGCCCGTCGAAAAAGGCGTGCGCCAGGTTGACATATTCGTTGATCGCGACGCGCGGCGGCACGTCGAAGCGCGAGGTCAGTTCGAAGGCACCGGCTTCAAGGATCAGGCGCACGAGGATTTGCAGCCGGTCCACCGTCCAGTCGGTGGTCAGCGCGCCGCCGATCATGGCATCGAGCCTCTCGCGT
>CAXRES010000140.1:0-21620 GCA_964229575.1 Alphaproteobacteria bacterium
GATGAAGTCCTCGACATGCGGGCCGATGTCGATGAGCAGTTGCGAGGCGTCCTTTTCGGCAAGCGCCGCCGGAGTCCCTCTTGCCGCCATCAGGCGGTTGTAGAGCGCGACGTCGGCGTCCTTCAGATGGTCGGCAAACGCCGCATCGACGCGGGCGAGACCGGCATCGGAATAGAGATCATCGAAGGCGAGGCCGAAGCCGAGGACAAGGGACGTCATGTGCGGGAAATCGCTTTTGAATACGGGACCGGTGGGAATGCCCTGGTTGGCGGTGTTTTAGTCGAACCAGCCCTGCCGGTCCAACCATTCCCGCGTGCGACGGGAAAGCTCCGCCATGTCGGCGCCTTCGCCTTTCCAGCGGGCGCGCTCGGCGGCAAGCGCCGCCAGCCGGTCGCCCCATTCGAGGCCGAAGTCGCCTTCCAGTTTCGCGCGCAGGCGGGCGGCCAGGCCCGGCGCGCCGCCGCCGGTGGAAACGCTCAGCAGCAGCTCGCCGCGGCGCACGACGGCGGGAATATGGAAGTCGCACAGCGCCGGGCGATCCTCGACATTGACCGGCACGTTGGCGGCGCGCGCCAGCGATGCGATTGCCGCGGAAGCCGCGTCATCGAGGCCGGCGACGAAGACCAGCGTGGCGCCAACGACATTTCGCGCCGATGGCAGGCCGCGCGAAAGACGGTTGCCCGCCGCCCGCACAAGAGCGCCGTCGGCATCGGGCGAGAACACCTCGACCCGGGCGCCGGCGGCATCGAGGCCGGCAAGACGGCGCGCCGCCGCCTCGCCCGCCCCGGCAAGCACCACCTTCAACCTGCCGGGAGGGAAGACGACCGGATACATCGCGTCAGTTCTGGCCCTTGAGAAGCTCCGCCACCGCGCCGCCCGAATCGCCGAGCGCCGCGCCGATCGAAGACGGATCGAAAGCGGCGAAGCCGACCGGCTTCGCTGCCCATTCTTCGGCAAGATCGATCCAGTAGGCAAGCGCTTCGCGCAAGTCCGCGACGGTCGCCTCGCCGCCCGTCGCGGCCGCCGCCAGGGTGGCGCTGATGCGTTCGAGCGCGGCGATCACCTCGCCGTCGGCGGCATTGGCCGCGCGGATGGTGGAGATCACCTGTTCGTCGCCGTCCGTCTCTTCGCCGGGCAGGCCGGCGCGAATGCGCAGGCGCTGGGCGGCGGCGCGGAAACCCGCATGGGCGAAGCGGCGCGCAAGTTCGAAGGCGCCCGCCGCGAGCGCGCGGGCGACGGTGATCAGCGCATCGTCGGCCAGGTCCGTCGGCAGGTCGTCGTCGAGCGTGCCGGCGGCGCATTCGGGCGAACGGCCCGCGGGCGGGGCGAATTCCCAGTCGTGGCCGAAGTCGAAGAACAGTCCTTCGTCGGCGCCGTCGATCTTCGCCTCGATCGGTTTCACCAGCGCGCGGATGCCGTCCTTGCCGATGCGCCGCGCCCAGTCGCGCACGCTCTCGTTGCCGTCGCGCCCGTCGCGGTAGCCGTCGAGCAGCAGCTTGAGCGTGTCTTCGGCCAGCCGCGCGGGCACCACCGGCCCGCTCAGGCCGACGTGGCCGTTGATGCGCTCGTCGCCGCCGATATAGACCTGATAATGCGGCGCGTTGCGGCCCTTGATCTTCTTGCCCATACCGCGGAAGCCGAAGTCGGCGACGTGATGCAGGCCGCAGCCGTTCTGGCAGCCGGAAATCTTCACCGTGACGTTGGGCTTAGGCGCATAGTCCTTGACCAGCGACTGGATGGTGCCGCCGAAGGCCTGGGAATTGGTGATGCCGATGCCGCAGGTGGACGTGCCCGGGCAGCTCACCACATTGGGCACGTCGCCCGCGTGGTTTTCCACGTCGAAGCCGAGCGCGCGCACCAGGCCGACGACGCCGGCCACCGCATCTTTCTTCAAGCCGACGATGACGACGTTCTGATCGCGCGTGGTGCGCAGCTCGCGCGCACCCGCCTTTTCCGCGAGATCGACGAGCTTCTCCAGGTCTTCGGAGGTGAACAGGCCGAGACCCTGGCGCACGACGACCGCGCCGCTGCCGTCGTGGGCCGCGACGGTGCCGCCGGGCGAGGCCGGTTCGGGCGCGTTCGCGTCGCCCCGGCGCCAGTCGAGCGCGGGCCACGGGCGCTGGGCGAGCCGGCGCGTGTCGGCGAAGCTTTCCTCGAACAGGGCGCGGAACTTCTCGGCGCCGAAACGCTGGTTGACGAACTTGAGGCGCGCCTTGTTGCGGTCGCGCCGGTTGGAATAGCGCTGGTGCAGGCGCAGGAGCGCTTCCATCGCCGCCGGGATCTCGTCCTCGGTGACGAAGTCGGCGACCAGCGTCGCCGCCACCGGCTGGCCGCCGGTGCCGCCGCCGGCATAGACCTTGAAGCCCGGCTTGCCGTCCTTGTGGGTGGCAACGAGGCCGAGATCGTGAATGTGCGAGGAGGCGCAATCGGTTTCGCAGCCCGACACGGTGGCCTTGAACTTGCGCGGCATGTGCTGGGCCAGCGGATGGCGGATCCAGGCGCGCGCCAGGCGGTTGGCCACCTCGCCCGCATCGACGTGCTCGCGCGGGCAGACGCCGGCGAGATGACATGACGTCATGTTGCGCACGGTGTTGCCGCAGGCTTCGCGCGTGGTGATGCCGGCTTCGGCGAGATATTCCAGGCAGTCGGCGACATCGTCGGGCTTGACGAAGTAGATCTGCAGGTCCTGGCGCGTCGACACATGGATATGCCGGCCGGCCCAGCGGCGGTTGGCTTCCGCGACGCGGCGCGCCCAGTCGAACGGCAGGATGCCGCCCGGCACCTTGATGCGGATCATGTGGACGCCCGGCTGCAACTGGCCGTAGACGCCGAAGCGCAGGCGATAGCCCTGCCACTTGCCGGCGTCCCATTCGCCGCCCTTGAGCTTGGCATAGGCGGCGCGGAATTCCGCGACGTCGCTGGCCCGGGCCAGCGGTTCGGCTTGCGCCCCGATGCCGGAGAAGGCGCCGATGCCATCCTTGCGGGCCGCGGCCCTATTCGCTGTCGTGGTGATACCCTCGGACATGACAAACGCCGGCGCGGCGGCCGGTCCTCCAAATGATTTACATTGTTAAATCGTTATTTGTTTATTATCACAAAAAATAACTGTATAAGAAAATATTGTCAAGAAAAAAATGTGAAATAGACCCGCGGCCGATCCCGAGGGTTTTCGCGCTGGCCAGCCCCGGCGGCAGCCTATAAGACGGGGACGCGCCGAAACCGGGAAAAGCCGCGCCGCCAGCCAAAAAGATGCAGAAGCCTTCGCCATCGCGCCGCATCCTGACCATCACCTGCCCCGACGGGCCGGGGATCGTCGCCGCCGTGTCGGGCTGCCTTGCCGGGCAAGGCGCCAACATCACCGCCGCCGCCCAGTTCGGAGACGAAGCCACCGGGCGCTTCTTCCAGCGAATCGTCTTCGAAGCCTCGGCCCCGATCGCCGCACCGGCCGACTTCACGCGCGTCTTCGCGCCTGTCGCCGCCCGCTTCGGCATGGACTGGCACATCCACGACGCGAACGCGCCGATGAAGATCGTCGTCGCCGTTTCGAAGATGGGCCATTGCCTCAACGACCTTCTTCATCGCCACCGCTGGCAGGAGCTGCCGATCGAGATCACCGCCGTGGTCTCCAACCACCCCGACATGGAAAGCCTGGTCGCCTGGCACGGCATCCCGTTCCATCACCTGCCGGTGACGGCGGGCGGCAAGGCGGCGCAGGAAGAAAAAATCCTGTCGGTGATCGAGGACACGGACGCCGAACTCCTGGTGCTGGCGCGCTACATGCAGGTGCTGACGCCCCAGGCCTGCGCCAGGCTCGCCGGGCGCTGCATCAACATCCACCACGCCTTCCTGCCGGGCTTCAAGGGCGCCAGGCCCTACACGCGCGCGCACGAGCGCGGCGTCAAGATCATCGGCGCGACGGCCCATTACGCGACGGCGGACCTCGACGAAGGGCCGATCATCGAGCAGGCGGTGGAGCGCGTCGATCACACCATGACACCCGACGACCTGATCGCCATGGGCCGCGACATCGAATGCACGGTGCTGGCCCGCGCCATGCGCTGGCATGCCGAACGCCGCGTTCTGCTCAACGGGCTCAAGACCGTCGTATTCCGCTGAACGGGGAGGTTTGCCTGCCATGACCACCCATCATCCCGCCGCATCCGATACCGCCGCCCCGGGCAAGCCCGACGCCGTGACCGTCTGGCTCGGCGTCGTGCTGGTCATGGTCTATGCGATGGTGATCCTCGGCGGCGTCACGCGGCTTACCCAGTCGGGTCTCAGCATCGTCGACTGGAATCCGATCATGGGCGTCATGCCGCCGCTCGACGACCGCGCCTGGCAGGATGCCTTCGACGCCTACAAGCGCTTTCCCGAATACCAGCGCGTCAACTACGGTATGACCCTGGTCGAATTCAAGGCGATCTACCTGATGGAGTGGTTCCATCGCCTGTGGGGCCGGCTGATCGGCCTGGCCTTCGCCCTGCCCTTCTTCTGGTTCCTGGCGCGCGGGCGTGTGCGCGGCCGCTTCGCCTGGCTGCTGGCCGGCATCCTCGCGCTCAGCGGCCTGCAGGGCCTGATGGGCTGGATCATGGTCCAGTCGGGCCTGGTCGACGACCCGCGCGTGAGCGCCCCGCGGCTGGCCGCCCATCTGATGATCGCCGTGGCGATCTATCTCATGCTGCTGTGGATCATCCTCGGACGCATCGCCCGCCCCTCGGGCAACGCGGCGCTGCGCCGGCCGGTGCTCGTCACCTTCGTGCTTGCCCTGGTGACGGTGACCTCGGGCGCCTTCGTCGCCGGGCTCGACGCCGGGATGGATTACAACACCTTCCCGCTGATGGACGGCCGGCTGGTGCCCGAAGGGCTTTTGATGCTCGAACCCGTCTGGCGCAACCCGATCGAGAACGTCGCCACGGTCCAGTTCGTCCACCGCGTGCTCGCCGTTTCGCTCGTGCTGGTCGTCGCCTGGCTCGCCTCGCGGGCCGTCAAGGCGGGGCTGCACGGCCGGGCGCTGGCGGCCGCCGTGCTCACCCTGGTCATGGCGCTGGCGCAGGCCGTACTCGGCATCGTCACGCTCGTCCTGGTGGTGCCCGTGCCGCTCGGCGCCCTGCACCAGGCGGGCGCCATGGTGCTGCTCGGCCTGCTCACCTGGTGCCTGTGGGAAAATCGACGGCCGCAGGCCATCGCGGCTTGACCGGGGGCGGAGCCCAAGGAATACTCGGGACCGGCGGGAACAAGTCAAAAGCAAGTTAATTCAGGGGGTTATTGTCCATGACGCTGAAGCTCACGGTGGCGGTCACGCTTTACGACCGCACGCGCCCGCTGCTCGACGGCCGGGTCAGGATCGAGGGCTGCGACGCCACGGTCCTTGAGATCGAACCGGAGGAAATGTTCCACCGCGCGCTGCACTACGAAGAGTTTCACGTCACCGAACTGTCGTTTTCCAACTACCTGACGATGACCGCCGACGGCGACTGCCCCTATGTCGCCATACCGGCCTTTCCGGCGCGCAAGTTCCGTCATTCGGGCGTGTTCATCAACAAGAAGTCCGGCATCAGGAAGCCCGAGGACCTCAAGGGCAAGGTCGTCGGCACGCCGGAATACCAGGTCACCGCCGTGACCTGGGTGCGCGGCGTGCTGGAAGACGAATTCGGGGTCAAGCCCGCCGACATCGACTGGCGCTGGGGCGGCCTTGAGCAGGCCGGGCGCACGCAGAAGACGCATTTCACGCCGCCCAAGGGCCTCAGCCTGAAGCCGATCCCCAAGGGCAAGACGCTGCAACAGATGCTCGCCGACGGCGAGGTCGATGCCGTCATCGCGCCGCGTTCGCCCACCTGCTACGTCAAGGGCCACCCCGACGTCGCGCGCCTGTGGCCGGACTTCATCCGCACCGAGCAGGACTACTTCAGGCGCACCGGCATATTCCCGATCATGCATCTGGTGGGAATCCACAAGAAGATGATCGCGGAAAACCCGTGGCTGCCCGACAGCGTGTTCAAGGCCTTCGAGCAGGCCAAGGCGATCGCCTATCAGGAAGTCAGCTACGACAACAGCCCGCGCGCCACGAACCCGTGGATGGAAGCCTATACGGCTGAAGCCAAGGCATTGATGGGAAACGATTTCTGGCCCTATGGACTGGACGAAAACAGGAAGACCGTGGAGGCATTCCTGCGCTATCATTTCGATCAGGGACTGGCTTCGCGGCGCCTGACGGCGGAGGAAATTTTCGTTCCCTCGACGCTTGAGCGCAGCAAGATCTGACGAATACGGGATCTGACGAACAACACTATTCACCAAAAGCAACGCAAACCAAATCAGGGAGACTGATATGCGTAAACTCATTCTCGGCACCGTCGCGGTTGCCGCTTTCGCTTCCGCGCCGGCCATGGCCCAGGACAAGTTCAACCTCACGCTGGCGGGTGCCAGCCCGGGCGGGTTGTGGTCGACCATCGGCGCCGGCCTCGACAAGACGCTGGCCAAGGCCTATCCCGGCTCCACCGTCACCTACCAGACCGGCGGCGGCGGGCTCGCCAACGCCAAGCTCGTGCAGGACAAGAAGGTTCCGATGGGCCTCGCGGTCGACCCGGAACTGGCCTGGGGCTACCGCGGCCTCGGCCCCTACAAGGGCAAGCCGCAGAAGGATCTGCGCGTGCTGCTGCGCGTCTATTCCTCTGAAAGCCGCTTCCAGTATCTGCACGTGATGATCAACGGCGATGCCGCCAAGCAATACGGCATCCAGACCATGGATGACGTGAAGAAGCACCAGAAGAATCTGCGCGTCTCCTTCAACCGGCCGGGCAACATCGACGGCGACATCGGCATTGCCGCCTTCGAAAAGTCCGGCGTCAGCATCAAGCCGTTCAAGCAGGTCGTTCGCGCCGCGTCGCAGGAAATGACCTCGCTGATGCAGGACCGCCGCATCGACATGCAGGTGTTCGGCATCTCCTTCAACCATGCCCGCATCCGCGAACTGGAAAAGGGCATTCCGCTCAACATGATCGGGCTGACCCCGAAGGCCGTGGACGCGATGATCGCCGAATTCGGCGGCAAGCCCTGCACCATCAAGGCGAGCGAATACAAGTTCATCCAGCAGGACAAGCTGTCGCATTGCGTCGGCGGCGTGATCATGGTCCACAAGGACATGGCCGAAGACGTGGCCTACAAGATCACCAAGGGCGTGCTCGACAACATCGAGACCTTCAAGAGCGCGCATCGCTCACTGAAGGCCGCGACGACGCCGCAGTCGCTGGCCGAAGGCAGCGTCGCGCCGCACCATCCGGGCGCGATCAAGGCGTTCCGGGAAGCCGGTCTCGTCAAGTAGGACGGGCTAGCCAAGGCCTGAATATCCTGACGGGGAAGCGGTCGCGGCCGTTTCCCCGTTTCCCTATGCCCCCGCAGGAACAGTCTGGACCCGCCATGGCCCGCAAAAAAATGAAGTTTCTTGATCCCGCCACATGGTTTTCCGTCGGCTGCCGGCGCGATCCGAAGGGCTGGCTCAACTGGGGGCTGATCACGCCGTTCGCCTTCATCATCGGCGTCTACGTCATATCGGCGGCGACCTTCATCATCATCGATCCCTGGCCGCTCGCCGCCGTGTTCCTGATGAGCATGATGGCGCTCGCCTTCCTCACCGTGGGCGCGCGGCCCGATTCCGACCCGACCCGGCCGTCCGTGATCGACTGGATCCTGTTCGCCCTGTCGATCGCCACCGGCATCTACTTTTTCATCGTCGCCGAGGACATCGCCAACCGCATATCGCTCCTGTGGGCGCTGACGCCGGTCGAACTGTTCTTCGGCTCGGTCGCGTTCCTGCTGTCCATCGAGATCACGCGGCGTACGACCGGCCTCGGCCTCACGGCCGTCGTCCTGGTGTTCATCGCCTACAATTTCCTCGGTCACCTGTTGCCGGGCGTGCTGAACCACGGCTACATCGACTACAACCATTTCCTCGACATCATGGTCTTCACGACCGACGGCGTCATGGGCCTGCCGGTTCGCGTGGCGGCGACCTACGCCTTCATGTTCGTGCTGTTCGGCACGTTCCTCTATGCCGCCAAGGGCGCCGATTTCTTTTACGATTTCGCCGCATCGATCTCGGGCCGCCAGGCCGGCGGCCCGGCCAAGGTGGCGGTTGTCTCCTCGGGCATGTACGGCATGATTTCGGGCAGCCCGACGTCCGACGTGGTGACCACCGGCTCGGTGACCATCCCGGTTATGAAGCGCGTCGGCTATCCGAGCGCCGTCGCCGCCGGCATCGAGGTCGCGGCCTCCACCGGCGGTTCGATCATGCCGCCGGTCATGGGCTCGGCCGCCTTCATCATGGCCGAATACACGGGCATCGATTACGCCCAGATCGCCATCGCCGCGGTGCTGCCCGCCATCCTCTATTACGTCGGCGTCTATTCGCAGGTGCATTTCCGTTCGGTGCGGCTGGGCTTCGGCGGCATCGATCCCAACCAGATCCCGAAGTTCTTCGCCACGCTGAAGAGCGGCGGCATGTTCTTCGTGCCGCTGGTCGTTCTCGTCTGGGCGCTGCTTGAGGGCTATTCGCCGAGCATGGTCGCCGTTTACGGCACGCTCGCGGTCATCTTCGTCGCCATGCTGCGCAAGGAAACCCGCCTCAACCTGATCGACGCCTACAAGGCGGTGGCGGAGACCTCGATGCGCTCGGTTCCGGTGGCGGGCGCCACGGCCGCCGCCGGCCTGGTCATCGCCGGCATCACCATGACCGGCCTCGCCACCAAGTTCGCCCACGTCGTCTACATGATCACCAGCGCGGAGGTACTCTATACGCTGCTTGTCGCCGCGGCGCTCACCATCGTCCTTGGCATGGGCATGCCGACGCCGTCGGCCTACATCCTGGCCGCCGTGCTGATCGGCCCGTTGATGACGGATCTCAACATCGATCCGCTGCCCGGACACCTGTTCCTGCTCTACTTCGCGGTGCTGAGCGCGCTGACCCCGCCGGTGGCGGTCGCCGCCTACGCGGCTTCGTCGATATCGGGCGACAACCCGCTGACCATCGCCGGCCACGCGACGCGCTTCGCGCTCGCCGCGTTCCTCGTACCCTTCACCTTCGTCTATGGGCCGGAACTGCTGTGGATGGGGCCGCTGTGGCAGACGGCGCTCACCTTCGTCACCGGGGCGGTCGGCCTGATCTTCGTCGCCGCGGCAATCGAGAGCTACGAGCCGATCTGCGCCGAATGGTGGTCGCGCATCCTCATGGCCATCGCCGGGCTGTTCATGATCACGCCTTTCCACATCTCGACCTTCGCCGGGTTGGCCATCGCCGCGGGGACCGTGTTCACCAATCAGCTGTGGCTGCGCGCCAAGCGGGGCAAGGGCGCGGGCGACCTGCCGATCAACCCGCGTTCGGGCGACTGACGGCGAACGGCGCTTCGACCCGGACCCGGGCGCGACGGCGCCCGGGCGCGGCGAAATCCTTGGAAAACCGGCGACTCAAGGCCCCCCGGCCTTGAACGTGATCCGATACTTTGATATCTACGTAATTCAGGGCGACCCTCCCGGTTCCGGCTTTGCCCATCCCGCCCTCTACAGGAACACCGCCATGGCTACCGTTCTCCCCAACCCCGACGCCCCCGCCCGCAAGTGGCCCGAGGAAGGCTTCACCCGCGTGCCCTACTGGGTCTACTCCGACCCCAAGATCTTCCAGAAGGAAATGGAGATCATCTTTGGCGGGCGCACCTACAGCTACGTCGGCCTGGAATGCGAGATCCCCAACCCGGGCGACTACCGGCGCACCTTCATCGGCGACAAGCCGGTCATCTTCGCCCGCGACCATGACGGCTCCGTGCGCGTGCTGGCCAACCGCTGCGCGCACCGCGGCGTCAAGCTCTGCTACCAGGAACACGGCAACGCCAAGGAGTTCATCTGTCCCTATCACCAGTGGACCTACCAACTCGACGGCAAGCTGATCGGCGTGCCGTTCCGCCGCGGCGTCAAGAAGCAGGGCGGCATGCCCGAAGACTTCCGCATGGAGGACTGGAACCTCCAGACGCTCAAGGTCGAGGTCCGCAATGGCGTGATCTTCGCCTCCTTCAAGCACGACATGCCGAGCCTGGAGGACTATTTCGGCCCGCTGATGATGCATTACTTCAACCGCGTCTTCGACGGCCGCAAGCTGCATGTGCTCGGCTATTCGCGCCAGCGCATCCGCGCCAACTGGAAGATCAAGTTCGAGAACATCAAGGACCCCTACCACGCGAGCCTTCTGCACGTGTTCCTGGTCTCCTTCGGCCTGTTCCGCGCCGACACGCCGGCCAAGGTCGAAAACGATCCCACGGGCTTTCACGCCATCCAGGCGGCGACCCGCGGCGAGCAGAAGGTGACGAGCGAGAACCTCGACATCCGCCAGCTCGACCCCGACCTCAAGCTGCAAAACCCCGACATGCTGCAGCCCTACCCCGAATGGGTATCGAAGGGCACCGAGACGGTGGTCATGCACACGTTCTTCCCCAACCTCATCATCCAGCAGCAGTCGAACACGGTGGCGATGCGCCAGATCCGCTGCTTCAAGCCGGAAGAAATGGAACTGCACTGGACCTTCTTCGGCTACGACAGCGACGATCAGGACATGACGCTGCGCCGCCTGCGGCAGGCCAACCTGATGGGTCCGGCGGGCTATGTTTCGGTCGACGATTCCGAGGTGATGGAATCCTGCCAGTCCGGCCTGTCGCGCTATCCCGAAGCCGAAGCCGTGGTCGAGATGGGCGGGCGCGGCACCGAGAACACGCCGCACATGGTGACCGAAAGTTCGATCCGCGCCTTCTACAAGGCCTACCGAGAAATCATGGGGCTCTAGACCATGGCAAGAGCAGCGAAAAAGGCCCGCAAGGCCAGGAAAACACCCGCCCGCAAGGCAACCGCGAAGAAGAAGGCGGTCCGCAAGGCCGCGCCCGGAAAGGCCGCGCGGCCCGTGTCCCGCCCCGTGTCCCGCCCCGTGTCCCGAAAGGTCGGCACGGGCAATGGCGTGGCCAGCGCCTCGATCAACAACGCGCTCATGCTCAAGCTCGAGATCGACGAGCTGCACGCGGCCTACGCCTATACGCTCGATCACGGCTCGATCGACGAATGGCCGGACTTCTTCACCGACGACTGCCTCTACAAGCTGATCAGCCGCGAGAACTGGGACCTCGGCCTGCCGCTCGGCACCATGTTCGCCGAAAAGCGCGGCGGCCTGCTCGATCGCGTGGTCAGCGTCAAGAAGACCACCGTCTATCACGAGCGCTACACCAAGCACTTCATCACCAACACCCGCGTACTGGGCGAATCGGGCGGCGTGGTCGAAGCCTGCTCCAATTATGTCGTGCTGGAGACGCTTCCCAACCAATACACGCAGATCCTCAACGCCGGGCGCTACCTCGACAAGATCGTGCGCCAGGGTGGCCGCCTCAAATTCAAGGAAAAGCTCTGCGTCTTCGATTCGGTGCTGGTGCCCGCCAGCATCATTTACCCCATCTGACGCGAACCGCCGCGCAACGAAAAGGCCCGGCCCTTCATCGAAGGGACCGGGCCTTTCTCCGTGACCAGACGGAGGTAAACGGCAGCGGAACTTCAGGCGTTCAGCGTTTCGCCTTGAGGCCGGCGCGCTTCATCACGCCGTCGAGCCGCTTGCCAAGCTCGGGCGTCGCCGGGGCCATCGGCAGGCGGTGGCTGTTCTTGGCGATCAGGCCCATCTTCCACATCATGTATTTGATGGGGATCGGGTTGGTGTCGTAGAACACCGCCTCGTTCAGTTCGGCCAGTTCGTAGTGCAGCTTCTGGGCGGTCCTGAGATCGCCCTTGAACACCGCCTCGCACATGCGCGAGAGCTTCTTCGGCTGCAGGTTGCCCACCGCGTTCATCAGACCGCAGGCGCCGATCGTCATCATCGGGAAGGAAAGGTCCTCAAGCCCGACGAAGACGCGCCATTCCATGCCGAAGGTGGCCAGCATGTGGGTGACGAACGACAGGTCGTTCACCGCGTGCTTCATGCCGACCATGTTGGGCGCCTTTTCGCAGATGTCCTTCAGCGTATTGAGCTGCATGGACACCACGGTGCGACCGGGGATGTGATAGATCATCACCGGCAGCGACGTGCGCTTGCACAGGTTGATGTAGTACTGGGCAAGACCGCGCTGGGGCGGGCGGATGTAATACGGCGTCACGATCAGGAGCGCGTCGGCCCCGGCTTTTTCCGCCCCATCGGTCAGGATCTGGGTTTCGCGTTCCGACTGGGAACCGGTAGCGCAGACCACCGGCACACGGCCCGCATTAACGTCGATGGCGTGCCGGTAGAGCTGGATGCGCTCTTCGACCGTCAGCGTCGAGGGTTCCGACGTCGTGCCCGAGATCAGCACGCCGTGGCTGCCGTTGCGGATCGAGAAATCGACGCACTTGCGGAAACTGTCGAAATCCACGTCCCCGTTCGGCTTGAACGGCGTGATGATCGGCGGGTACGAACCCTTGAGAAAATTCTTCTTGAGCTTGATCACTTTCAGGCCACCTTTTCGCGGTTGGTTTCGAAACCGGCGTGGGAGCCCAGCAGCGAGATCGGGCCCTTCAGGTCTTCCTGCCACAAGAGGCCGTCCATGTTGATGCAGAACGGCATGTCCTGAATGGTCATCTCGTAGACGGGGCCGACGTCGGTCGCGTGGTTGTGGATCGCCCAGCCCGGCGCCGACAGCATCAGGTCGCCCGCCTTCCATTCGTAGCGCTTGCCCTGCACCACCGAATGGCCTTCGCCGCCGAAGTAGTAGTTGATGGCGGCGGACGCATGACGGTGCGGACGGTCGACGATCCCCTGCGGACGGATGGTGATGCAGGAGAAGAAGTTGGGGTTGGTGCCGTTGGTGCGGCCGGTGGACGGATCGTAAAGCAGGTACAGGCGACGGCCCTTGTAGGAGGAGCCGAGTGCGGCGAGCTTGTCGAGTTCCGCCTTGACCCTGTCCCACGGCCAGAGGTGCGGCTTGATCTCGATTTCGCCGGGGTTGATGAGTTCCTCATACGGGCGCAGGTAAGCGCCGTCCTCGGTCAGCTGGAAGGTGCCGTAGGGGCTGCGGGGCATTTCCTTGCCCTCGCCCGCGGCTTCGGTCACGTCGTAACCGACCGCGCCCGGAAGCGGCGGATCCTCGTCCAGCCAGTGGATCTTGAGCCGTTCCAGCATCGGACTGTTGGAATAACGCAGCCGGACCTGGACTTCCTTCGTGTCGTTGACGTACTTGTGCACGCTCATGGCGGGCGTCGTCAGCAGGTCATACTGCTTGAAGGCGAAGGTCTTGTCGTCCATGACCAGCTTGCCGCCGCCCGCGATCGGGAAGTTCACCACCGAGGCGTTCTGGCGCACGAAGGCGGTTTCCTCGCCCGGCAGCAGCACGTCGAGCGAGCAGGAAATGCCCGGCGTGAAGCTGAGCGTGCCTTCTTCGGCGCGCGGATGGACGAAATGGGTGCGGCGCACGCCGTTGTTGGGCCGCGGGATGGAGGAGAGGCGTTCGACCTCGGCATCGATCTGGGCCTTGCGGACGATGAACGGTTCCCACAGGTCGAGCGAATGGTCGCCCCACTTGTGCTGGTCGGTCGTCTGGCGGCCGGAGGCATCGATCAGCCTGGCCTCGACGTCGGCGAATTTTTCCATGTCGGGTCTCCGTCTGTTCTGGTCACATAGTCAAAGCGTTACGGAATCCTGATGAACTCTAGGTCAGGCGCGGGTGCGAGCGGTGCGGGTGCGGATAGTGCTTGCCGGCGCCCTTCGCCTTGGCCCGCTTGTAGATTTCCACGGCCGAAGCCATGTCGGCCAGACCCATGCCCATGAACTTGTAGATGGTGAGATCGGCGCCCGCGGGCCGCGGCTTCTGGTCCTTCACCAGGTTGCAGATGGGCGTGACGTTGTCCCAGCTGCCGCCGTTCTTCACATATTCGATCAGCTCGCGCGAGCCGGACTTCACCTGCGCCAGGTTGTCGCAGACGATCTTGTCGCAGCGCTTGAACACATCCTGGGCGATCTCAGCGTTGGCCGGAATGATGGCGCCGCCCGCGTTGATGTGCGTGCCGGGAGACAGCATGGAGGCTTCGAGGAACGGTTCCTTGGCCCGGGTGAAGGTGGTGATGATCGGGCAGTCCCTGGCCGCCTTTTCCACCGTGTCGCAGCCCGTGACCTCGACGCCCGGATATTCCTTCCTGAGATCTGCGACGAAGGCGTCGCGGTTGGCCGCCGTGCGCGACCACACGCGCACGCGCTTCAGTTTCCGCACCGACATGATTGCGGCGACCTGCGGCAGCGCCTGGTGGCCCGAGCCCATGATCGCCATTTCGTCGGCCTTCGGGTCGGAGCACCACTTAGTGGCGACCGACGACAGCGCCGCGGTCCGCATCTGACCCAGCGAGAACGCCTCGACGATGGCGGCGATCTGGCCGTCTTCGGAGTTGTGCAGGACCATGATGGGCGCCGCGCCGAGATTGGCATTCGACCACACCTTGGCGCCGACCAGCCCGTCGCCGACGAACTGGGCGCCGGTGACGTTGAGCGAGCCGTAGCCCCAGACCGTCTGGGTCTTGGTCATGTTCACGGCCTTGCCTTCGGCCTCCATCCTGAGGCCCTTTTCCAGCGCGTCCACCGTGCCGGACAGGTCGATGAGATTGCAGACGTCCTCTTCGTTGATCCAGAGGAAGGTATCGGGAACCTTGATCTCAACCATGTCTGTCTCGCCTTCTGTGTTTCCCTGTTGATGCTTATTTCTGATGCTTATTTCGTCTCGAAGATGGAGGTCACCGGCGGCGCCAGCTTCAGCGTGTTGGAAATCAGCGCGTGGCTCACCGTGCGCGCGATCAGCCACATGACGCCGACGGTCTTTTCCGGCCCGACGGCCGCGATCACGGCATCGAGTTCCGCCTCGACGCCCTGGCCCTTGTTCTCCATCACCGCGATGGCGAAGGCCTGCACGGCCTTTTCCTCCGGCGTGAAGACGCTGTCCTTGCCCTGCTTCGGCGTGATCGCCTCGGCCACCCATTCCTTCGACAGGCCCAGCTTCAGCGACAGGCGTTCGTTCTGGTACTGCTCGTAGAGGTTTCCGAGCCGCGAGGAGAGCGCCAGCGAGACGATTTCCGTCAGGTTGTCGGGCAGGACCTTCTTCAGGCTTTCGGTGATGGTGAAGAAGCCGGTCATGGTTTCGGGCGCGGCGCTCATCACGCGGAAGAATTCGCCCAGATAGCCCAGACGCTCGACGCGCGGGCGGAACAGCTCGCGCAGCGCGGGCTCTATGTTCTCGAACTCGATGCGCGGCAGCCTGTCGCTCATTTGCCCGCCTTTTCGAAAATCGAGGTGACGGGCGGCTCCAGCCCCAGCGTGTTGCGGAAGATCGCGTGCATGACGCAACGGCCGACCGACCACAGGACGCCGACGGCTTCCCCCGGCCCCACGGCCTTGACCACGTCCTTGAACAGGGCCGTGCAATCGTGGCCGCGGCGATAGATGGCGGCCATGACGAACTTCTGCACGGCGCATTCGGCCTCGGTCATGTGCTTGCCTTTTTCGGCCTGCAATTCGTTGACCTGGGCGATCCAGTCGCGCCCAAAGCCGAGCTTTTCCGAAAGGCGTTCGTGCTGGTTGCGTTCATAGACGTTGCCCATGACGCCGGCCGCGGTCAGGGCGACCAGCTCGACCGTTTTCTGGCTCATCTCGTTCTTGAGGGATTCGGTCATTTCCGAGAAATGGAAGGTCGACATCGGCACGTTGGCGCCGATCTGCCAGATCTCGCCGCAATAGCCGAGGCGCTCGACCTTCGGACGCAGCGATTCGCGCAGCTCCTCATCGAAGGATTCGAAGTCGATGCGCGGGATCAGGTCGGGCCCGATCATGTCAGCCTTGTCTGCCATTTGGGCTCCTCCGGCTGTTCGCGGTCCTCAGACCTCGACGTAGATGTTCTCGCCCTCGACCTTGACCTTGAAGGTCTTGAGGTCCTCGGTCACCGGCACGCCCTGGGCCTTGCCGGTCTTGATGTCGAAGCGCCCGGCATGCAGCGGGCATTCGACGCAGCCATCCTCGATATAGCCGTCGGCCAGCGACGCATAGGCATGCGTGCAGATATCGTCGGAGGCGAAGAACTCGCCGCCCAGGTTGTAGATGGCGATGTGCTGATCGCCGATGATGACCTTCTTCGCCTCGTTGTCGGCGATCTCGCTGGTCTTTGCGACAAGATGGGCTGCCATGCCTCTCCCCATATCAAAACGCTCCGGGGACCGACCCCGCAAGCTGAAGCCACGCTCTTTGCACGCGAACAACGGCCCGGCCGCGCTCCCGGTTTGCACGGGAACCGAACGAAGCCTTTTGCAAACAAGCTGTTAGGGGGCCATAACCGGCCCCCGGCGACTAAATACTTAGACTTCTTACCTTTTTCCCGACTTGCCTGTCAAGACCCACCGCCCGCGTAGGGATTCGGGGCGCCTGCGGCCGCGTCCCGCCCGTCCCTGGCCCGCCTGTTCTTAACCGGCGAGATCGCGCAGCTTCCTGCCCTCGTCGGCAAGATCGGTATCGGTCACCGGCTTGCCGGTCTCGATCAGGCGCTTCAGGAAGCGCATCTCGCGCCCCTGGTTGAAGGCGGTGGCGCCGACCACGCGATCTTGCGCCATGTAGAACACGATGCCCTTCTTCGCCGCCGGATCGCCGCGCACCACCAGGCGGTCCCAGCTTTCCGGCGCGCCCGCGACCTGGAGATTGAGGTCGTACTGGTCCGACCAGAACCACGGCACCTCGGCATAGGGCACGGGATCGAGCACCATGTTGCGCGCCACCGCGATCGCGCCGTTCTGGGCATTGGCCCAGGATTCGAGGCGCAGGTGACGGCCGAGGATCGGGTTGTAATGGAACGCGACGTCGCCCGCGGCATAGACTTGCGCGGCCGAGGTGCGGCCGAATTCATCGCACTTGATACCGCCCGGCGTGCCGCGCGGGGCACATTCGATGCCGGCCTCGAGCGCCAGTTCGACGTTGGGCACGATGCCGATGCCGACGACGACCACGTCGACCTCGATCGTCTCGCCGTCGGTGCAGATCACTTCGGCGACTTCCGTATCGCCTTCGAGCCGTTCGACCGAAACGCCGGTCAGGACATGCACGCCGTTCGCCCGATGCATGTCGGCGACCAGCGCGCCGACGGACGGATCGGCGACGCGCGCCAGCACCTGGTCGGCCAGTTCGATCAGCGTCACATGGCAGCCGCGCTTGCGCGCCGTCGCCGCGACTTCCAGCCCGATGAAGCCGCCGCCGATCACCGCGACGCGGGTGCCGTCCTTCAGTTCCGGGCGCAGGCGGAGCGTATCGTTGATGTCGCGCACGTAATGCACGCCCTTGAGACCGGCGCCGGGGCAGGAAAGCCTGCGCACGCGCCCGCCGGTGGCGAACAGCAGCTTGTCGAAGTGCAGGTCGGTGTCGTCGGACAGGCGCACGCGTTTCAGGCCAAGCTCGATTTCCTGCGCCTCCAACCCGAGATGCAGATCGATGGTCTTTTCCGCATAGAAGCTGTCGGGATTGAGGGTGAGCTTCTCCACCTCCATCGTCCCGGCGAGCAGTTCCTTCGACAGTGGCGGGCGTTCGTAAGGCAGATGCGATTCGGCCCCGACCAGCGCGATGCGCCCGGCGAAGCCCGCCGCGCGCAAGGCTTCCGCCGCCCGTCCGCCCGCGTGCCCCGCGCCGATGATGACGATGCTGTCCATGTGTTCCCCCCGGTCCTTGTGATCTAGCTTGCGATGTCCACATCCGCCTCGGCGGCGAGCCCGCCCGCGGCGTTGGCCGCCCACAGGCGGAAGCCCGTTTCGCTTTCGCGCCCCGCCACCGTCATGCGCCGGTCGGCGAACAGCGGCGCCACGGCACGGAAGCGAAAGCGCGCAATCTTCGCCGCGGGCCTTTCCCGGCGCACGAGGTCGGCCATCAGCGTGGCGATCAGCGGCCCGTGCACGACGAGGCCGGGATAGCCTTCCTCGCCGGTGACGAAAGGCGCATCGAAGTGGATGCGGTGCGCGTTGAAGATCAGCGCGGAATAGCGAAACAGCATGGCGATGCCCGGCGTCAGCTCGCGCGAGAAGGCGGCGTCGGCGGGCGCCGGCCTGGCCGGCGGTTCCCTGCCGCGTTCGGCCGCGGACGGGGCCTCGCGATAGACGATGGTCTGGCGGTCGGTGATGGCCGGCCCGCCGGCGCCGGCATAGACGTGGCGCACCGTGACGAAGGCAAGGCGTCCGCTGCGCCCCGTCTTGTTCTCCACGGTCTCGATCACGGCGCGGCGGGTCACGGCTTCGCCCACGCGAAGCGGGGCGTGGAATTCCACGTCGGAAGCCGCCCACATGCGCCTCGGCAGTTCGACCGGCGGCAGGAACAGGCCGCGCTTCGGGTGTCCGTCGGGACCGAGGTCCGAGGTTTTCGCAAGCCCGAGAAACGCCGCGAACATCCAGTGATAAAGCGGCGGCAGCAAAGCGCCCGCAGCCGGCAGGGCGGTGTCGCGGTCGAGGGTGGCGTCGAGTTCGGCCACGCGCAGGGGCGCAAGCACATCCGCGACCTCTTCGGTGCGGCCGATCCAGTCGGAAAAGTCTGCGCTGTCGCGGGCGGGTTCGTCTGTCATGGCGGCGGCATCGTTCGTCGCTTCATGTATAGCGCATCGGATGGCGGAGCCTGTTCGCCTTTTTTGAGTTGACGCCGGCAGGCCGAAGGCGGATCAAGACGCTTTCGCCACCCGCCCGCGGGGTTTTCGTGCCCGAACTGTCCGTCACGGTGCTTGCCGTCGCCGCTTTCGCCCTGGCGCTTGGTGGTTTCGCCAAGGGCGTGACCGGTGTCGGCCTGCCGATGGTGGCCCTGCCGCTGATGTCGAGCGTCATCCCGATCAAGGAAGCGGTGGCGCTGCTCTACTTCCCGATCCTCGCCACCAATTTCTACCAGGCCTTCGCCGGCGGTCATTTCCGCATGGCGCTGGCGCGATTCTGGCCGCTGCTGCTGTTTCTCTGCCTGTTCGTCTGGATCGGCACATGGTCGCTGGTGAAATTCGATGCGGCCATCGTGTCGATGATCCTCGGCCTCGCCATCGCCGTCTTTGCCGCGCTGTCGCTTGCCAGGCCCAGCTTCGTGATCGGGCCGCGCTGGGAACGGCCGATCGGCGTGGTGGCGGGCGCAGCCGGGGGCTTCTTCGGCGGCCTGGCGCTGATCGGCGGGCCGCCGGTGATCATGTATTACGTGGCGCTCAACCTGAAGAAGGAAGAGTTCATCAGCTGCATCGCGCTGGTCTATCTGCTGACACTGGTGCCGGCCGGGTTCTCCTTCGTCTCCTTCGGGGTTCTGGAACTGCGCCACGTGGTTCCCGGGCTCGCCACCATCGTGCCGGTGGTCGCGGGGCTCTTCATCGGCCAGTGGCTGCGCAAGCGCATCGATCAGGACCTGTTCCGCAAGATCCTGCTGGTTTCGATGGTGGTGATCGGCCTCAACCTGATCCGCCGCGGCCTGTTCTAGGCCGTAATTTTATTGCGCGTCGGCGCAAATGACGGCGATTCCTTGCAAATTCAATAGTTGCGATTACAAATAAATGGAGTCATCCTGCGCCCAACAAAACGGCGGGAGCGAACCCGCTCAAGCGACACCGTGGGAGCGCCATGCGCGACGTCGAAGACCGCTCTATACCGTTCCTGATGCACCTGATCACCGGCCGCGTCGAAGACCTGGTGAACCGCTGGGCGCGTCCGCTCGGCCTTCGGATCGAAGGCGTGCGCGTGCTGTTCCGCCTGCTTGCGGGCGACCGCTCGGTCAACGAGCTGGCGCGGCTCACCGGCGTCGAAATCTCGACCCTGTCGCGCCTGCTTGCCCGCATGGAAGTTCAGGGACTGATCGCGCGCCGGCGCGATGCCGCCGACGGCCGCTCGGTGAGCGTCAGCCTGACGGACAAGGGCCGCAAGCTCGCGCTCCAGCACCAGCCGGTCTATTTCAAGGACTACGAAACCATTCTGATGAAGGGCTTCAGCCCCGAAGAAGCGCGCCTGTTCCGCGAGCTGGTCGTGCGCATGCTCGACAATCTCGACCAGTCCGGCGCCGATCCCATTTCCGCCCTGCGCGACGCCGAAAGCCGTCGCGCCAGTGCGTGAAAGACCTGAAGAAAGAGTCATTTCCAACTGAAAACCGAACGGAGCGAATGATGACAGGAAAGAACGTTCAGCATCGTTTCGCCTACGAAGATCTGCGCCAGTGGATCGAAGAGGCGGACAAGCTCGGCGAGATGCGTTATCTCAAGGGGCTGTCGTGGCAGCGCGAAATCGGCATGGTGACCGAGCTGCTGCACCACACCGATCCCGCCCCCTGCGGGCTGTTCTCGGAAGTGCCGGGCTGCGACCCGAGCTACCGGGTGCTCACCAACTTCTTCGGCGGCAAGCGCAAGGGCATGACGCTGGGCTTCCCGGCCGACATGTCGAAGCTCGAGCTGACCGAAGGCCTGGCCGAGATCACGGAAACGAAGAAGCCGATCCCGCACAAGATCGTCGAGACGGGCCCGATCTTCGAGAACATCCTGACCGGCGACAAGATCGACGTCACCAAGTTCCCGACGCCCAAGTGGCACGAGGAAGACGGCGGCCGCTACATCGGCACCGGCTCCTACAACGTCACCCAGGACCCGGACGAAAAGTGGATCAACACCGGCACCTATCGCGTCATGATCCATGACAAGAAGACCGTCGGCTTCTACATCTCGCCGGGCAAGCACGGCCGCATCCACCGCGACAAGTACATGGCGCGCGGCGAGAAGATGCCGGCCTGCATCGTCGTCGGCGGCGACCCGATGATGTTCCTGATGGCGTCCTCGGAAGTGCCCTACGGCCTGTGCGAGTACGACCTGGTCGGCGGCTATCGCGGCAAGCCGATGGAATGCGTGCGCGGCAAGGTCACCGGCCTGCCGTTCCCGGCCAATGCCGAGCTGGTCATCGAAGGCTGGATCGACCCGAAGGAATTCCGCGACGAAGGCCCCTTCGGCGAATGGACCGGCTACTACGCCTCCGACACCCGCCCCGAGCCGATCATGCACATCGAGGCGATCTACCACCGCAACGACCCGATCATCCTCGGCTGCCCCCCGCAGCGTCCGCCCGATGAACTGGCCCGCTATCGCGCGGTGGCCCGTTCGGCGCTCCTCAAGCGCGCCATCCAGGCCGCGGGCGTTCCCGACATCACCGCGGTGTGGGCCGACGAATGCGGCTCCTCGCGCATGATGGTCGCGGTCGCGATCAAGCAGCGCTACCCGGGCCATGCCCGTCAGGCCGGTCACGTCGCCTGCCAGTGCCATGTCGGCGCCTACGCCGGCAAGTACGTGGTGGTCGTCGATGATGACATCGACGTGTCCAACCTGGAACAGGTGATGTGGGCCGTCGTGACCCGCTCCGATCCGGCGACGTCCATCGACATCGTCAAGAACGCCTGGTCCACGCCGCTCGATCCGCGTATCACGCCGGAACAGCGCGCGACCAAGGACTTCACCAACAGCCGCGCCATCATCGACGCGTGCCGTCCGTTCCACTGGCGCGACCAGTTCCCGCACGTCAACATTCCGTCGAAGGAACTGGCCAAGGAAACCCGCGAGAAGTTCGGCTGGGTCCTGGAAGAGCCG
>CAXRES010000141.1:0-7509 GCA_964229575.1 Alphaproteobacteria bacterium
CCAAAACGGTGCCGATCGTTCTGGTCTTCGCCGCCGTCGTCGGCTTCCTGTGGCTTGCCACCGTGCCGCTGACGTCGGGCCTGGTGGCCCGCATCTTCGGCGTGCAGTACATGGCCACGCTCTACGGCATCGTCTTCATGAGCCACCAGATCGGCAGCTTCTTCGGCGTCTGGCTCGGCGGCCGCCTGTTCGACCGTACCGGCTCCTACGACGTCATCTGGTGGGGCTCGGTCATCCTCGGGCTTGCGGCGACGGCCCTGCATCTCGCCATCAACGACCGGCCGACCGAACGCGTTCTCGCCGCGCGGGCGACGGCGGCATAACTCAGCCGGCAAACAGGCTGCGCGCCAGAATCACGATCACCGCCGCCGGCACCACCGTACGCAGGAGCCAGAGCCAGCTCCGCCCCAGCCAGTCTTCCTTGAAGTCGGCGTCCTGAAGCACCTCCGCCCGGCGCAGGCGCCAGCCGACGAACAGCGCGATCAGGATGCCGCCCGCCGGCAGCAGGAAGCCCGAAACCGCCGCATCGACGGCATCGAGCACGCCGCGGCCATTGAAATGCACATGGGAAAGTGCGCCGAAGCTCATCGCCGAGGGCAGGCCGAGAACGAAAATGACCGCGCCGAACAGCGCCGTCGCCCGCCACCGGCTCATCCCCAAGCGATGGATCGCCATCGATACCGGCACTTCCAGCAAGGACACCATCGACGTCAGCGCCGCCGCGGCCAGCAGGAAGAAGAAGATCGCGCCGACCACGGTGCCCCCCGGCATGCGCAGGAAAACCTGCGGCAGGGTTATGAAGGCCAGCTCCGGGCCGGCAGCCGGATCGACGCCGAAGGCGAAGACGCCGGGAAAGACCGCGAGCCCCGCGACGATGGCGAAAAGCGTATCGCCGACAACCACGGCCGTCGCGGAGACCGGCAGGGAAAACGTGCGCGGCATGTAGCTGCCGTAGGTGACGAAGATCGCCATGCCGACGCCGAGAGAGAAGAACGCCTGCCCCATCGCCGCCGCCCACACCTCGGGCCGGCCCAGCGCCGACCAGTCGGGCGCGAGCAGGAAACGCGCGCCCGCGCCGGAATTGGGCAGGCTCAACGCATAGGCGGCAAGGCCCACGAGCAACAGGGCGAGAAGCGGCATGACCAGCCGGTTGAACGCCTCGATCCCGCGGGCGACGCCGCCGGCCACCACGAACATGGTGGCACCGAGAATCGCCGCCTGCCAGCCGACCGGCTCGCCCAGGTTGGCGATGAACCGGCGGAAATAGCCGCCGTAGCCTTGCGCCGCGTCGCTCCACAATGAACCCGTAGCGGCGCCGACGAAATACTTGAGCGCCCAGCCGGCGATCACGGCGTAGTAGCTGAGGATGACCGCGGCGCCGGCGATGCAGAGCCAGCCGATCCACGGCCACCCGCGCCCGCCGATGGCAAAGGCGGCGACCGCGTCGCCCTGCCCGCGCCGGCCCATCGCCAGCTCGGCGATGACCAGCGGCAGGCCGATCAGCACCACGCAGACGACATAAAGCAGCAGGAAGGCCCCGCCGCCGTTTTCCCCGGCGACATAGGAAAAACGCCAGATATTGCCGAGACCGACCGCCGCGCCGATGGTGGCCAGTATGAACCCGCGCCGCGATATCCACTGTTCACGCCCCGCCATTACGGCCATCCCTCCCCCGTCGCATCGCCGGTCGCTTCGCCGCCCAAGGCATCTTAACGGCGGGAACCACAGGCCTCCACCGGCGGTTCCGCCCCCCTCCCTTCGGCATCTTGTCAGAATCCCGGCTTGCATTAGACTGTGCATATTCGAACCGAGAGGATTCCAGTGGAAATCTCCCCGTTGTCTCCCGTGCTGGGCGCGGCAGTCACCGGCATAGATGCGGCACGGCTCGACGCCGCCGGCTTCGAACGGCTGCGCGATTCCCTGCACGACCGCCTGATGCTTGCGGTGCGGGACCAGAGCCTCGACCCCGCGGCGCAGACCGCCTTCACGCGGCGCTTCGGCGAGATCCAGTACCACATCAATTCCGAATACAAGATGGCCGACCAGCCGGAAGTGCTGATCCTGTCGAACGAGATCGTCGACGGGCGCAACATCGGCATCCCCGATGCCGGCAGCGACTGGCATTCGGATCATTCCTACGTGGCGCGGCCGACCAGCTACACCATCCTTCAGTCGGTCTCGGTGCCGCGCACGGGCGGCGATACCGAATGGACGAACATGGCCGCGGCCCATGACGCGCTGTCGCCCGCCATGAAGGCCCGCCTGCAAGGGCTTGTCGGCATCCACAGCTTCAATCGCTTTCGCAATCCGCGCCTGAAGCGGCCGACGCGCCACGCCGACGCCGCCGCATATTTCGCCGAGCGGTCGCCGCCGGACGCCTTCCATCCGATCGTGCGCACCCATCCGGCGACGGGACGCAAGGCGCTCTACATCTCGCCCCGCTTCACCATCGGCATTCGCGACATGGACGAAGGCGCGGCGCAGTCGTTGCTCGACGAACTGTTCGCCCATATCGCCGAGCGCCGCTTCGTCTATCGCCATCGCTGGCGGCCGGGCGATCTGGTGATGTGGGACAATCGCGCAACCATGCATCTGGCGACCGGCGGCGTCCGGGCGCCGGAAATCAGGCGCATGCATCGCACCACCGTTGTCGGGGAAATTCCCGTCTGAGCGGCAACATGCCATGAGCAAGGCTTTCACCAAGGAAACCGATGGTGCCGACGACGGCGCCGATTTGCCCGAAGGCCCGGCCCTGCCCAAGGGCGCGAAGAACTACATGACGCCCGCGGGTTTTCATCGCCTGCAGGACGAACTCGTCCAGCTGACCAGGGTCGAGCGGGCGACAGTGGTCGAGATCGTGTCCTGGGCGGCGGGCAACGGCGACCGCTCGGAAAACGGCGACTACATCTTCGGCAAGCGCCGCCTGGCCGAGATCGACCGGCGCACGCGCTTCCTGCGCAAAAGGCTGGAGATCGCCGTGGTGGTCGACCCCGCCGAACAGACGAACCGCGAACAGGTGTTTTTCGGCGCTCGCGTCACCTACGCCGATTCGAAGGACGAGGAACGGACGGTGCGCATCGTCGGCATGGACGAGGCGCGCATCGAGGCGGGCGAGGTGAGCTGGGTTTCGCCCATTGCCCGCGCGCTGATGCGTGCGCACGCAGGCGACATGGTCGAACTTCGTTCGCCCGCGGGCGTCGAGCAGATCGAGGTCCTGGATATTTCCTACGACCGGGACGAGCATTGAAATCAGGCAGGCCGGGGCGACATCCGGCGCGAGGAGAGAGCACACATGGCCGATACGATTGAACCCGGCGACAATTACCCGGATTCGGGAGCGCGCCTGCCGCTGCCGCGGCGCGAGGACCTGTTGAACGATCCCGAGGCGCTCGCCATCTACGACCGCTTCGTCGACCCCAGGTCCGACACTTATGCCGGGCTGCTGGGGCCGGGCGGCATCCGCCTGCACAGCCCGCGGCTGGCCGTGACGCAGACGCCCAACAACCGCTATATCCGGCGCGAGGCAGGCATCACCGCGCGCGAACGCGAACTCGCCATCCTCGCCGTGGCGCGCGAACTGGACAGCGAGTTCGAATGGATGGCGCACGAAGAACCGGCGCTCAAGGCCGGCATCCCGGCCGAAATGATCGAAGTCGTGCGCGTGCGCGGCCCGCTCGGCAAGCTGCCCGCCGCGGACGCCGCCCTGCTGCGCCTGGCGCGCGAGGCCTTCGGCGAACGCAAGGTGTCGAAGGAAACCTACGCCGCCGCCTTCAACCTGTTCGGCGCCCGCAAGCTGATCGACATCGTGCAGCTGATGGGCAACTACGCGGGCACGGCGCTCATCCTCACGGTCTTCGACGTGCCGCTGCATCCCGGCAAGACGCCGCGCCTGCCGCCCAGAAAGTCGAAGTAGCGCGTCGCCTGCGCCGTCACCGCCGCGTCGTTGCCAGATGCGGCCGGGCCGCCTAAAACTGGCGGCAACGTGAACCACGACAAGGGATTGCGACATGGCCGCCTGGGTGCGATTCGAACGTGACGGCAAGACCGGCTTCGGCCGGCTGAACGAGGCGGCGGACGCCATCGAAGTACACGAAGGCGACCTGTTCGCCGGCGCGAAGCCCTCGGGCGGCAGCGTGTCTCTGGCGGACGTTCGTCTCCTGACCCCGGCGAGCCCGAGCAAGATCGTGGCCCTGTGGAACAATTCGCGATCGAGCGCCGAAAAGCAGAAGATCGCGCCGCCCGTCCGGCCGCTCTACTTCGTCAAGACGCCCAACGGCTACACCGCCCACGGCCGGCCGATCAGGAAGCCTGCCGCCTACGACGGGCGTGTGATCTTCGAGGCCGAGCTCGGCGTCGTCATCGGCAAGACCTGTTCGGCGGTAACGGAGGCGGAAGCCGCCGACTACGTTTTCGGCTACACCTGCGTCAACGACGTCACCGCGCTACAGATCATCCGCGAGGACGAGACCTTCGCCCAGTGGACGCGGGCGAAGAACTTCGACACCTTCGCGCCCTTCGGCCCGGCGATCGTCACCGGCATCGCGGCCGGCGACCTGGGCGCGCTCAATATCCGCGCCGAGCTGAACGGACGAGAGCGGCAGAACTATCCGGTCAGCGACCTGTTCTATTCGCCGCTCGCGCTCGTCAGCCTCGTTTCGCGCGACATGACGCTGGCGCCGGGCGACATCATCTCCTGCGGCACGGGACCGGGCGCCGTGCCGATGAAAGGCGGCGACCGCATCGAGATCGTCATCGACCGGGTGGGCAGGCTCGGCAACGATTATGTGGACGGATCGGGGGACGCCTGAGCGGACGGCCCGCCCGGCGGTCAGCCGAACAGCTTGTCGATTTCCGACTGCACGAGCCCCTGGCCGGAGAGCTGAGGGCCGTTGAGCAGGGCTTCGTCCTTCGTCTTCTGCGGCCCGACCACCTCGATCTCGCGGATCTGGTCGGCGCCCATCAGCTTCATCAGGTTTTCGACCCGGCTTTCGACATAGGTGAGCGATTTCGCCACCTTGTTGACGCGCTGGCCGGTGATGTCCTGGAACGAGCAGGCCTCGATCACGGCGCTCGAATTGTTCGAGATGCGATCGAGCAGCGCCATCTGTTCGGGCGCGCTCAGCCCGGCGCGGAGTTCGGCGAGCGCCGCCTCGCTGTCCTCGGTCGCGGTCATGATGGTGTCGGTGGCGTGTTCGGTCGCCTTGACGATGGCGTCCATCTGCTCGCCCATCGTGACGAAGCCGTGATTGCTGTCGACGGGACGGTCGATGGCGGCGATTTCCTCGCGCACGCGCTGGATGTAGAAGGCCAGCGCACCGAGTTCACGTTTCAGAATATCCATCGCCATCTCCGGATCCGGGACCTAAACCGGTAAATATCCCCTTATGCAACGCCTGGGTCCGGCTGGCGGACACAGGGACGCGCTCGGGGATGGTCGGGAGGCTAAAGGCCTAAGCCTAACAAGGAGTAAATCCCTTGGGCCCCGCCGCTTTCGGGTCTAGCGAATGAGGTTGAGGCCGTAGAAAATCACCGCCGCCAGCGCCGCGGTAGCCGGCACCGTGACGACCCAGGCGGCGATGATGGTCAGGAAGTGCGACCGGCGCACCAGCTTGCGGTAGGCGATCTCCTCGGGCGCCGGGGCCTTTTTTCCGTTGCCGCCGGCCTGGGCGCGACGGTTGATCATGGCGCGTCGGCGCTTGCTGTTGCGGGTGTAGTACTCGCGGAAAAAACCGACGCCGAAAACCGCGCCGACCGCGATATGGGTCGAGGACACCGGAAGGCCGAACCAGGACGCCACGATCACCGTGATCGCCGCCGACAGGGCGACGCAATAGGCGCGCATCGGGTTCATCTTGGTGATCTCGTCGCCGACCATGCGCACGAGCTTGGGCCCGTAGAGAAACAGCCCGATGCTGATGCCGAAAGCGCCGATCAGCATGATCCAGGTCGGAATGGCCACCTTGCCGGCGATGGCGCCCGACTGCACGCTGTAGAGAATGGCGGCGAGCGGGCCGATGGCATTGGCCACGTCGTTGGCACCGTGGGCAAAAGAGAGCAGCGCCGCCGAGCAGATCAGCGGCAGGCGGAACAGCTTGCGCAGCGACTGGTTGCGGTTTTCCATGCCGCGCGACTGGCGGGCGATCATCGGATGGATCAACGCCCAGGAACCGAAGAACGTACCGACGCCGATGATTGTCAGCGCCGTGACGCCGGGTTTCCACACACGGCCAAGGCCTTTCATCACCAGATAGACCGTGAACGACGACGCCATGACGGCGATGAGCAGCGGAATCCAGCGCCGCGCCGAAGCGATCTTGTCGTGGCGGTAGATGATATTGACCTTGATGAAGGCGAGGAACAGCGCGGCGATCACGCCGCCGAGAAGCGGCGAGATGATCCAGCTCGCGGCGATGCCGCCCATCGTGTTCCAGTCGACGATGGCGAAGCCGCCCGCGGTGATGCCCGCCCCCATCACGCCGCCCACCACGGCATGGGTGGTGGATACCGGCGCCCCCAGCCAGGTGGCCAGATTGATCCACACGGCGCCGGCGATCAGCGCCGCCATCATCGCCCAGACGAAGGTCGTGCTGTTGGCAACCTTGTCGGGGTCGATGATGCCCTTGGAAATCGTATTGACCACGTCGCCGCCGGCGATCAGGGCGCCGGCGCTTTCGAAGATCGCGGCGATGACCAGCGCGCCGAACATGGTGAGAGCGCGCGCGCCGACGGCAGGGCTGACGTTGTTGGCGACATCGTTGGCGCCGATGTTGAGCGCCATGTAACCGCCCAGCACCGCGGCGACGACGATCATAACCGTATTGGCGGCAAGACCCGAATAGAGGCCCGCGAGCAGCCCCGATACGCCGAGGAAAACGAGCGCGAGACCGTGGGTGACCGCCTGGCTCGAAATGGTGCGCGCCGCGGCTTCGACCTGAACGAGCTTGGCGAGATCCTTGTCGAGCGAGGACTTGGTGAGGCCGGCGCCCTCGGCGGGATCGCGGGGAACGGTCATGGACGCCCTCCTTGGGCCGTCCTGCCGATGGCAACCGCGCAAAACCCGACAGGGCGCGGCAGGACGCGAGCCGTCAAGGCAACCGGGATGCGGCGGGGATCGGCAAAAGGCACGGGCGGGGAGGCGCTTTATTTATTCGGGATTGAAACCTGAAACCGCCCCTTTATCGCACATACGGGCGGCCCCCGCCGCCCAAAAATGGCCCCGCGAACGGCCCGCCGTGGGCCCACTAAATAACCTGAAAACTTGTTATTTTTTAGACGGTTGGTTCGAACCGGTCACAAGGGATGGAATCGTGGCGAGGCCTGTTCCCGTCCAGTGGCCGAGCGCGGTCGCATCGAGCTTCGGCCAAGCCAACCGGGCCCAGGTATGAATCATGCCTCCGGCCAGTATGTCGTCGAACACCACCACCGGGGGTTTTGTGTAGGGAACCGCCCCGAAGTTGTCGATCATTCGCTGTTCGGTCACCCGGTCTTTCGGCCCGTCGAAAAAGATCA
>CAXRES010000142.1:0-16237 GCA_964229575.1 Alphaproteobacteria bacterium
AAAGATCGGTCGCGGCGGGACCTACCGCGTCGAGCGGTCCCAGCCGACCGGAACCATGATCGCCATCCAGCGGTCGCCGATTCCGGGCGGCGGCTTCATTTCCACCTACACGGACGTCACCGAACGCTGGAAAGCCGAAAAAGAAAACGCGGCCAAATCGCAATTGCTTCATACTATGTTCGACACGGTGACCCAGGGCATCGCCGTCTACGACGCGGACTACACGCTGATTTCGAGCAATCGGCAATATTCGGACCTGCTGGGCTTCGCGCCGGATTTTCTTGTTCCCGGCATGTCCTACGACGATGTCATCCGCGCCATCGCGGCCAAAGGAATACTCGGTTCCCGGCCGGTCGAAGAGATCATCGCGGATTTCCGCAACGCGATAGAATCACAGCCGGAATCCCAGTTCGAGCAGCACTCGTCCGACGGCCGGATCATGATCATCCACCGCTCGCGCATGCCCAATGGCGGCTTCGTCATCGCGCTCACCGACGTCACCAACGTCCGCAAGGCGGAACGCGAAGTCGCCGAAAAGGGCCGCCTGCTCGAACTCGCGCTCAAGAGCATGGGCCAGGGCATCGCCATTCACGACCGCGACCTGCGAATGATCGCCTGCAACGAAAAATACATCGCATTCCGCGGGAATATCCCGGCCGAACTGGTGCAGCCGGGCATGGCGCACGAGGACTCCCTGCGCTTCCGCGCCAGGCGGGGTGATTTCGGGCCGGGCGATATAGAACAGCAGGTTCGCTCACGTATCGAAAAGATGAAGCGCGGCGATATTTTCGTGCCGGTGCGCCTGGTCAACGGCCGGGTGATCCAGGCCAAGCGCGACCCCATGCCCGACGGCGGCTTCGTGACGACCTATACCGACATTACCGAGATCAAGGCGGCCGAAGCCGAACTCATCCGCGCGCGCGACATCGCCGAATCGGCCAATACGGCAAAGACCGAATTCCTCGCCAACATGAGCCACGAACTTCGCACGCCGCTCAACGCCATCATCGGTTTTTCCGAGATGATGAAGAACGAGATGTTCGGCCCCCTCGGCGATATGCGCTATCGCGATTATTGCGCCAACGTCGCCGATTCGGGGATGCACCTGCTGAGCCTGATCAACGACATCCTCGACCTGTCGAAGATCGAGGCGGGCAAGATGGAACTGAACGAAGAGATCGCCGATCTCGGCGGCATCATCCGTTCCTGCGCATTATTGATGTGCGAGCAGGCGGAAACCGCCGGCATTTTCATCGACACGTCCTGTCCGACCGACCTTCCGATGGCACGGGTGGATACGCGCAAGATCAAGCAAGTGATCATCAACCTGCTGCAGAATTCGATCAAGTTCACGCCGCGCAACGGCCACGTGAAAATTTCGGCAAGCGTCATGCCGGGCGGAGAACTGCGGATCGTGGTTACCGACACGGGCATCGGCATGCGTCCGGAGGACATTCCCCGCGCGCTCGATCGCTTCGGTCAGGTCGACGGCAGCCTGTCGCGCCGGCACAACGGCGCCGGCCTGGGACTGCCGCTGGCGAAATCGCTCATGGAACTG
This sequence comes from Alphaproteobacteria bacterium, assembly GCA_964229575.1. GTDB lineage: Bacteria > Pseudomonadota > Alphaproteobacteria > SMXQ01 > SMXQ01 > WHSO01. Next base: position 1,559 of record CAXRES010000142.1, read on the forward strand.
CACGGCGGCACCCTCGCGATTTCGAGCAGTCCGCAACGAGGCACCCAGGTCACGGTGTACCTGCCTGCCGAACGCCTGTGCCCTCCCGCCGGTTACGGCAATAGCGCGCAATCGCGCCGGAACTGAAGCCGCCGACCTGTCGGCCGCCGGATGATCGCCTTCCGATGCGGCGTCCTCAGGCGAGGCCCATCTGGCGCAGGATCGCCCGGATGATCGGGCTGTTCGGATCGCCGAACTCCGCGCCCATCTCGAAGTGGTTGCGGCCTTCCATCCAGATGAATTCGCAAGCCTGCCCGGCGGCGCGCCAGGCGGCGGCGAAGGCATGGCTCTGACGCTGGAATTCCTGCAACTCGCCGGTTCCGACGCCGATGACGAGCGGGATGGGCGTCTTTGGAATCTGGTGGATCGCGCTCAGCGCCCGTGCCCGCTCCTCATCGAGATGAAGATAGGTGTTGCGCCAGGAATGGCGCACCGGCTCGAGGTCGAACATGCCCGACACCGGCGCCGCGCCCTTGATGATGTCGGCGGGCAGGCCGTAGATCCCTTCCCAGTCCGTCACCGCCATCATGCCGGTCACGTGACCGCCCGACGAATGACCGCAGATGTAAATCTGCTCCGGATCGCCGCCGAAGCCCGCGGCGTTGCGATAGGTCCAGGCGATGGCCGCGCGGCATTGGCGGACCTGCTCTTCGATCATGACGTCGGGCACGGCGGCGAAATTCACCGCGATGTAGTTCGCCCCCGCCGCATGGAAAACCGGCGCCGGATAGCTGACGTCGGACTTGTTGCCGCCCTTCCAGGCGCCGCCGTGGATGAAGATCTGGATCGGCGCGCCCTTTTCGGCGGCAGGAAAGATGTCGAGCTTTTCCTTGAGCGTCGGGCCGTAGGGAACGTCGAGGATGCATTTGAGGCGCGCGCGCGCCGCTTCGCTCTCGCGCTTCTTCCTGTCGCGAAAAAAGGAATTATCCGGAACCAGGCTGTTCTGGTTGTAGTTGTCGTCCAGTTCCTGCTGGCTCCCTTCCCGCCAGTCGCGAAACGTAGCCTTGGGCACATCCAGCATCGGCATCCCTCTCCCGCCGGCCGCAGCAACCTGCGATCAGATGGACTCATCTGATCGCAGAAAAGTTGCTCGTCATCAATAAAATAGCGCGTTGGCCCGCCACACCGGTTCGGGCGCACAAAGCGCTAGTGCAGCTTCGGCGCCTTGTAATTGCGCAAGCGATCCATCGACTTGACATGGATATCCCGGTCCTCGCCGTTGCGCCTGACGGCGAAGTCGATCGTCACGCCGGCATCGCCCGCAGCCCACATGCGGCGCAGCAGGCCGCCCAGGGAACGAACGCGCTCGCCGCCGACACGAAGAACGACGTCGCCCACCCTGAGGCCGGCGCCGGCGGCCGGACCGCCCTCGGTCATTCCCACCACCACGAGGTTGCCGTCGAACTCGGTGGCCTGCAGGCCGATCCACGGACGCGGCGGGCGCCGCGGCTGCCCGTAACGCACAAGATCGTCGATGATCGGCGGCAGGAGATCGATGGGGATCATCATGTTGACGTCGAGCGCCGTGTTATTCTGCGTCACCTGCTGCATGAACAGCGAGCCGATGCCGGCAAGCCCGCCGTCGCCGGCGATCAGCGCGGTTCCCGCCCAGTGCGGATGCGGCGGCGTGGTGTAGATCGCGTCGTCGATCAGGTATTCCCAGTAACCGGCGAACTCCTGACGGGCGACAACGCGCGCATCAACGGCCGAATCGAGACCGCCGGCACCGGCCACCACGACCCGATCGCCGGCCCGAAGATCGGCCGAGCGACCGAGCCTGAACGACGGCAAATCGAGCGGCTGCAAGGCCTGAACCAGCGCGAAGCCGCTGTCGTGGTCGCGGCCGACCACATGCGCATCGGCGACCCGCCCATCACCGGTCACCAGCCAGACCTGTTCGGCCTCTGTCACCAGATAACCCACGGTCACGACCAGCCCTTCCGAAGAAATGACGCAGCCGTTGCCGGCGCGCTCGGTGCCGAGCCGGCCGGCGCTATGGGCGTCCGCCGGGACCGAGGCGCGCAGGCCGACCACGCCGTCGAGCGTCTGCTCGAGGTCGAAACCATAATTGTCCGGCTTCGGGCGGCTGGTCTTGTCGCGGGCCATCGGTCGGTCTGTCTCGCTTGCGGTTCTTTGATGCAGGATAGGCCAAGCGGGGCCGTCGGGCAAAGCCCGCGCCAAAATATGGGCAAAGCCCGCGCGAGAAAGCCTGCAAAGGCGTCGCTGCCCGTGGCGGACGAAACCCGCCGCGCCGGCGGCCAAAATCCAGTTGCGCGGCGGCCGCCCCCGGCCCCACACTTCGCCCCGAAAGAGCCCGCAAGAGGCCAACCCCACCCCCATCCGGACGAGGCACGAATGACATTCCATCGCCACCTGACCGCCGCAACGGCCGCCTTCACGCTCGCTTTTGCCCTGGCCGGCACGACGGCCGAAGCGCAGGACTTCACGGGCAAGACGATCAAGATCATCGTCGGCTTCTCTCCGGGCGGCGGCTACGACGCTTACGGCCGCTTGCTGGCCCGCCATTACGGCAGGCAGATCGACGGCAAACCCACCGTCATCGTGCAGAACATGCCGGGCGCGGGGTCGATGACGGCGATCCGCTATCTCGACGCGGGCGGGCCCAAGGACGGCACCGCGATGACCATTTTCAATCCCGGCCTCATTACCCAGTCGCTGACCGAGCCGAAGAAGGCGCCGATCGATTTCACCAAGCTGCGCTTCATCGGCTCGGCATCGTCGGACATCCGGCTCTGCTATGCCTGGGGCAAGACCGGCATCAAGACGATGGAAGACCTCCTCAAGCGCCCGCAGATCGTGATGGGCGGCACCACTTCGGGGTCCTCGGCCTACGTCAACGGCGCGCTTCTGCGCAACATGTTCGGCGCCAAAATCAAGCATGTGCTCGGCTACCCGGGATCGGCCGAAATGCGCATCGCCATCGAGCGCGGCGAACTGGATGCCGATTGCGGCGCCTGGGGCTCGACGCCGCAGGACTGGATCAATGGCAAGAAGATCAACATGCTCGTGCGCTTCTCCAAGGCCTCGGCGCCGGACATGCCGTCGATGCCCTACATCATGGAGTTCGCCAAGACCGCCGAGCAGCGTCAGATCCTCAACATGATCCTGGCGCCAAGCGAGATCGGTCGGCCCTTCGTGCAGACGGCGAAGGCGCCGGCCTCGGCGCTCGCCGGCCTTCGCAAGGCGTTCATGGAGACGGTCAAGGACAAGGCGTTTCTCGCCGAGGCGGCAAAGGGCAACCGCGAAATCATCGGCCCGATGAGCGGCGAAGAAGCCGAAACGGCGGTGCGCGATATCTATGCCACGCCCAAGGCAGTGATCGGCAAGGTCGGCGCGATGATCAAATAGCGGGCGAAAGCGCCCAAAAAAGCCCCCGCCCGGCCCCGTCCGGCGGGGGTTTTTCATGGGCTTGCGCCCCGGCGAAGCGGCGGCTTGCGCCCCCGCCCCGATTTGCCTAGGCTTCAAAAACAAGCCAATCAAGCGCCTCCGGGCGCCGGAGGAAGATCATGGGTTACACGCTCGAACAGTTCTGCAAGGAGTCTCACGATATCCTGAGCAACGGCATCACCGACGCCGCGCGCGAAGCGGTCGCGGCGAAGCTCAAGGATCTCGTGTCGAACCCCGACTTCGTCAAGGCGACCTTCAAGGACGAGACGCCGCCGGGCAAGGAAGTCCTCTACCACGACAAGGACCTCGACTTTTACGTCCTCGCCCACGTGCAGCGCCCCGGCAAGGGCGGCAATCCGCACAGCCACGGCGATTCGTGGGCCATCTATTCGAACTGCACGGGCATCACGGAAATGACCGAATGGCGCCGCGTCAATCCGCAGAGCGCGGACCATGCCGAGCTGGTCATCGACAAGAAATACGACATCGGTCCCGGCCAGTCGCGGGCCTACGGCCCCGGCCTGATCCATTCGACCGCGCACCCCGGCAAGGCCTGGGTGATCCGCGTCACCGGCGGCGATCTCGACAACATTCCCCGGTTCCGCTTCGATCCGCGCAAGGACAAGATTCTCGAAAACGCCTGAAGCGCCGTTCCTTCATGCAAAACGCCGGGCCTGCGCCCGGCGTTTTTCTTTGAGCGACAGCGGTTCTATTGGCTTTTCTTCTTCGGCACGGCCGGCCTGACCGCGATCACGCGCTGCACGACATCCTTCGGCGTCTTGTAGACCTCGCGCACCAGGGCCTCCATCTCGGCGCCGGTGAGCGGCTCGACCTCAAGCCCGCTTTTCTGCGCGTCGGCAAGGAACGCCGCATCCTTCATGGTCGCATCGAAGGCCGCGCGGAGTGCATCGGCCCTCTCCCCGGGCACCCCGGCGGGACCGATCAGGGGCCGCGCGATGTCGCCCTGGGCGAAGACCAGCGCCAGCGCCTGCCGGTCGGCCTCGTTCTTCACCAGGTCGACGACCAGCGGCACGTCGGGAAGCTCCGGATGCTTCTTCATGGCGAGCTGCATGAGAATGTTGATCTGCTTCTTCTCGATCCAGCTGCGCCGCGCCGACTTGATCGACGACCAGCCGAAGGAGCAGTAGCCGGCCAGCTCGCCCCGCTCCATCGCCAGGCCGATGTCGTCGGAGCCCTTGTAGCCGCTGATCACCTTGAACTTCGTCTGCACGATGCCGTTGAGGATGCGCGGATAGATGTTGCTGTTCGACGCCGCCCCGGTGGAACCGACCATCACTTCCTTCTTCAACGTGTCCTCGAAGGTCCTGATGCCGCTCGTGTGCCAGGTGAAGCAGAGCGGGGAATCCTTGCCGACCGAGCCGATCCAGGTGAATTCCAGCGGATTGAATTTCGCCTTGTCGTTGCCGTAGAGCGGTTCGAAGAACAGCTGGCGCGCCGGCATGCCGACGGCCGATCCGTCGCGCGGCGAGGCGTTGGCCAGGTGGTTGAGCATGTTGAGGCTGCCCGCGCCCGGCATGTTGAGCACGACGAAGCGCGGCTTGCCCGGAATATGGCGGTCCATGTGGCGGGTGACGGCGCGGGCATAGACGTCATAGCCGGTGCCCGGCCCGTAGCCGACCAGCATATTGACGTTTCTGCCCCGGTAGAAATCCGCGGCATCGGCCCATGCCGCCGGACCGATCCCGGCACCGCCGACGAGCGCCCCGGCGAGGACCGCCGCCGCAAGAGTGAATCTCTTCATTTGTTCCTCCCCCCGATGACCGCCGCGACGCGGCGATGTTCGCTGCTCAAGCGGCCGCTTCCTCGGCCGATTCCGGATCGATCACCACCTGATGACGCACGCCGGCCACGTAAATCCCGCGGAAATGTTCGCGCAGGGCCGCGGGCATGGCCCAGTCCGAATCGTCGCTCAGCCACAGCCGGTAAAGATGGCGCCTGCGCGCCGGTTCCGGCCAGTCGGCGAAGCCGCGGCGCGAATGCAGCATCACGTGATTGTTGAGGAACTGGATGTCGCCCCGGGCGAAAGCGATGTCGGCGGCGCATTGTTCGACCGTTTCGACATAGAGCCTCATCGCCTCTTCCTGCTCGGCCGTGAACGGCGGCACGCCGGGCAGGCCTTGCGCCTTGCGGATATAGGCCGATACGCCGCGGGCCGAGAAATAGCCGTCGCGGAAGGAAAACACCGGCTGGCGGTCCCAGGGCTCGGCGCCTTCGGGCACTTCGCCGTGGCGGGTGAAGTAGAAGTCGCGTTCGAGAACGGCGACCAGGTCGGGACGCATCGCAAGCATCCGGTTGTAGAGCGTCACCGCGCTGGCCACCCGGCTTTCGCCCCCCGACTTCGACGTCTGCATGCACAACAGGCCGACGTAATCGCAATGGTCGCAATGAAAGCCGAGCGCCGCGTTCGACTGGTAGCCGCGAAAACGCGGATCGTCGTATTTCTTGCCGAAATCGCGCACATGGCCGAGCAGGTGCCCGTAGGCATTCTGCGATACGGGCCGGCCGAGGTGGGCGCCAATCCCGAGGAAGGCCCGGGCCGCGCGCTCGCGCCCCATGTCGGCGACGGGCAGGCCGCGCAGCACGACGAGGCCGCGTCCTTCCTGAAGTTCGCGGCGCACGTCGGCAAGCGCCAAGGAGAAGCGCGGCAGCGGAAAATTGCCGCGCGAGATTTCGGCCGGCGGCAGCCCCGCCTTCATGACGGCATCGACCGCCGCCTCGATCTCGGCGATCTCGGCAGGGCCGAGGCGGCAGATCCAGTCCTCGGTCGCGGTCAGTTCACCGGGCTGCCAGCCCGCCGGATCGACGATCGGCCGGCCGGGACGGGCGGGCTCGCGCCGGGAGGCGCGGAAGGTGCCGAAGCTCGCCATGGGGGCCTACTCGTAGAAGGCGCCTTCGCGGAACACGCGCGTTTCAGGGCGCTTGTTCTCGGGCGTGTGGGCGTCGATCTGCTCGCCGTGGACGCCGAGCCGTTTGTTCGGATCGCCGTTCTGCGGCATGAACGAGGCGATGCGCAGCACCACGAGCGGCTCGGATCCCGAATTGCGGAAGCAATACCAGCTGCCGTCGTAGAGCATGATGCCCTCGTTGCGGCCGAGGTCCCAGACCTCGCCGCGCGGACCGAAGAAGCGCGCGGTGCCCTGCAGGATGACGAAGCTGTGATCCTGGTTATGATGGCTGTGCATGGCGTTTTCGCCCTGATTGGGGGCGTAGCAGCGGATCTTGAGCTCGAAATTCTCGGTCTTGGCCAGAACCGTCGACATGCTGCCGGCGTCGAGCAGGGGAATGCGCAGGCGAAACCGCGTGGGCGGCGGGGCAGAAGCGAAATCCTCGGTCGCGGATCTGTCGGCGACCTCGGGCGGGCGATAGGTATTGTCGGTTGCGGTCAAGATATCCTCCCGTTCAGGCGAAGGGCGCCAGGCCGGTGCCCGGCTGGCGATCCCAGCGTTTTTCCAGATTGGCGTAATAGCTCCAGGCGCGCTGGGAGCGCGCCGGGAATTCGGCGGCCGCGCCGAAAGCGGCGCAGTCGGCGTGGCTCAGGCAGTCGAACTCGCCGAGTGCCGCGGCCTGCACCGACTTGCGCGCCTCGTCTTCGAGGATCAGGGCGCCGTAAAGCATTTCCTCGACGTCGCGGCCGACGACCACGATGCCGTGGCCGCGCATGAAAGCCCCGCGCCTGTCGCCGATCACCTGGGCGAGTGCCGCGCCCTGGTCCGGCGTCTTGACCAGCCTGGGCTCGCCATAGACGGGCACGCCGTCGCCGAAGACGCTGCCTTGCAGCGTCACCGGGCGGAATTCGCACCGGGTGATGGAATAGAGCGTGGCGAAGGGCGCGTGAAGATGGGCGACCGCCAGCGCATCGGGCCTGCGCGCATGCAGTTCGGTGTGGATCGGCCACTCGATCGGCAGGCGCCGCTCGCCGTCCAGCACCTTGCCGGCCGGATCGGAAACCAGAATCTGGTCGGGCGAGACCGTCGCCTTGTCCACCCCCATGCTGGGCGAGAAATAGACGCGCCCGGCCGCCGGGTCGCAGACGCTGATGTGGCCGAACAGGCCCATCAGGTGCTGCATGGCGAAGATGCGCGTGCAGGCCGCGAGTTTGTCGCGCAGGACGGTTTCCGTGCTCATGGGCGCCATTATTCCGACGATTGTTGCGCCTTCTGCGCCTTGTTCTTCGCCTTGGCGCAGAGCGCCTTGTCGCCGAAGTCCTGGCAGCGCACCCCGCCCCTGGCGATCATCAGGTTGCGCAGGCGATCGATCGCTTCCTTCGGCGCGCCCAGCGCCTTGTCGACGATGGCCTCGATTTCCGCCCCCGAAGCGGGGCGCAGATCGAGATGCGCGCGCCTGGCGTCGGCAAGGAAGGCGGCGTCCTTGACCATGGCGTCGAAGCCCGCGCGCAGGGCTTTCGCCCGGTCGGCCGGCACGCCCGCCGGCATGAAGTAGGAGAAGCCGATTTCGGGCCCGACGGTCGCCGCCTCCATAGCCTTGCGATCCGCCTCGTTGGTAGCAAGCTCGATCCCGGTCGGCACGTCCGCCCAGTCCGGCTCGCGCTTGAGGCCGAACTGCACCAGCGCCGTGATCTGCTTCTTGTCGATGTAATCGGGCTTGGTCGACTTGAAGGTCAGGTAGGAATAGGCGCCGAAGCCGTCGATCTCGCCGCGCTCCATCGCCAGCATGACCGTGTCGCCGCTAGAGTAGCCGCTGACGACCTTGAACTTCGTGCCGATCATGTTGTTCATCATGTAGGGAAACAGCACCGAGTTCGACGTCGAGCCGGTGGCGCCCAGGATCACTTCGCGCTTCTTGGCATCTTCGACCGTGAGAACCCCGGACCTGGACTTCGTCCACACGCCCATGGCGGATGCCGAGGCCAGCAGCCGGCCGAGGCCGATAAACTTTCCGGCGTCGAACATCACGCCCTTGCCGCCCATTGCCTGGTAGAGCGGCAGGGTGAAATGCAGGGTGAAGATCATGGTGCCGTCGTTCGGGCCCTTCTGAGCCGCCGTATTCGCGACGATCATGCCGCCGGCGCCGGGCATGTTGCGCGGCGTGAAGCCGGGCTTGCCCGGAACATACTTGCCGAGATTGCGGCCGAGCAGGCGGGCATAGGTGTCGTAGCCGCTGCCCGCGGTGGAACTGACCAGGATGGAGATATGCTTGCCCTTGTAGAAGTCGGCCGCGGCATCCGCCGAAGCGGGCCTGTCCGGAACGATGGACCCCAAAGCGGCGAGAGCCGCCGCAGCGGCCAGACGAAAATACATGGGTGCCTCCGTGCCTGTTGTGGGGCGCGTCTTAGCGGCGCCCTCATCCCGAATTCAAGCAGGCAGGTAGCCTAGGCCGATTTGGCCTCCGGGCCAATCCCGATGAATCCCGCTTTGAAAGCCGGGTTCAGCCGGTCGCCGCCAGGCAGGCGCGCCATTCGTCGGCGAAGGGAATGTTCTCGTAGCCCGCCATGGTGGGAATGCCGCGGGTCATGTGGACGACCTTGGGGTCGATATCGGGCGAGGACCAGCCTTCGAGCCAGTTCCAGGTCTCCGGCACGCCGCCGATCAGTTCGTCGGCGAGCCAGCCGAAGGCATGCAGGTAGCCGCCGCGCGAATGGTTGACGAGATGGGGCGTGAGCGCCGCATTGGCGGGATGGGCGCAGTTGTAGAGGATCATCGAGGACCAGTTCTTGCGGAAATAGAGCGTCTGGGCCTGCTGGTCCATCTTCACGGTTTCCTGGGGCCGGTGGTCGTGCTTGACGCACATGACCGCGTAGCGGTCCTCGGCCAGGTCGAACAGGTCCTTCACGTCGGCGCGGAACAGGAAATCCGAATCGCAGAACAACGCCCAGCCCTTGTAGTCCTGCAACGCCGGCACCAGGAAGCGCGTGAAGGAAAAATCCGTGGAAAATGGCTTGCCGTCGCGCTCGTCGACGCGCTGGAGGCCTTCCATGCGGAAGGGGCGGTCGTACAGGCCGCGCGCGCGCAACTCGACCTCGCGCAGTTCGTGCACGTCGAGCCCGATCGAGGCCGTCTGCAGAAGCGATCGTCTGGCGACTTCCGTCGCCTCCGGCTCGCGCCGGTCATAGCCGATGTAAACCGCGGGCGTGGGGGTCATTGCGGGCCGAAGGAACAAGCGTCTTTCATAGGGGGACTTTTGACATGGCGGCCCCGCGCTTGCAAGGTCTGCCGTCCGGCCCGCCGGCGGACCGCCGCGCGGCGGGGGACTTGCCATCGGCCGGGTGCTGCACGGATACTCGGGCCAACTCCCACGACGGATACAGCCGATGAGCATGTCACCCGAAGCGGCCGGCGCCGACAGCCGCAAGGCCAAGTCCTTTGCCGCCCTGAGGCACCCCGCCTGCCGCATCTACCTGCTCGGCACCATGCTGGCGATGATGGCCGACAACATCGAGCACGTCATCAGCTACTGGATCATCTACCAGAAGTTCCAGTCCCCGGCGCTCGGCGGTTTCGCCGTGATCTCGCACTGGGCGCCGTTCCTGTTCTTCTCGGTCTATGCCGGCGCGCTCGCCGACCGCTTCGACCCCAGGCGCGTCATCCAGGCAGGCATGGCGCTGTTCATGGTCGCCTCGCTCGGCTGGGGCGTGCTGTTTCTCACCGACACTCTCGAACAATGGCATGCGGCCGTGCTGTTGATGATCCACGGCATGGCCGGGGTTCTGTGGAATCCGGCGGCGCAGATCATCATCCACGACATCGTCGGGCGCACCCATCTGCAAAGCGCCATCCGCCTGATGTCGACGTCGCGCCAGCTCGGCCTTCTGATGGGCCCGGCGATCGGCGGGGGTATCCTGCTGCTGATGGGGCCGATCTGGGGCATCCTGTTCAACGCCCTGTTCTACCTGCCGCTCACCCTGTGGCTGATCAACGCGCCCTTCGGCCCGAAGTTCCGCGAGGCGGGAGCCGAGGCGCCCGCTCGCCGCGCCGGCGGCGGCTTCGCCGATATCTTCCGCACCATCAAGCTGATCGGCGGCAACAGGATCATCGTCTCGATGGTCGTCCTCGGCGGCATTTCTTCGCTGATCATCGGCAACGCCCATCAGGCGCAGATGCCCGAATTCGCCCACGATCTCGGGCACGCCAATGCCGGACTGCACTATTCGATCCTGCTGACCGCGGGCGCCGCGGGCGCGCTGGCGGGCGGCCTGCTGCTCGAAAGCCGCAACCTGCTCCAGCCCCATCCGCGAACCGCGTTCGTCCTGGTGATCCTGTGGAGCATCTCGATCGGCATTTTCGCGCTCACCGGCACCTATTGGGTCGCCGTGGCGGCGATCTTCGCCGCCGGCTTCCTCAACCTCGCCTTCGGTTCGATGAACCAGACGCTGGTGCAGCTGCACGCGCCGGAAAACATCCGCGGGCGCGTCATCGGGCTCTACAACATGTCGGCGCACGGCCTGCGCACGTTTTCGGGCGTGACCGTCGGCTTCGGCGGCAGCCTGATCGGCGTTCACTGGTCGCTCGCCCTGTCGGCGCTGGTGCTGCTGACGGCCACCGTGGCGCTGATATCCTTCACCAGCTGGACGAAAGCGGACGGCCAGGCCGCCTGAGCTCACGCCCCGAGCAGCGAATCGCCCACCGCCGCGCTGATCCTGTCGACGGTCCGCAGGGCCTCCTTGAGGCGCGCCCGCGCCGGCCGGTCGAGACGCGCCGGCGTCACGAAATTGCCCGGCGCCGCGCCCGCCGCAATGTCGGCAAGCTGCCGGTCGATGACGAAGCGCATCAGGGTTTCGTGCGCCTGGTCGAGCGCCGCCCGATCGCTCGCCGCGAGCCGGCCCCTGGCCGCGGCGCAGGCGAGACGCTCCGGCGTGGCCGTGCCTTCGAAGCCGGCCGCCAAAGCCAGCAGCCGCGCCCCGGCGGTCACCGGCAAGAGCCCGTGGCGCTTGAGATCGATGCGGCCGTTTTCGCTTCGCAGCATGCCGAAGGGGCCGATGGCCGAACCCATGCCGGAGATATTGGCATGCAGCAGCTTGAGGAAGGCAAAGGCGCCCGAGGCCGCACGCACGGCAAGACTTTTCAGTCGCGCGCCGAGATCGGCGTCGCCCGCCGCCACGACGCCGTCGAAGAAAATATCGACGTTGAGCAGGTCTTCGGGCCGCGAGCGTCCGATCCATCCGCCGACGCGCGAGCGCCAATCGGCAAGACTGCCGCGCCAGGCCGGCTCCGACGCCATGACCTTGCCCTTGCAGTAAGGCACGCCGGCTTCGTCGAGAATGCGGGTCATGCGGGCGCCGAAAGCGGCGAACCAGGCTTCCGCTCCGGCCGGCGCCGAATCGGCCCATACCAGCGCATTGTCTTGATCGGGGACGAGCAGGCTTTCGCCGCGCCCGGCAGACCCGAGGACGAGAACGGCGTAAGGCGCGGGCGCCGGCCCCTCGCCCGCGGCGTGCATTTCATCGGCCGCGATCGCGGCGGCACGCGCCGTGGCGTCGCGCAGGACGGCGGAAATCACCGCGGCGACGCCGCGTGCCGAAACATCGTCGGCGAGCAGCCCCTGGGCCAGCACGGGCAGGCGTTGCAGCGCGGCGCGCAGGGCCGCCGGGTCGGCGGCGGATGCGACCTCGTCGCCCAGCACGAGCGCGGCATTGGCGCGCAGGCGCAGGAGCGCGCCCGCCGCGACGACGCCGAGGAGGCGGCCGTCCGGCCCCGTCACCGCCAGGTGGCGCAAGCCAAGCCGCGCCATGCGCGCGATGGCGACGGCGAGCAGCGCATCGGCCGCGACGCAGGCGACGGGCCGGCTCATGATTTCGCCCAGGGTCAGGGACAGCGCATCGCAGTCCCGGCGCGCGAGCGCGCGCAGCACGTCACGTTCCGTGATGATGCCGGCCGGCGCCCCGTCCTCGCCCACCGCGAGCAGGCTGCCGATGCCTTTTTCCGCCATGATCCGTGCGGCGTCCGTCAGGGATATGGAGGGGGCCGCCGTGACCGGCGGCGAGGACATGACGTCGGCCACGCGGTGGCGATAAGGAAAGCTGTCGAGACGCCCGACCGCGGACAGGTCCATGCGTCACCAGCCCGCCGCGCGCTGGCGCGCGATGACCCGCTTCGCGGTCGCCGCGAAAGCGCGCGCCTCGCCCAGCGTGGTGATGCCGCGCCCGATCAGGCGAGCCGAAAGGCGGCGCCACAGTTCCGCCGTGACCAGTGCATCGCCGAGCGCCGTGTGGCGGCCGAGCACGTTGATGCCGTGCCGCGCCGCGACATCCTCGAGATCCAGCGCCGATTCGTGCGGGTCGAGCGCGGCGGCGATCCGGCAGGTATCGAGCGCGACCGGGACCTGCCACGGCAGCCCGGCGCGCGCCGCTTCGGCGGCAAGCATCGCGAGATCGAAGCCGACGTTATGACCGATGACCACGCCTTCGCCGACCAGCGCCGTCAGTTCGGGAAACCGCGCGGCGAAGGCCGGCATGCCGGCGACCGTCGCATCGGCGATGCCGTGGATGGTCGTGGCGACCCGCGGGATCGGCACCCCGGGATCGACCAGGCAATCGATCGTCGCGGCGCGGAACACCGTCGCGCCATGCATGCGCACGGCGCCGATGGCGACGATGCGCTCGAGCTTCGGGTCAAGGCCGGTCGTCTCCAGGTCGACCACGGCCGCAGGCAGATCGAAAAGCGCCGTCGCGTCCGTCGGCGCCGGGGCATCGGGCGGAAAGTCATGCAGGCTGAGATCGTGGGCGATATCGGCTTCGATTTCGCCGTGGGCGCCGGGAATGGCGATGACCACCCCTTCGCCGTCGCCCAACAGGCTGACGCGCGCGGCGAGCGTGCGCCCGCCGACGGTATCGAGAGCGGCCAGCACGATGCCGCCGCTGCGGGCGGCGCCAATGGCCTCCTCCACCGGCTCGCGCGCAAGCGCGGCGAAGACTGAAGTCCCCACCTCGACCTGCTCCGAACCGAGAAGCGCGCGGGCCGCGCCGTTGACCAGGCTGACCTGGCCCTGGGCGGTGATGACCACCACGGCTTCGGATACGGCCCCCAGCGCTGCGGCAAGCCGCCTTTCCGGCGCGGCCCTGCGATTTGCGATTTCAGCGGCGAGCGACAGCAGCGCTTCGCGCAATTGGCCCGATTCCGCATCGCCGGCGGGGGGGAAATTGCTGCCGACCGTATCGCCCGCCCGCAGCGAAACGACGAGCGCGCGCAGCCGCGCGATGTCGCGGAAGTGTTCGTCGACGGCATCGCGCATCAGCCAGAGCGCGCTGGACGTCAGGATCATCCCGGCGATCGCCGCGCCGGCCAGCACCCTCGGGGTGAATATCCCGCCCGGCCCGAATATCGCCACCAGCGCCGCCGACCCGGCAAGCAACACGCCGGCGGCGGCCGCCGCCATCACCGCCAGGGCCAGAAAATGGACGGAGGTGGGGCGGGTCATGCCGGCGTCTCCTCCGCGTTTTCCGCGTTTTCGCCCGCCAGCTCCCGCGCGATGGCGGCAAAGTCGCACCGCTCGCGCAACTGCTGCCAGCCGGCAAGCACGCGAAAGCGCACGGAATTGACGACGAGTTCCTCGTCGAGCCGCAGCAGGTCCGGATGCAGCGGAAGATGGGCGAAGATATGGGCGCCGCTCTGCGCCGCGATCGCATCGCTCGACGGCGGGGGCCCCGACTGACCATGCGCGAGGCGCAGGCGCAGCGCCTGGTCGAGCCCGTCCCAGCCGCCCTCGCGATGGGCGGGCGCGGGATGGCGGGCCAGTTCCGCAACGAAGGCGGCGGTCAGTCGATCGGGCAACAGCGAAGCGCCGGCCCCGGCGTGGGGCCGAAGCGCGCCTTCGGCGATGACGAACATATCGGCCATCACCGCGGACAGGGCTTCCCAACGCGTCACCTCCAGGGCCTCCAGAAAGGGCTTTTCGGTAAACAGGCGTGGTCCCATGAAGCCCGCACGCGCGCGCAGATAGGCATAGGTGGCGCTCTGCGCGACATGGGCGGCTTCCGCCGCCAGCGCCTCGAACAGGCCGCAAGCCGTCAGAATCCGCGGCGGACGAGTGAAATTGCGCCAGCCCGCACGCAGGCCATCCGCCAGGCGCTGAAACGGTCCGCTCATTGGTCGACTCCACGGGGGCGATTGGTGGAATACAAATTTCTTCCCATAATACACACGCCGGAATTGTTCTTTCCCTGAAAAGCTATAATAATTCTTTCCTGTTTCGTTGGCATGCCCGCCGTTACCTAGCGTGACGCACAAACGGGCAGAAAGCGAAACAACTGTTGTCGGC
>CAXRES010000143.1:0-6777 GCA_964229575.1 Alphaproteobacteria bacterium
GGCACCCTTATTTGAAATAGTGCTTTCTTTAACATGGGGCTGGGGGGCACGCCGTATGAACGCTTTGGAAAAAACGCCCGCGCCCCGGAACGCAGAGAGAGCCGCATGACGAAATCGGAACTGATTCTGCGCCTCGCCGAGAAGAACCCGCATCTCTACCATCGCGACGTGGAGCGCATCGTCTCCGCGATCTTCGACGAGATCACCCGCGCCCTGGCGCAGGGCGACCGCGTGGAGTTGCGCGGGTTCGGCGCCTTTTCGGTCAAGCGCCGCGATTCGCGCGTCGGGCGCAATCCGCGCACCGGCGAATCGGTGCGCGTGGCGAAGAAGCACGTGCCTTTCTTCAAGACCGGCAAGCAGTTGCGCGAACGGCTGAACACCGGGCAGTAGTCCCGGCCGCGTCCGCACCTGCCGCCCGCTGCGGGACACGGGCCATGCGTTTTCTGTTCTGGATCATTGCCTTGCCGGTGCTGGCGCTCGCCGGCGCCTTTGCCGCGGCCAATCCCGGGCCGCTCGCCCTCAGGTTCTGGCCGCTGCCTTACGAAGTGACCGTCCCGGTCTATGCCGCCGTGCTCGGCGCGTTCTTTGCCGGGCTTCTGCTGGCCTCGCTGTGGTTCTGGTTCGCGTCCCTGCCCGGGCGTTTCGCCCGCCGCCGGCTGGCGCGTCACGAGCGCGAACTGGAAGCCGAAACGCGCCGCCTCAAGGACGAACTCGCCGTGGCCGAACGGCGCCGGATGGCGCCAGACTCCGAACAGCGCCGGATGGCGCCCGCCACCGACGACGATGCGCGCCGCCGGCTGATCGCGGGCGGCGACTGAAGGGCTTTCCGCAGGTATCGCGTCCGGGCCAATCGCGCTATAACGCGCGACGAAAGAGAGCCGAGGATCGATGGCAAAACTCACGACCGAGCAGGCAGCCCGGCGCATCTATTGCGCCATCGACACGCCCGACGCTGCGCGTGCCGAGACGCTGGCGCGCGCCCTTGCCGGCGCCGGCTGCGGCATCAAGCTCGGCCTCGAATTCTTCTCCGCCCATGGCCCGCAAGGTGTGGCGCGGGTACACGCCGCGGCGGCACAGCCGCCATCTTCGAATGCCGCGCTTGGCGCGGCGGCGGGCGGGGCCGATCTGTTCCTCGATCTCAAGTTCCACGACATCCCGAACACGGTCGCCGCCGCGGTGCGCGCCGCGGCGCCGCTGGCCCCGCGCATCCTCAACGTCCATGCCGCGGGCGGCAGGGCGATGATGGCGGCGGCGCGCGAGGCAGCCCATGAAGCGGCGGCAAAGGCGGGCATCGCACCGCCGCTGGTCATCGCCGTCACGGTTCTCACCTCGCTCGAAACCGCCGACATCGAACGCATGGGCGTGATCGGCGGCGTCGAGGAACAGGTCGTGCGGCTTGCCGCGCTCGCCCATGAAGCGGGGCTCGACGGCGTCGTCTGCTCGGCGCGCGAGATCGCGCCGATCCGCCGCGCGCTCGGCCCCGATTTCGTGCTGGTGACGCCGGGCATCCGCCCGGCGGGATCGGACGCGGGCGACCAGAAGCGCGTGATGACGCCGGCACGCGCCATCGCCGAAGGCGCCGATTATCTCGTCATCGGCAGGCCGATCACCGGCGAGGCCGATCCGGCCGCCGCCGCGCGCGCCATCGCCGGCGAAATCGCCGGCGCCGCCGCGTAGGCCCGACATGACGGTCGCCTTCAAGATCTGCGGCATCAATTGCGAAGCGGCGATGGCCGCCGCCATCGGCGCGCGGGCCGATTACGTCGGCCTGATGTTCTATCCGCCCTCGCCCCGCTATCTTTCGGTCGCCCGCGCGGCGGAACTGGCGAAGATGGTGCCGCCCGGCATCGCGCGCGTCGGCGTCTTCGTCGATGCGCCGGAAAACGTCATCGAGGAAACGCTCGAAGACGTGCCGTTGCAGGCGTTGCAGCTGCACGGTTCCGAATCGCCCGAAGCCGTCGCCGCCATACGCGCCCGCTTCGGCCTGCCGGTGATCCGCGCGATCAGGCTCGGCCGGCCGGCCGATCTCGCCGCCGCCGCCGCCTTCGAAGACGTGGCCGACATGCTGCTGTTCGACGCCAAGCCGCCGCCCGAAATGACGGGGGCGCTGCCCGGGGGCAACGCGCTCGCCTTCGACTGGACCATGCTTGCGGGCTACCGCGGCAAACGCCCGTGGTTCCTCTCGGGCGGGCTGACGCCCGCCAACCTGGCCCGCGCCGTCGCCGTGACGGGAGCCCGGATGGTCGACGTCTCCTCGGGCGTCGAAACCGCGCCCGGCGTCAAGGACCCGGCCCTGATCGCGGCCTTTGCCACCGCCGCGGAGGCGGCAGGGTAAAGAGCCGCGGAGGCGGCAGTCTGAAGACCCGCGGCCGGGGCAGGAGCCGCCGGTCAAGGCCCCGGTTCCGGCGTTGGAATCCTGCCCCTGCGAGGCTATAGTCCCGGCCTTCGGAAAGAGCCAGGAATGACCGCACCCAACACCTTCCGCGCCGGGCCCGACGAGGCCGGGCATTTCGGCATCTTCGGCGGCCGCTTCGTCGCCGAGACGCTGATGCCGCTGATCCTCGAACTGGAGGAAGCCTACGGCAAGGCCAAGGCCGACCCCGCCTTCCGCAGCGAATTCGAGTATTTCCTGACCCATTACGCGGGCCGGCCCTCGGCACTCTATTTCGCCGAGCGGCTGACCGAACACCTCGGCGGCGCCAAGGTCTATTTCAAGCGCGACGAGCTCAACCACACCGGCTCGCACACGATCAACAACTGCCTCGGCCAGATTTTGCTGGCCCGGCGCATGGGCAAGAAGCGCATCATCGCCGAAACGGGCGCGGGCCAGCACGGCGTGGCGACGGCCACCGTGTGCGCGCGCTTCAACCTGTCCTGCACCATCTACATGGGCGAAACCGATATCGAGCGCCAGCAGCCCAACGTCTTCCGCATGAAGCTCTTGGGCGCCGAAGTGGTGCCGGTGAAGTCCGGCTCGCGCACCCTCAAGGATGCGATGAACGAAGCGCTGCGCGACTGGGTGACCAACGTCGAGACCACCTACTACCTGATCGGCACGGCGGCGGGGCCGCATCCGTACCCTGCGATGGTGCGCGATTTCCAGTCCGTCATCGGGCGCGAGACGCGCGAGCAGATCATGGCCGCCGAAGGCCGCCTGCCCGACAGCCTGGTCGCCTGCATCGGCGGCGGGTCGAACGCCATCGGCCTGTTCCATCCCTTCCTCGACGACGCGGGCGTGCAGATGTACGCCGTCGAAGCGGCGGGCGAAGGCATCGAGACGGGCAGGCACGCGGCCTCGATCAGCGCGGGCAGGCCCGGCGTGCTGCACGGCAACCGCACCTATCTTCTGCAGGACGGGGACGGCCAGATCACCGAGGCCCATTCGATCTCCGCCGGGCTCGACTATCCCGGCATCGGCCCCGAACACGCCTGGCTGCACGATACGGGCCGCGTCAATTACGTTTCGGCCACCGACAGGGAAGCGCTCGACGCCTTCAAGCTGTGTTCGCGCATCGAGGGCATCATCCCGGCGCTGGAGCCGGCGCACGCGCTCGCCCACGTCATCCGGTTCGCCCCGACGCAGCCGCGCGATCACCTTCTGGTGATGAACATGTGCGGGCGCGGCGACAAGGACGTGTTCTCGGTCGCCAGGTACCTGGGGACGGAACTGTGAGCATGGCCCAGGATCGCATCGCGGCGCGCTTCGCCGCGCTCAAGGCTTCGGGGCGCGCCGGTCTCGTCACCTTCATCACGGCGGGCGATCCCGATTTCGATACCTCGCTCGAACTGCTTTGCGGCCTGCCCGCGGCCGGCGCCGACATCATCGAGCTCGGCATGCCGTTCTCCGATCCGATGGCCGACGGCCCGGCGATCCAGGCCTCCTCCTTGCGGGCGCTCAGGGCCGGCCAGAACATGGTCAGGACGCTTGAGATGGTGCGCCGCTTCCGCGCGCAGGATGCGGCGACGCCCGTGGTGCTGATGGGCTACTACAACCCGATCTACATCTACGGCAACGACCGCTTCCTCGCGGACGCCAAAGACGCCGGCGTCGACGGCCTGATCGTCGTCGATCTGCCGCCCGAGGAGGACGCCGAACTGTGCCTGCCCGCGCTGAAGACGGGCCTGCACTTCATCCGCCTGGCGACGCCGACGACGGACGAGAAGCGCATGGGCAAGGTGCTCGCCAATACTTCGGGCTTCATCTATTACGTGTCGATCACCGGCATCACCGGCACGCGCGCGGCGGATGCGGGCGACGTCGGCGGGCGCGTCGAGCGGCTGCGCAAGCGCACCGGTCTGCCGATCGCCGTCGGCTTCGGCATCAAGACGCCCGAGCAGGCCGCCGCCATCGCCCGCGTGGCCGATGCCGCCGTCGTCGGCTCGGCGCTGGTCGAACGCGTGCGCGAAGGGCTTGACGCCAAGGGGCGCGCGAGCGCAGCCTTGACCAAAGACGCGCTTGCTTACGTTTCGGCGCTGGCCGCCGGCGTGCGCGGCGCAAGATAGATCAATCATGGGAACTGGCGCATGAACTGGCTCAAGAATTTCGTCCGGCCCAAGATCCGCGCGCTGGTGCGCAAGGAGAACGTGCCGGAAAACCTCTGGCACAAGTGCCCGTCCTGCGAACAGATGATCTTCCACCGCGAGCTTGCCGCCAACCTGTGGGTCTGCACGCACTGCAACCACCACATGCGCGTCGCGGCCAAGGAACGGCTCGACATGGTGTTCGATCCGGGCAGCTACCAGCTGGTCGAACTGCCCGAATGCGTCAACGACCCGCTGCGCTTCAAGGACAAGAAGCGCTATTCCGACCGCCTCAAGGAAAGCCGCGGCAAGCTCAAGGTCAACGACGCCATCATGGTGGCGCACGGCAAGATCGGCGGCGTCAATGCCGTGGTTGCGGCCTTCGATTTCCGCTTCATGGGCGGATCGATGGGTGTCGCCGTGGGCGACGGCATCGTCACCGCGGCCCGGCTTGCGGTGTTGCAGGAAGCACCCCTGATCGTCTTCCCGTCCTCGGGCGGGGCGCGCATGCAGGAAGGGATTCTCTCGCTGATGCAGATGCCGCGCACCACGGTCGCGGTCGAGGAAATGCGCGACGCGGGCCTGCCCTACATCGTCGTGCTGACCGACCCGACAACCGGCGGCGTGTCGGCGTCGTTTGCCATGCTGGGCGACGTCCAGATCGCCGAGCCCGGCGCCATCATCGGCTTCGCCGGCTCGCGCGTGATCGAGGACACGATCCGCGAAACCCTGCCCGAAGGCTTCCAGCGCGCCGAATACCTGCTGGAACACGGCATGATCGACATGGTCGTGCATCGGCGCGACATGCGCGCCACGCTCGCGCGCCTGCTCGACCTGCTGCGCAACCGCGGCCCGGCGGGCGACGTCGTCAAGATCGGCGGCAATAACCGCGCGCCCGCGCGGCCGCCCGTCGGCGCGAGGCCCGGCCCTGGCCAGTGACCGCGTGCTGAAGCGCCTGACGGCGCTTCACCCGCGAACGATCGACCTGTCGCTTGGCCGGATCGAACGGCTGCTCGCCGCTCTCGGCCACCCCGAACGCAAGCTGCCTCCCGTCATCCACGTCGCCGGCACCAACGGCAAGGGATCGGTCGTCGCGTATCTGCGCGCCATGTTCGAAGCGGCGGGACTGCGCGCGCATGCCTATACGTCGCCGCACCTCGTTCGCTTCCACGAACGCATCCGCGTCGGCGGCAGGCTGATTTCCGAAAAGGCGCTGACCGCCCTGCTCTCCGAGTGCGAGGAAGCCAACGCCGGCCGGCCTATCACCTTGTTCGAGATCACCACGGCGGCCGCCTTCCTCGCCTTCGCCCGCGCCGACGCCGATGTTGCCCTGCTGGAAGTGGGGCTCGGCGGCCGGCTCGATGCCACCAACGTCATCGCCCGGCCGCGGGTCTGCGTCATCACGCCGGTATCGCTCGATCACCAGCATTTTCTTGGCTCAAGCCTCGCCGCGATCGCCGGCGAGAAGGCCGGAATCCTGAAACCGGGCGTGCCCGCCGTGATCGGCCCGCAACATGCCGTCGCCGCCCGCGTCATCGCGCGCGCCGCGCGCCGGGTGGATGCACCGCTGATCCGCTTCGGCCGGGATTTCGAGGGACGGCCCGACGAAACCGGCGCCCTGGTCTTCCGCGACGGCGTCGGCAAGACGATCTTTCCCGCCCCGGCCCTGCCCGGCAAGCATCAGTACGCCAATGCCGCCGTCGCCGTCGCCGCGGCGCGCGCCTTCGGCCACGCGGCCCTGAACGATGCCGCGATTGCCCGCGGCCTGGCCGGCACCGATTGGCCGGCGCGGATGCAGAAACTGGGTTCGGGAAAGCTGAGCCGCAAAATGGCGCGCGCCGGGTTCGAAGTCTGGCTCGACGGCGGCCACAACCCGCATGCCGGGCGGGCGGGCGCCCGCGTTGTCGCGGGCTGGCGGGAGGAGACGCCGGCGCGGCCCGTCTACCTCGTCTGCGGCATGATCCGCACCAAGGATCCGCGCGGCTTCCTCGCGCCCCTCGTGCCCCACGTCGCACGCGTGATCGCCGTGCCCGTGCCCGAGGAGCACGCCGGAATCCCTGCCGGTGAGATCGGCGCCATCGTGCGGGCTCTCGGCCGCACGGCGGAAGTGGCGGGCGACGTCGGCGAGGCGCTCGATCGGCTCGCCAGGCGCAGGCCCGGCCGGGTGCTGATCGCGGGATCGCTCTATCTGGCCGGCGCCGTGCTTGCCGCAGAGGGCCCTGCCGCACGACCGCGGTAGTTTCCGCCCCGTCTGCC
>CAXRES010000144.1:0-5324 GCA_964229575.1 Alphaproteobacteria bacterium
GTCCATGCGTATGTAGCCAGAAGCGCCGCTGCCGCCGCAGGCGACGACCGGCAGGCCGGCGGCCTGCGCGTCGAGGCCGGCAAGGGCGAGTGCTTCGCCCATCGCCGGCCAGGCGCAGATGTCGGCGGCGGCCAGCAAACCCGGCAGGTCGGCCGCGCCGCGCAGCGCGCCCACCAGCCGGATGCGCTCGAAGCCGAGCGGAAACAGGAGTTCCGCCACCTCCGCCTTGCCCGGCCCGTCGCCCGCGACGATGAACTGCCAGCGCCGGTCGAGAACCTTGGTCAGCGCCCCGGCGAGCAGGCGGAAACTTTCCATCTTGTCCGCGCGCATCATCGCCGGGGCGACGATCCACGGCACTTCGGTGTCCAGCCCATAGTTGCCGCCGATCATGCCGCGAAACGACGGGCGCATGGCGGGCGGCACGGTCAGGGCGAAGGGCTGCTCGTCGAGAAAGAGCGGAAACCCGGTCTCGCTCCCCTCCCCCACATTGACGACGCGAAGGCCGATCGCATTGGCGTTGGGATCGCTTTCGGCGACGCCGGCGCGGATCACCGTGTAGGGGATGTTGGTGGCGCGCGCCGCAGGCGGGCCGATCAGGTCGGGCGCGCCGCCGTTCACGCGAAGTGCGACGATGCGCGCGGGCCGCGCTTCAAGCGCGCGCTTGCCGATGCGCCGCGCCAGCCGCCGGGCAAGGCCCGTGCCCACGCGGGCGAGTTTTTCGCCGCGCTCGCCCGACAGATCGCGCCCGGGCATGTAGCGCGCCGCCAGCAGCACGTCGAATCCCGCGCGCCTGAGCGCGCTCACCGTGTTGCGCGCGAACGTCGCCGGGCCGAAGGGCTCCATCAGCGCGGGCGGCGCTTCGGGGGCATAGAGGGCGATGGAATGATTCATGGCTATTTCAGGCGTACCAGAACCGGCGCGTGGTCGGAAGCCTGCCGCCAGCCGCGCACGTCGCGGAAGATTTCGGCGGCTTGCACGCGGGCGCTGAGCGCCGGCGTGACCCACACATGATCCAGCCGCCTTCCCTTGTCGGCGGCGTCCCAGTCGGCGGCGCGATAGCTCCACCACGAATAGACCTTCCGGTCCTCGGGGATGATCTTGCGCACGGCATCGATCCAGTCGTGGGATTTCTGCAGGCGCGACATGCGTTCGACCTCGACCGGCGTATGGCTCACGACATTGACCAGCGCCTTGTGCGACCAAACGTCGGATTCGAGCGGCGCGATGTTGAGATCGCCCACCAGCACGAACTTGTTGGCCGGCGCCTTGCGCGCGGCGAACCAGGTGGTCACTTCGTCGAGAAAGCGCAGCTTGTGGGCGAATTTCTCGTTCTGCGCCGGATCGGGCACGTCGCCGCCGGCGGGCACATAGAAATTGTGAACCTCAATGCCGTCCCGCAGCGTCACCCAGACATGGCGCGCGTCTTCCTTGCCGCACCAGTGTTTCGTATCGGTGCGCGCAAAAGGCTTCTTCGACACGATGGCGACGCCGTTGTAGCCTTTCATGCCCGCGGCGTGAATGTGGCGGTAGCCGAAACCCTTGAGCGCGTCGAAGGGAAAGACGTCGAGCATCGCCTTGGTTTCCTGCAGGCACAGGATGTCGGGGGCGGCTTCCGACAGGAACTGTTCGACCAGCCCGATGCGCAAGCGCACCGAATTGATATTCCAGGTGGCGACCGAAAGCGCCATCAGCCGGCCTCGCCGATGGAAACGTCGATGGCGCCGACGCCGGCGATGGCGCCATGCAGACGGTCGCCCGGCCGGAGCGCGACTTCGCCGGGCGGCGTGCCGGTGAAGATCAGATCGCCCGGCATCAACGGGAAGAAGCGCGCCAGCATGGCGACGATCTCGCCTGTTTTCCAGATCATGTCGCCGATATCGCCCGCCTGCACGCGCGCGCCGTTCACGTCGAGCGTGATGGCGCCCGATGCGGGATGGCCGATGTCGGCGGTGCGCGCGATGGCGCAAAGGGGTGTAGCGCCTTCGAACCACTTGGCGACGTCGAGCGGATCGCGGCGCGTGCGCGCGTCGATCTGCAGATCGCGCCGGGTGAGGTCGAGGCCGACGGCATAGCCGTACACGGCATCGAGCGCCGCTTCGGGCGATGCATCGCGCACCGGTCTGCCGATGGCGGCGATCATCTCGATCTCGGGTTCGAAGCGCGAGGTGGCGGAAGGAAACGGCACCGTGCCGCCCGGCGCCAGCACCCAGTGGGCGGACTTGGTGAAGATGGCGGGCAGCGGCCGTTCGGGGCGCGCGCGGACCTCGCCGGTGGGATCGAAGTTGCGCGTCACGCCATAGACATTGCGCACGGGAAAGACGCGGCTCTCGCCCAGGATCGGGACGGTGGCGACGGGGCCAGCGGGGAATACGGTTTCGGCCATGCCGGGTCCTTGGTGGGGAGGAACGGTACCGGCGGCTAACTTAATGGGTGGCAGGCCGGGCGGGAAGCGGCGGGAGGGAAGGCGCGTCCTCGCGGCCGGCGGCCGGCGACGTGATGAGGCGGAGCGCGGCGCCCGGCCCGCGGGGGGATCGGCCGGGCGCCGCAGGCCCGTGTCCGGACCTCGGACGGCGCAAGGGGGGAGCGCCGCCCTGAAGCAGGACCTTGGCGGCCCCGCCTTAACGCTGGAAATGGTGGTCCAGCGGCCAAATTGCAATGGCTTGCGGCAGATTCTCCGCGCCGCCCCCAATCCCTTGATCGGCCGCGCGGATTCGACGCGCCTACTGCCGCTGCGGCTCCTCGGGGACGGTGAACAGCTCGTCCGAAAGCTGCACACCGAATTCGGCGTCGCTCAGCGACACGCGGGTTGTCGTGCCATGGGCGTCGGTGACGATCCACAGCCGCAGGCGCAGGGGCGCGTCGTTGAATACGAGATCGAGCGAGCCCGCCTCGGGCTCGGCCTTGCGCCTGAGCGTGATCGACACCGTGCCCTTCTCGTGGCGGTAGGCGGCAACCGCGATGTCGCCGGAAAGCCGTACCCGTTCGCGCACCAGGATGCCCGCCAGCGTGTCCTCGATCGGCATCATGTTCGCGCTCTTGAGTTCCTTGTCGTAATAGATCAGGCGGTGGCCGTCGCCGACGATCAGTGCGGGCGACGGCGGCGGATATTCGATGCGCAGGCGGCCGGGCCGGCGCATGTAGAAGGTGCCCTGGGCGACATCGCCGGTGGAGGCGACCTGCAGGAAGGAGGCCTTCATCGTCGTGATGGAATTGAGATAGGCCTCGACGCGCGCCAGCGTCGCCGGGCGCTCGTTCGGATCCTGCGCGGCGACCGGCTGGCGCGGTCCCAGGACAGCGAATGCCGCGGCGGCGGCGAGAAAGCCCCGGCGTCCGCGCGAAAGCACCCGCGCTCTTTCCTTTGTTCTTTCTTTCGTCATGGCGTCAGTATGCACCCGCAGCCCGGCTGAATTAAGGCGCTTGAAAAGCGTGGCTCAGTTGCCGGGCGGGCCCAGCACCTCGCGTTTGCCGACGTGATTGGCGGCGCTGACGATGCCGTCGGCTTCAAGCTGGTCCATCAGGCGCGCGGCGCGATTATAGCCGATCTGCAAATGGCGCTGGATGAAGCTGGTCGAAGCCTTGCGTTCGCGCAGGACCAGCGCGATCGCCTGGTCGTAGAGCGCATCGCCCGAATCGGTATTGCCGCCGACGCCGAAGGCTTCATTCTCGTCCTCGGTGACGGAATCGACGTAGATCGGGTCGCCCTGGGCCTTCAGCGCATTGACCACCCGTTCCACTTCGCCATCGGACACGAAGGGCCCGTGCACGCGCATGATGCGCCCGCCACCTATCATGTAGAGCATGTCGCCCTGGCCGAGCAGCTGTTCCGCCCCCTGCTCTCCCAGGATCGTGCGGCTATCGATCTTCGACGTCACCTGGAAGGAGACGCGCGTCGGGAAGTTCGCCTTGATCGTGCCGGTGATGACGTCGACGGACGGGCGCTGGGTCGCCATGATGATGTGGATACCCGCGGCGCGCGCCATCTGCGCGAGACGCTGCACCGCGGCTTCGATGTCCTTGCCGGCTACCAGCATCAAGTCGGCCATCTCGTCGACGACGACGACGATGAACGGCAGGGGCGCCAGATCCAGCGCCTGCTCCTCGATCACCGGCTTGCCGGTTTCCGGATCGAAGCCGGTCTGCACGCGGCGGGTCAGTTCCTCGCCCTTCTTGCGCGCTTCGGCCAGGCGCTGGTTGTAGCCGAGGATATTGCGCACGCCCAGTTCCGACATGCAGCGGTAGCGTCGCTCCATCTCCTTCACCGTCCAGCGCAGCGCGACGACGGCCTTGCCCGGTTCCGTCACCACCGGGGCGAGCAGATGCGGAATGTCGTCGTAGACGGAGAGTTCCAGCATCTTGGGATCGATCATGATGAAGCGGCATTCGTCCGGCGTCAGCCGGTAGAGCAGCGACAGGATCATGGTGTTGATCGCCACCGACTTGCCCGAACCCGTGGTGCCGGCGATCAGCAGGTGCGGCATGCGCGCGAGATCGGCCATGACCGGCGCGCCGCCGATGTCCTTGCCGAGCGCGAGCGTCAGCTTCGATGCCGTGCGTTCATAGGCTTCCGAAGCCAGAAGCTCGCGCAGGTAAACCGTTTCGCGCCGCGCGTTCGGCAATTCGATGCCGATGACGTTGCGCCCAGGAATGACCGCGATGCGCACGCTGCGCACGCTCATCGAACGCGCGATGTCGTCGGCCAGCCCGATGACGCGCGAGGACTTGATGCCGGGCGCGGGTTCCAGTTCGTAGAGCGTCACCACCGGGCCGGGGCGCACTTTCAGAATTTCGCCCTCGACGCCGAAATCGCGCAGCACGCTCATCAGCAGCTTGGCGTTGGCCTCGAGCGCGTCCTTGGTAATGGTCGGGTCTTGCTCGACCTCGGGCGGCAGTTCGAGCAGATCGAGCGCCGGCAGTTCGAAGTCGTCATCGGGCACGAGATCGAGCGTCGCCTGGCGCCGTCCGCCCGCACGCTTGCCGGGCGCCGCGCGTCCGGCGCGCGGCACGATGGGAACGGCGGTTCCGCTGTTTTCGTCATCGCCCGTCTCGATGACGGGGGCCTTCGCTTCGGGCGCGGGCGCGTCGTTGACGCGCGCGAGCGTCGGTTCGCTGTCGTGGCTTTCGCCGCGCCCGGCGGCCCGTCCTTCGGCCCGGCCCTCGCCCCGCCCGGCGATGCGCGGCTCGATGCGCGTCTTGCGTCCCCGCAGGTGACGACGCGCCGCATCGGCAAGTCCGCGTCCCGCGGCCAGGCCCATCGCCGATCCGTCGCGCGCGGCACGGCCGCCCGCACGCGCACCGGCCCAGGCGAGGCTGCGCCCGGTCGCCCA
>CAXRES010000145.1:0-3562 GCA_964229575.1 Alphaproteobacteria bacterium
ATGGTGCGGTCGAGAAGACTCGAACTTCCACGGGTTGCCCCACAGCGACCTCAACGCTGCGCGTCTACCAATTCCGCCACGACCGCATTATTGACTGGTAATATCAATCGGCAGATTGAAACCGATGGCCCGGACGCAGGACGCCCGGGCCGCGTTGGGAATAGCAAATCGGGCAGGCCTTCGCAAGCCTATGGTCGGAACCGCAGAAACCCCCGGATTCGGGGCCGTCGAATGGCGCACCAGCACGGCTCTGGTGCCCTACGAGGAGGCCGTCGCCACGATGGAGGCCCGGGTGGCGGCCGTCCGCGCGGGCATCGCCCCCGAACTGGTCTGGGCGCTGGAACACCCCCCGCTCTATACCGCCGGGACCTCGGCCGCGGACAACGAGCTGCTCGACCCCCGGGGGCTGCCCGTCTACCGCTCCGGGCGCGGCGGACGCTTCACCTGGCACGGGCCGGGCCAACGCGTCGCCTATGTCATGCTTGACCTGAAGCGGCGCGGCTCGGACGTGCGCGCCTTCGTCTGCGATCTCGAAGGGTGGGTCATCGCCACGCTCGCCCATTTCGGGATCAGGGGCGAAAGGCGGACGGGACGGGTCGGAATCTGGGTTGCCCGCCCCTCGGGCCGCGAGGAAAAGATCGCCGCCATCGGCGTGCGCGTGCGCCACTGGGTGAGCTACCACGGCATCGCCGTCAACGTGGCGCCCGATCTGGCGCATTTCGCCGGCATCGTGCCCTGCGGCATTTCCGAACACGGGGTGACTTCGCTCGCCGACCTCGGGCGCGATCCGGGCATGGCGGCCTTCGACGCCGCTCTCAAGTCCGAATTTTCGCGCGTCTTCGGGCGCGAACTGGCGCCCGCCTGAGGCGCATCACTGGTCGGGCAGGACCTTGAAGGTCGGATCGAAGTCGTCGTCGGTCGGCCGGTATTCGCCCGGAATCTGGATGACCTGGCGCACTTCGGCCTTGGGCGGGCCCTGGCGGCAGGCGGCAGCCATGGCGCGCACGGCCGCCATTTCGCCCGAGAACACCGCCTCGACCGAGCCGTCGGAGCGGTTGCGCACCCACCCGCGCAAGGACCGCTTGCCCGCTTCGTCCTGAATCCAGCGGCGGAAGAATACGCCCTGCACCTTGCCGCGAATGCGGACATGCAGGGCCATCATTTCCGGTTCGTCCGGCGTGGTCATTCACTTCTCCGTCAGCAACCCAAGAAAACGCTCCGCCTGCGCGAGGTCAAGATGCCTGACCGCGCGGGCCTTTTCCGCCTCGCGGTCGGCGCCCCATTTTTCCTCCTGGAATTTTTCCTCGAGTACCGATGCGGCGTAAGCTGCGTCGGCATCGATGCGCCCGGAGCAAAGCGCAAACCCGATGACCAGTGATCCGGAAGCGCGCACGGCAAGCGACAGCGCCGCAAGCCCGAACGGCTCGATGCCGTCGAGGGCGCGGCGGACGACGTCCTCGACTTCCGGCGTCTGTCTGGCCGCGAGAACGCCGCGTCCGCAGGTGAGCATCACGCCGAAGCGATCGGCGAACCACGCGCAGAGCGGCCCCCAGAGAGCATCCTCGCGCGCCACCAGCGCGGCCGGTTCGGTGGCGCGGATGAGAACGAGATCGGTTTCGATATAGCCCAGCAGTTCGCCGGCCACTGCGGCCCGGCCGTCGGCCTCGGCGACGACGTCGATGGCGCCCGCCGCGATGCGGAGGTTGGGCGCCGCCGACGGGTCATTCAGACCCTTGCCGGCGAGCGTCGCGGGCATCGCCTCGATCTCGGCCGCGACGGCGCGCGCCAGCGCCGCCGACGGCAGGACGAGCTCGTTGCCGCGCGGCGTTTTCGCCGGCCGGCCGTTGACAAGGACGACGAATGACCATGCCCGCGCGGCAACCTCCGCGCTGATTTTCGGTATGCGGCTCATGACTCGGCGCGCGGGAAGGGATCGACCTCGCCGCCCGTCTCGAAACCGAAGGCGGCGATGGCGGCGGCCAGATGCGGCGGCAGCGGTGCCGAAACGGTCAGGACACCACCCGCGGGCTTGGGGATTTCCAACCGCCAGGCATGCAGGTGCAGGCGCTGTTCCAGCGGCAGCCCTCCGATGAAGGCCTCGCGCCCGCCGTACTTGCCGTCGCCCAGGATCGGGGTGCCGATGGCCGCCATATGGGCGCGCAACTGGTGGGTGCGCCCCGTCATCGGCATGAGGGCGACCAGCGCCGCGCGCTGGCCCGCGGCGTCGCGCACGTCATAGAGCGTCACGGCGCGGGCGGCGTCTTCCGCTTCGCCCGACATCCTTTCGAAGCCGCGCCCGCCGGTCTTGCCGAGCGCGAGATCGATCTTGCCGCGCCTGGGCCGCGGCACGCCTACGGTGACGGCAAGGTAGATCTTGCGCGTTTCACGGGCCCGGAACGAGCTGGTCAAGGCCTGGGCTGCGGCGCGCGTACGGGCCAGTACAAGGATGCCCGAGGTATCCCGGTCGAGGCGATGGACGAGGCGCGGGCGATCCCCGGCGTCGAATTTGAGCACGTCGAGCATGGCGTCGAGATGCTTGTGCGTACCGGTGCCGCCCTGCACGGCAAGGCCGGCGGGCTTGTCGATCACCAGTATGTCGTCGTCGCGGTAAAGGACGCGCCCCTGCAACTCGCGCGCCTCGGCGGCACTCACGGGCGGCGCCCGGCGCACGGGCTTCTCCGTGGCACGGGTGCGGTCCTCGGCCTCTTTGCGCGGCGCGGGCCCCTCGCCCGCCTGGACGCGCGGGGGTACGCGCACCTGCTGGCCCGCTTCGAGCCGGGCGTTGGCCTTGGCTCGCTTGCCGTCGAGGCGGATCTGTCCAGTGCGCAGGAGCTTCTGCAATTCGCCGAAGCCGACCGCCGGAAAGCGCGCGCGGAACCAGCGGTCGAGGCGTTGGCCCGCCTCGCCCTTGCCGATGGTGATGGAGTGAAACTCGGCCATTCTCAGGCGAGGACGGCCCGGGCCGCCGCAAGACCGGCAAAGAGCGCCGCGACCGACAGGCACAGCGAACCGATCACGTAAACAGCGGTCGCCAGCAACGCGCCGCGTTCATAAAGCGTGGCGACGTCGAGGGAAAACGTCGAAAACGTGGTGAAGGCGCCAAGGACGCCGACGACCAGCATGGCGCGCACCCCTTCGGGTGCCGACCAGGCGAGCGCGAAGACTTCGACGAGGACGCCGAGTATGAAGGAGCCGATGACGTTGACCGCCAGAGTGCCCCACGGAAAAGCGGTGCCGAAGGCCTGCGCCGCCAGGACCATGACGAAATAGCGCGCCACCGCGCCGACGGCGCCGCCCGCTGCGATCCAGCCCACCAGCTTCATGCCTCGCCGTCCTCCTTGCCCCCCTTGGCCCTCTCCGCGCGCCGATTCGCCCACCAGGCAAGCCGCTTTGCCACCTCGCGCTCGAAGCCGCGCTCGGAGGGGTTATAGAACGATTCCCGCGCCATGCCTTCGGGGAAATAGTCCTGCCCCGAAAACGCGTCCTCCGCCTTGTGGTCGTACTCGTAGCCCTTGCCGTAGCCGAGATCGGCCATCAGCCGCGTCGGCGCGTTGAGGATATG
>CAXRES010000146.1:0-8130 GCA_964229575.1 Alphaproteobacteria bacterium
CGCCACCGCCATGCCGAGCCCCGCGGAGATGGAGGTCGAACTGTGCGCCGCGCCGAAGGGATCGTATTCGCTTTCCGAGCGGCGGGGGAAGCCCGACAGGCCGCCTTCCTGGCGCAGCGTGCGGATGCGCGCCCGGCGTCCGGTCAGGATCTTGTGCGGATAGGACTGGTGGCCGACGTCCCAGATCAACCGGTCTTCGGGCGTGTTGAAGACGTAGTGCAGCGCCACGGTCAACTCGACCACGCCCAATCCGGCGCCGAGATGCCCGCCGGTGATGGACACCGCGTCGATCGTCTCCCGACGCAGTTCGGCCGCGACCTCGCCCAGGTCCTTTTCCTGGAGCTTGCGCAGGTCGGCCGGCACCGCAAGGGTGTCGAGAAGCGGCGTCTTGCTGGTTTCGCTCATGTTCTGTTCAGTCGTGTCGGCGGCGCAGTCCGCGCACCCCATAAATTTGCCTTTTCCCACTGAAAATCAAGGGAAATGGCCGAATATGGCGGCCTTTCAGTAGCATGGATCGGTCCCCGGTTTCATCTTTTTTGGCTGCCGGTTCGCCCGCCGGGGCCCGGAACCCGGGCGATTCCGCCGGGCCCGGCCGGCTGCTACTCTCGCCGCGCCAAAAACAGGGAGGACCGCCATGAAAACGCGCCTGCTCGGCCCCGAAGGCCTCAAGGTTTCCGCCGTCGGCTTCGGCGCGCCGACTTTCTCGGAGCGCACGCCTCCGGGCGGGCTCGATAACGCCTGCGCCGTGGTGGCGCGCGCCATCGATCTCGGCATCACCCTGATCGATACCGCCGATCACGGCGACGGCAACAACGAGGACGTGCTGGGCGTGGCGCTCAAGGGCAGGCGCGACAGGGTCGTGCTGTGTTCGAAGTTCGGCAACCTGCGCGGCTGGTCGTGGTCGAAGGACACGGGGCGGACGGTCGACGGCAGCCCGGCCTATGCCCGCGAGTCGCTGGAAGGCTCGCTCAGGCGGCTCAAGACCGATTACCTGGACCTCTACTACCTTCACCGCGTCGATCCCGACATTCCGATCGAAGACAGCGTCGGCGCGATGGCGCGCCTCAAGGAGGAAGGCAAGATCCGCCACATCGGCATCTGCGAGGCCGGCCCCGATACGATCCGGCGCGCGGCCGAAGTGCATCCGATCACGGCGATCCAGAGCGAATATTCGCTGATGACGCGCGACTATGAAGCCGACACGATCCCGGCGGTCGCAGCGCTCGGCATCGGCTTCGTCGCCTATTACCCGATGGGCCGCGGCTTTCTGTCGGGCGCGGTGCGCGCCACGCCCGCCGACAGCCGCAAGTCGGTGCCGCGCTTCGCGCCGGAGAACATCGAACACAACCTCGGCGTACTCGGCCAGATGGAAGCGCTGGCCCGGCAGAAGGGTTGCACAGCGGGACAGCTGGCGCTTGCCTGGCTGCTCGCCAGAGGCGCGAACATCGTGCCCATCCCGGGGACCAATTCGCTGAAACATATCGAGGAAAACGCCGCGGCGGCCGACATCGAATTGTCGGCGAGCGACCTTGCCGCGCTCGAACGACTGTTCCCGCGCGAAGGCGGGCTCAAGGGCGCGCGATTCGAGCGCGACCGCAGCCACGAACTCAATATCTGAACGGAAAAACCGCCGCGCCGGTCAGGGCTTGTTGTTGGCGTTGTTGCGGGTCTGCTTGAGGATTTCGTAGGCCTTCGCCTTGTCCGCGGCACTCATCGTTTTTTCGATCGTGCCGATGGGCCCCACAGCAGCGGTGAAGCCGCCCATTTCCGAACGCTTGAACCAGGCCCAGGCGCGCAGCGGGTCCTTTTGCACGCCGCGCCCGTCGAGATAGAGCAGGCCAAGGTTGAACTGCGAAGCGGCCAGCCCCCCTTCCGCTGCGATCGTATAGTGGCGCACGGCTTCGCCAAGGTTCAGCTTGATTCCGCTACCCGTCTCCAGCAGGCGGGCCAGGTTGTGATTGGCGGCCAGCAGGCCCCCCTTGGCCGCGACACCGTACCATTCGGCAGCCTTGCCAAGATCGCGATCGCGCCCGCGGCCGGCCTCGAACGCGCTCGCCAGCGCGAAGGCGGCGCGGGCATGGCCCTGTTTCGCCGCTTTTTCGAACCAGTCGGCGGCGAGCGCGAGGTCGCTCTTGCCGCGCAGGCCGCGCGCGAGAATTTCGCCGAGCAGGTATTGCGCTTCCGCGTCGCCCGCGTTGGCGGCACGCCCGTACCATTCCATCGAATCGAGGTAGCTCTGCGGCTTCGGCGCCGGGTCGGCGGCCAGGGCCAACGACGCGGACAGGCCGGTCAATCCCGCGATGACGGCGGTTTTCAGCAGGTTCCCCAAGATCGCCCCCGCCGGTTCCCTGCCGGGACCGGCCAGTGTCTTTCGCCGCAATTCGCGGTCTTCGGTCAGGTTAGACCAAGACCGGGGCCGTTTCCACCCGGCCGTTCGGGCGCGGCGAAGAAAAATCAGCCGTTGACGTCGATCACCGCACGGCCGCGCTGGCGGCCGGCCAGAACCTGATCGGCCAGCTTCGGTATGTCGGCAAGGACATGGCGCGTGGCCATCGCGGCGAGCCTGTCGCGGGAAATCAGCTTCGGCAGGCGGGCCCAGACCTCGCGCCGCTCGGCGATCGGGCCGTGGCCGCCCTCGACGCCGATCAGGCGCACGCCGCGCAGGAAGAACGGGATGAGCGAGGCGGTGAAGCTGTTGCCCCCGGCAAGGCCGCAACTGGCGATCACCCCGCGCTCGTCCATCGAGGAAATGA
Source organism: Alphaproteobacteria bacterium (assembly GCA_964229575.1). Classification (GTDB taxonomy): domain Bacteria; phylum Pseudomonadota; class Alphaproteobacteria; order SMXQ01; family SMXQ01; genus WHSO01. The sequence goes on from CAXRES010000146.1 coordinate 2,754, forward strand.
TGGTCGAAAGCGTCTTGCCGCCGACGGCGTCGATGCAGCCGGCGAAGCGCTTGGGCAGCATCGGCCGATCGGGGCCGTTTTCGAATTCGGCGCGCGGCAGGACTTCGGCCGCGCCGAGCGACTTGAGGTAATCGGCCTCGTCCATGCGCCCGGTGGAAGCGAGCACGCGATGGCCCATCGCCGCCAGAATGGCGACGGAGAAGGACCCGACGCCGCCCGCCGCACCCGTCACCAGCACCGGTCCCTTGCCCGGCGCGACGCCGTTCTTTTCCAGCTCCAGCGCGCCGATCATCGCGCTCATGCCCGCGGTGCCCACCGCCATGCAGTCGGCCGCGTCCCAGCCGGCGGGCACCGGGATCAGCCATTCGGCCTTTGCCCGCGCATACCGGGCGAAGCCGCCGGCAAAATGCTCGCCCGCGCCATAGCCGTTGAGCACCACCGCATCGCCCGGCCTGAACGCGCCGGAGGCCGAGGACACCACCTTGCCCGCGAGATCGATTCCCGGCACGAAGGGAAAATCCTTCAGCCGGTAGCCGATGCCCTTCACCATCATGGCGTCCTTGTAGTTCATGGTGGTGTGGCTGACGGCGATGACCACGTCGCCCTCGGGCAGCGCCGCCGGCGTGATCTCGCCGAGCTTGCCGACCGGCTTGCCGCCCTCGCTTTCGGGGCGGTCGAGGTAGAAGGCGCGGAATTTTTCGGGGATCGTCACAGCACGGGGCCTTTCTTCGGCGACGCCAGTCCGGCGACGCGCCAGTTCAAGGTTTCGCCGGCGAGGAAGGGCACCATGTCGCCGAGCCGTTCCGGCACGGTCTGGGGCACCCGTTCCAGCACCAGGCTGTCTTCGTTCACGGGCATGCCGTAGAACTGCGCGCCGAAGTGGGAGGCGAAGTCTTCCAGGCGGGCGAGCGCGCCTTCTTCCTCGAACACCGTGGCGTAGGCCGCCATCGCCACCGGCGCGGTGTAGATGCCGGCGCAGCCGCAGGCCGATTCCGTGGCCAAAGCCGCGTGCGGCGCCGAATCGGTGCCGAGGAAGAACTTCGGATTGCCCGACACCGCCGCCTGGCGCTGCGCCGGGCGATGGACCTCGCGCTTGGCCACCGGCAGGCAGTAGGCATGCGGGCGGAAACCGCCCTTGAACATGGCGTTGCGGTTGATCATCAGGTGATGGGGCGTGATCGTCGCGGCCACCGTACCCGGCGCAGCGGCGACGAAATCGACCGCCTCGCGCGTCGTCACGTGCTCGAACACGATGCGCAGCGCCGGGAAATCGCGGGTGAGCGGGGCCAGCGTGCGTTCGATGAACACCGCTTCGCGGTCGAAGACGTCGACGCCGGCGTCCGTCACCTCGCCATGCACCAGAAGCGGCAGGCCGATCTTCTCCATGCGCGCGAGAACGGGGCGGATCTTCGCCACGTCGGTGACGCCGTGCTCGGCATTGGTGGTGGCGTGCGCCGGGTAGAGCTTGCAGGCGACGATGACGCCGCCGCGAAAGCCATTTTCCACCTCGTCGGGCGACGTGGCGTCGGTGAGATAGAGCGTCATCAGCGGCGTGAAGCGCGCCCCCTGGGGTGCGGCCTTGATGCGGTTGCGGTAGGCCGCGGCATCCTTCACCGTGGTCACGGGCGGGGCGAGATTGGGCATGACGATGGCGCGGCCGAAGACGCGCGCGGTTTCGCCCAGCACCCGTTCCAGCCGGTCGCCGTCGCGCAGGTGAACGTGCCAGTCGTCAGGTCGGCGGATGATCAGGCGGTTTTCGGTCATGTCCTTAGGAATCATGTGCGCGCGCTTGGCGTCCATAGGGGTAGAACAGAAGCGGCCAAGTTGCAAATGGCGAACGTCCCCCCCGGCGCGGGCGCCGGGCCGCGCGCCCCTCAGCGCAGACGAAGGGCCGCGCGCACCTCGGCCACGGGCAGATCGGCCAGATCGTCGCGGCGCAGAACGGCGACGGTGACGGGATCGACGCCCGCAGGCGGCACGGCCGCTCCGGGGCCTTCCCAGGGCCCGCGCGGGCGCGTGTTGCGCGGATTGGTGTGGGCCGAAAACAGCACGACGGACGGGCAGCCCATGACGGCGATCAGGTGCATCGGCCCGGTGTCGTTGCCGACGGCCCCGGCCGCGTCGCGCGCCAGCGCCATCACCGCCATGACGGGCGAACGGCCGCACAGGTTGACGACGGCGGGCGACACGGCGGCGATCTCAGCGCAGGCCTCGCTTTCGGACGCGGTGCCGACGATGACCGGGCGGTAGCCTTCGGCCACGAGCCCGCGCGCCAGTTCGGCGTAACGGGAAGCGGGCCAGCGCTTGAACGGGTGCTGCGGCGCGCTGCCCGGCACCATCAGTACATAAGGCGCGCCGCCCGAAAGGCCGAAGCCCGAGACATCGGCCTTCACCCAGCTTGTATCGAGCGGCGGATAGACTGACGCCCCGATCCCGGCGAAGGCGAGCTGGTCCGCCTGTCGTTCCAGGTTGTGCATCTTCGTGCGTTCGGGGTTGGCGTGCGGGTGCGAGCAGCCGGGCGCGATGCCCGACCATTCCACGCGCGCCCACGAGAACGGCGGGCGCGTCAGGCGGAAATAGAAGCCGGTGCGCCCGTTGCATTGCAGATCGTAGATGCGCGAAAATTTCGCCCCGTTGATCCGCCGCGCAAGCCCGAGCCAGCCCGGAACGTCGTAAAGTTTCGGGCGCGGATCGATCCAGATTTCGTCGAACAGGCCGAAGGCCTCGGCCAGTTCGCGCTGGGAGGGAATGGTCATCAGCACCATCCGCTCGCCCTTGTGAAAGGCGGCAATCGCGGTCATGGCGCGATAGGCCTGGATGAAATCGCCGAGCGCGCCCAGCTTGATGACGAGGATGGCCACGCGGTCCCTACCCTTCCCGGCGATGCAGCGCGTGGAAGGCCACCGCGCAGGCGAGCGCCAGCGACGACCACCACAGCAGGGCCGGCCAGTTGGAAAAAAAGCTCTGGCTCGGCACGAAGGGCATGAGCGCCGCGACCGGCGCGGCCAGCACGGCGGCGACCAGCAGCGGCCGTTCGGCGCGCAGGCGCAGGATCGACAGCACGAGGACCAGCACGAACAGAAGAAAGACGACAAATCCGGCGAGACCCAACGCGCCCGCCTCGGCCAGCCATTCGAGATAGATGTTATGCGGATGGCGCAGGCAGCCGAAGGCGAGTTCGGGCTCGACCGCGTCGCAGACGCGATCGAAATTGCCTAGTCCGACGCCGACGAACGGCTGTTCCCTCCACACGCCGATCGCCGCGCGCGCCAGTTCGCCGTATTCCGAATTCCAGAAATTGCGCGCTTCGCCGAGCGTCGGCCCGATCCGCCGGCTCAGCCTCGGCAGGAACATCATCGCGGCGATCACCGCCGCGCCGACGGCGGCCACCGACACCAGCCCCGGAAGACGAAAGCGCGGCACCAGGACCAAGAGCGCCGACACCATGACGGCAAGCGCCAGCAGACAAAGAAGCGTCGCCGCGCGTTCGGCGGTATAGACGGTGAAAAACAGCACGGCGATGCCCGGCAGGGCAATCGCCGCGGCCCGCCGGCAGTCGAGCGACGCTTCGGCGCGCAGCAGGAATGCGGCAAGGGCGGGGAAGAAGAGGAAAACGACGAAGCGCCCGACGTTCGGCCGGTCGAGCGGCCCGGTCAGGCGCTGGCCATGCATGATCGGGTGCCCGGTCAGCGACGTGCCGAACAGGCCCTGGACGGTGCCGTCGACCAGAACGAAGGCGATGGCCGCGCCCCAGCCGAACACCACGGCGCGGAAATCGCGCGCGCCCGCGAACAGCCAGAACACCACCGCGGCGAAAAGGCAGAAGAAACGCAGCCAGGTCGCGGCGCGGCCGAATACCGCGCCCGCGTCCCACCAGGCAAAAGGCGCGTTCGCCGCCATCAGGTAGAGCCAGAGCGCGATCGGCGCCGCCACCAGCGGCGATTTCAGAACGTCCCAGCGCCGCCGCGCCGCGACCACCGCAAGAAACGACAGGCCGATGAAGGCGGTGGCGATCTCGGCGCCGACGCGCGTCACCAGCAGCAGCGCCGGCAGCGCCGCGAACAGCCAGACGCAGACGCGTCTGAGCCCGTCTGCCCAGCCGCCTTCGCGCGACAGGTCGGCCGGATGCGTCGGCGCGGGCGATGGCGTGCCGCCGGTCATGCCGCGCCACCCCCGCCGTCGCCGGCGCGACGCTCTGCTACATCGTCGCCGGCGCGGCGCTCTGCTAAATCGTCGCCGGCGCGACGAAGCGCGTGCAACGCCGTGGCGCAGGCAAGCGCCAGCGACGACCACCACAGGATCGCCGGCCAGTTGGAAAAGAAGCTCTGGCTCGGCACCAGGGGGAACAGCGTCGGGATCGTACCGACGGCGGCGACCGAAGCGAACAGCGGCCGCTTCTTCCAAAGGCGCAGGACGAGCAGCACCGAAACCGTGGCGATCAGGGCGAAGACCGCGAGCCCGGCGAGCCCCGGGGCGCCGGCCTCGGCCAGCCATTCCAGGTAGATGTTGTGCGGATGGGCGAGGCAGCCGAAGGCGAGTTCCGGCTCGAAGGCGTCGCAGACGCGCATGAAGTTGCCGAGACCGACGCCGGTGGCGGGCTGCACCTTCCACGCGGTGACGGCGGCGCGGATCAGTTCGCCGTATTCGGAATTCCAGAAATCCTGGGCGATACCCGCCGTCGGCGCGATGCGAATCTGCAACCGCGCATTCGCCATGACCGCAAGCGCCGAAATCGCATAGGACGCGGCGATCGCGCCAAGGCCCGCAACCGTGTACCAGCGCCCGCGCGCCATGAGGAATATGGAGGCGCCGGTGACGGTGGCGAGGCCGAGAAGGGTCGCCGAACGCTCGGCCGAAAAGACGGTGAAGAAGACGACGACGGCAAGGACCAGGGCGAGCGCGACCATGCGGCGCGCGTCGAGTGCCCGCCCGGCATGAAGAAGATAGGCGGCAAGACAGGGATAGAACAGGAAGGCGACGAAGCGGCCGATGTTGGGGCGCTTGAGCGGGCCGGTCAGACGCTGGCCCTCGAAGATCGGCCTGCCCGAGAGCGAAGTGCCGAAGAAGCCCTGGACCAGCCCGTCGACGATGACGACGGCCAGCACCGCGCCCCAGCAGATGACGACCTTGCGGAAGTCCCCTTCGTCGGCGAACAGCCAGAAGACGACGGCGGCGAAGAAGCAGACGAAGCGCAGCCAGGCGAGGCCGCGGCCGACGGCGGCGAGCGGTTCCCACCACGCGAGCGGGCCGCTGATCGCGACCAGGAACAGCCAGGTGGCGAGCGGCACGGCGACGAGCGGCGCGCGCAGCACGTCCCAGCGCCGCCGCGCGATGACAACCGACAGGAACTAAACGGCGATGAACACGACCGAGGCAT
>CAXRES010000147.1:0-4657 GCA_964229575.1 Alphaproteobacteria bacterium
CCTCGGCGACTTCGGCTTCGGCGCCGAAATTGGCGATCTGTTCCTTGAGAATTGCGGAAATTTCCGCCGGCCGGATGTCCATCAACCGATCCCTTTCATGGAGAGCCTGAGTTTCTGCAGCTTGGTGGCGATCGAAGCGTCCACCATCTTTGAACCGACCCGGACCTTGATGCCGCCGATCAGGCTGGCATCGACCCGGGGCTCGAGCGCCACCTTGGCGCCGAGCGAGGCCGCGAGCGCATCGCGCACGCGGTCGAGATAAGCCGGCTTGAGCGCCGTGGCGGAGACGACTTCGGCCGTCACTTCGCCGCGGCGGCGGGCGAGCTCGGCGAGAAAGGCGCCGATCACGTCGCGGATCGCGCCGAGACGGCGGTTCTTCGCCAGGGTACCGAGGAACTTGATGGTGAGCGCGTGGAAGCCGGACTTTTCGGCGAGCGCGGTGATGGCGGCGGCCTGGGCGGCGCGGCTCAGCACCGGCGAAGTGACCAGGCGCGCGAGTTCGGCGCTCTGTTCGCACATGGCGCGCAAGGCTCGCAGGTCGTCGGCGACACGGTCGAGCGCCTTGTCGGCGTCGGCGAGCTCGTAAAGCGCGCTCGCATAACGACCGGCAACGCCGCCCGCGTCCTTTGACTGGGATGGCACTCGGATCTGCTCCCGAAGTACTGGATGGGGCCCGTTGAGCGGACCGCAACCCGATGACAGGCAAAGAAGAAACGAAAGCAACCGGCGGCTTTCGCCGCCCTCGCCCCCCGCGGGGCGCGCTTTTCGTACCATACGAGTTAGGGCGTTGCAACCGGCGAAGGGGCGAATCGTCGCGGAATTTTAGCCCGTGCAATCAACGGCTTATGCCGGTCAGAGAAAGCTCATCGGATCGACGTCGACCTGCACGCGCACGCCCTTGCCCGGACGCACCTGGGCGAGCCAGCCGCGCAGCGCGCCTTGCAGGTTGAAGCCGCGCGGTGCCTTGACCAGAAAGCGCCGCCGGTGACGCCCGCGCAGCAGGCTGAGCGCCGCGGGCGCCGGCCCCAGCACGGCGATGTCCTCGTCGGCAGGCCGCACGCGGCCGAGGGCGCGGGCCGTCCCGTCCACTTCCTTTTCGTGCGGGCCGGAAACGATCACCGCGGCGAGTCGGCCGAAGGGCGGCATGTGGGCGCGTTCGCGTTCGCGCATTTCGGTGGCGATGAAGTCCGCGCGCGTGCCGGCCGCCAGCGCCGCCATCACCGGATGTTCCGGCATGAAGGTCTGCAGCAGCACGCGGCCCGGCCTCTCGGCGCGCCCGGCGCGACCCGATACCTGGGTGAGAAGCTGGTGCGTGCGCTCGGCGGCACGCAGGTCGCCGCCGGTCAGCCCGAGATCGGCATCGATCACGCCGACCAGGGTGAGCAGCGGAAAATGATGGCCCTTGGCGATGACCTGGGTGCCGATCAGAACGTCGACGCGGTGTTCGGCGACGGCGTCGATCAGTTCGCGGATCGCCGCGGGCCCGGTCAGCGTGTCGGAAGCGATGATGCGCAGGCGCGCATCGGGGAAATGGTGCGCCACTTCTTCCGCGACGCGCTCGACCCCCGGGCCGCAGGCGGCCCAGGCACCTTCCGCGCCGCAGTTGGGGCACTGGGGCGGCGGCGCCATGCCGTAGCCGCAGTGATGGCAGACGAGGCGGCGGCTCGCGCGGTGTTCCACCAGCCAGGCCGAACAGTTGGGACATTCCAGCCTGTGCCCGCAACCGCGACACAGCGTGAGCGGCGCATAGCCCCGGCGATTGAGGAACAGCAACGCCTGTTCGCCCGCCGCCAATGTCGCGCGCAGGGCGTCGTCGAGCGGGGGGCTGAGCCAGCGTCCGCGCAAGGGCGGCGTCGCGCGGAGATCGACCAGCGCCACCTCCGGCAGGGCCGCATCGCCAACGCGGTCGGGCAGATGCACGGCGCCGTAGCGGCCCCACTGGACATTCGCCACCGTTTCGAGCGACGGGGTCGCCGAGGCCAGCACCACGGGAATCGCGCCGAGATGCGCGCGCAGCACCGCCATGTCGCGGGCGTTGTAGGCCACGCCGTCGTCCTGCTTGTAGGAACCGTCGTGTTCTTCATCAACGACGATAAGGCCGAGATCCCGGTACGGCAGGAACAGGGCCGAACGCGCGCCGACGACGACGCGCGCCGCGCCTTGCGCCACCGCCCGCCATGTGTCGCGGCGCAATGCCGCCCCCAGTTCCGAGTGCCAGGCGGCGGGCGCCGCGCCGAAGCGCGCCTCGAAGCGTTCCAGCCACTGTGCCGACAGGGCGATTTCCGGCAGCAGGACAAGAACCTGGCGGCCCAGGCGCAGGGCCTCGGCGATGGCTTCGAAATAGACTTCCGTCTTGCCCGAGCCGGTGACGCCGTCGAGCACGGTCGCCGAATAGCCGCCCGCGCGCGCGGCAGCGCGCAATTTTTCCGCGGCTTTCTGCTGGTCGTCCGTGAGCGCCGGGCCGGGGCGTTCGGCATCGGGCGGGGAAAAGCGCGTGGGCGGCGCCACACCGGTGACCGCAAGCGCGCCCGCATCGGCCAGCCCCGTCACGACCTGGGCCGATACCCCGGTTTCACCATGAATCTCCGCCGCGGTGCGCGGCAGGCCGTCCGCCAGCAGGTCAAGCACGCGGGCGCGGGCGGGCGTCGCGCGGAAACCATCGGGCGCCTGCCAGCCCGCCACGGTTGCGAAGGCGGTGAGGCGCGCCGGCGGCTCCAGCGCCGCGGGCACGCTCATCGCCATCTTGAGCACGGCGCCCGGCGACGACACGGTATAATTCGCCACCCAGTCGACGAATCGGCGCGTCACGGCATCCATCGGCGGCACGTCCAGCACACCGATGACCGATTTGATCTTCGCGCCCGCCGGCGCAGCACCCGGCGCGTCGTCCCATACCACGCCGATGCGTTCGCGCGCGCCCAGCGGCACGCGCACGAAGGTACCGGGTTCCGGCGTCTCGCCTTCGGCGCGGTAATCGAGCGCCCCGGGCAGGCCGAGCGGCAGCAGAACGCGCAGACGCGCGGGCGCGTTGTTTTCATGAGACCGCGCGGGCGCGTCGTTTTCGCCTGACCGCGCGGACGCGGGCGCGCCTTTGTCTGGATCCGAACTGGTACGGGGCCTTGCCATCGGCTACACTTTAGACGTTGCGCCCGAACGGAGCCAAGGGAACCCGCGAGGCGCGCGCAATCGCTTCAACCCGCCTTCGGGCATTGCCTTCGGGACTACCCATGAAGTTCTTCATCGACACCGCCGACATCGCCGAAATCCGCGCCTTGGCCCCAACCGGCCTGATCGACGGCGCGACCACCAATCCTTCGCTCGTCGCCAAGTCGGGCGGCAAGTTCGAAGACGTGATCGCCGAAATCTGCTCGATCATCGCCGGTCCGGTGTCGGCGGAAGTGACGGCGCTCGACGCCCCGACCATGATCGAGGAAGGCAAGTACCTGTCGAAGATCGCGAGCAACGTCACCGTCAAGGTGCCGCTGACGCCCGAAGGCCTGAAAGCCTGCAAGGCGCTGTCGGGCGAGGGCATCCCGGTCAACGTGACGCTGTGTTTTTCCGCCGGGCAGGCGATCCTTGCCGCCAAGGCCGGCGCCACGTTCGTTTCGCCTTTCGTCGGCCGGCTCGACGACATCGGCCAGAACGGCATGGCGCTGATCGACGAGATCTGCGCCATCTACCGCGCCCAACCCGCCTTCAGGACCGAAGTACTGGTGGCCAGCGTGCGCGGCGTCAACCACGTGATCGAGGCGGCGAAGATGGGCGCCCATGTCGCCACCCTGCCGCCCGCGGTGATCCGCGCGCTCTACCACCATCCCCTGACCGACAAGGGGCTCGCCGCCTTCATGGCCGACTGGGCCAAGACCGGCCAGAACCTGCCCGCCGGCAAGAGCAAGCCGCAGGCCGCCGAGTGAGCGAGGCGCGCCCACGGCGCCCGGCTGCGGGCGCCAAATCGAAGGGCGGCGCACCCACGGGGGGCAAACCGGGGACCGCCCCGCGGGGCGACGCCGAAGCGACGGTCAGCCCGGCCAAGGCCGACATCCGCGCCTTTCTTGCCGAAAATCCACATTACCTCACCGACAATCCCGATGTGCTGGCGGCAGTGACGCCGCCGCCCCGCCACGGGGGCGAGCACGTCACCGACCTGCAGGGCTTCCTGATTGCGCGCCTGCGTGAGGAAAACGCGCGGCTCGATGCACGCCACGCGGCGCTGCTTGCGACCGTGCGCGCCAATGCCGCGTCGCAGGGACGCATTCAGAGCGCCGCACTGATGATTCTCGAAGCGCGCAGCTTCGAGGAGCTGATCGAGATCGCCACCACCGACCTCGCCGTGCGTCTGGACGTCGACATCGCCGTGCTCGCGGTCGAACAGTCGGGCGCCGCCGGGCGCAAGCCGGTGGCCGGCATCCGGCTCCTGCCGCCGGGTGCGGTGGACGGGATCATGGGCAATGGGCGCGACGTGGTGCTCAACACCAACATTCGCGGGCGAACGGACCTCTACGGCGCGGGCGCCGGGCTGGTCGCCTCGGAAGCGCTGCTTCGCCTGCGCGCCAGTCCCGAAGCGCCGACCGGCCTGCTGGCGCTCGCCTCGCGCGATGCCGCCCGCTTCGATCCGGGCCAGGGCACCGAACTTCTTTCCTTCCTCGCCCGCGTCATC
>CAXRES010000148.1:0-8275 GCA_964229575.1 Alphaproteobacteria bacterium
GTCGTCGCCGTTTCCTGGCTGCGCAAGGATACGCGCATGGGATGGCGGGAAGTCTTCGACGCCCTGGAGATCGGCGCCAAGGGCGCCCTGCTGGTCGCCGTCGCCACGGCGGCCGCCGGGGTCATCGTCGGCGTTTTCGAGCTGACCTCGGTCGGCGTCAAGCTGGCCCAGCAGGGAACGAGCCTTGCCGGCAGCCTGATGGTCGGCCTGATCATCACCATGATCGTGTCGATCATTCTCGGACTCGGCGTGCCGCCGACGATCAGCTATATCGCCCAGATCGCGGTGACCATCCCGATGATCAAGGTCTTCCTGACGAACGGAGGGGTCGACCCGGCGATAGCCAATGCCGCGGCCCATCTTTTCGTCGTGTATTACTCGACCCTGGCGGTGCTCACGCCGCCCGACGCGCTGGCGGCGGTCGCTGCCTGCGGCATCGCCGGTTCATCCTTCATGAAGACGGCCCTGCATGCGACGCGCACCGCTTTCGTCGCCTTCATCGTTCCTTTCATGTTCGTCTATCGGCCGGCCCTGTTGACCTTCGGTGCTTGGCAGGAGGTGGTTTACGCCGTGGCCATATCGCTGGCCGGCATTGCCGCGCTCGCGGCGGCTTTCGAAGGCTACGCCCTGCGCCGGCTGACCCCGATCGAGCGCATGCTCGCTTTCGTCGCCGGCCTGGCCCTGGTGGTGCCGGACCCGCTGCTGGACGCGATCGGCCTCGGCCTCGTCGCGGTTCTTGCCGCGGTTCAGTTCCTCGGCCGGGGCAAGGCCGCGTAACCCGTGCATTTCAGGGGGGCGCCTCCCTTTTCAACCGGCTTGCGGGGGCGTATCCTGCAACCGGCGCGCCGGGGCGCGCCCCATGAGGTATAAGGCCCTGAAGGGGCCGTTTTTTTGGGGAGGGCCGACCGCCCATGCGTCAGAAATCCGATTTCCCGTCCTTTTCCGAAGCCGAGATGAAGGCGCGCCACGCCAAGGTGGCGGCGCTGCTTGAGCGCGAGAATCTCGACGGCCTGCTTGTCTACGGCACCGGCCGTTTTGCTTCCGACATTTACTGGCTGACCGACTGGCCGGGCTCGCGCGAGGCCTTCGTGCTGTTCCAGCCCGGCCGCGATCCGGTGGTGATCCTGCAGCTGTTCAACCACGTGCCTATGGCGCGCGTCATGTCGGCCGTGCGCGATGTACGCTGGGCCGGCGCCAATACCGCCGACACCGTGTCACAGGTGATGCGCGAGCGCGGGCTCGACGGCATGCGCGTCGGTCTCGTCGGCTCGCTTCCCTACCGCTACTACATGGCCTTCCAGGACCGCCTCGCCGGGGCCATGTTCAAGGACGTCAACGGCCAGTTCCGCATGATGCGCACCATCCGCAGCACCGAGGAAATCGCCCGTATCCGTCACGCCTCGGAGCTGACCGACAAGTCCATCGCCGCGGTGCGCGACGGGCTCAGGGCCGGCATGGCGGAATGGGAGATCGCCTCGCTGATCGAGCCGGTCTACCTGCGCGAAAACGGCTACGCGGGCATCCACTTCATCGCCTCGATGCCGATGCGCGATCCGGACTTTCCCGTGCCCGCCCAATACCAGTCGGATCGCAAGCTCGCCAGGGGCGATTGCGTGATCACAGAAATATCGGGCGCCTACTGGGGCTACTCGGGCCAGATTCACCGGACCTTCTCCATCGAGGAAGGCCCGACGCCGGAATGGAAGGCGATGCACGACGTCGCCGTGGAGGCGCTCGAAACTCTCGAATCGCTGATCAAGGACGGCGTCACCAGCAAGGAGGTCGAGGAAGCCTCCAATATGATCCATGACCGCGGCTATACGATCCTCGACGACCTGCTGCACGGGGTGAACCAGTATCCGCCGATCATCCAGACTGGCAAGGCAAAGCGGCATGCCAGCCGGGACGTCACATTCCGCGCCGGCATGACGATCACCATCCAGCCGAACCTGATGACGCTCGACGAAAAGATGGGCCTGCAGTTCGGCGAGAGCTTCGTCGTCACCGCCACCGGGCTCGACCGGCTCAACGCCTATCCGCGGGAATGGGTCGTCTGCCCGGGCTGAGGCCGGCGACTACCTGTCGCAGACGATCTCCAGCGCGGTCTGCTTGTTGCCGGGATAGGTGACCGCGCAGGTCATTCCCGCCTTCATGGATTCGCGGGCAGCGACCTTGCCGCCGATCTTGACCATGGTGTCACCCGACGACACGCGGGCCGTGTGGGCGGCATCCTTGTTCCTGAACACGACGGCACGGCCGCCTTCCTTGACCTCGTCGAGCCTGACCTTGACGGTTTCGAGCCTGAGGCCCTGCTGGCCGTACCAGTAGGCGTGCCACAGGGCATTGACCTGCTCGCCGTACCTTTCTTCCTGGTCGATGGTGAGGAAATTGACCTTCTTGCCATCCATCATTTTCGGCATGGACTCGAGGCCCGCCGCGCGCATGTCGGCGTAGAGCGGATCGTAGTGCGCGACGGCGAACTGGGCGAGCTGGCCTTCGCGGCTGATGAACCAGTTGGTGAACAGAAGGCCCTGGTTGACGCTGGGCGATGCCTTGAGGACGCCGATCTCCGAAATTTCGCCGGCCACCGTCGACGGGCAATGAATGTCGATCGGCGCGCCCTTCTTCTGCAGGTCGCGGATGCGATGCGATGCCGAAACCAGGGTGTAGGGGAATTCACCGGCGACCGCGAGGGAGGCGACCGCATTGGAGCCTTCCTTGCGCAGTTGCGGCTTGACCTCGTTGAACATCTTTTCCAGATAGGCCTGGCCCCAGGCCATGCCGCGCGAGGGGACGAGGTGCATGAACCAGTCGTTGGGCTTGTTGGTCAGCCCGATCTTGCCGCCGCGAAAGCGCGGATCGGTCAGGATGTCGTCCCAGTCCGCGGGCAGGTCGGCTTTCTTGACCAGCCTGGTGTTGTAGCCCATGCAGCGAAACAGCACGCGCTGCGCGGCCCACAGGTCACGCTGGCCGCGCATTTCCGGGTCGAGTCGCTGGTAGGCGGGCAGCGCGCCGAGGGATGCCAGCGCCCCGGCGTCGCGATAATTCAGCACCTGATTGGACAGGCTGGAGAGTACGTCGACGGTGACGCGGCCTTCCTGCAGGGCGAGCAACGGCTTGACGGCGCGCTGGAATCGGCTGGCGCGCAGGTAGGTCAGTTTGACGAAGGGATAGCGTTCCTCGAACGGCTTGACTATGTCGCGGAACTGCTTCGGGTCCCAGGTGCCGCCGATGCGGATCCCCTGTTCCTTGCGCGCCGCATCGAGAAGCGGGGAGGGCACCGCAAGCGCCGCATCGATGTCGCGCAGAAGCGCGGGGCCCTGGCCGAGCTGATCGAGAAAAGCCCTGGTCGATTGCGGCAGGTCGGCCGCCATCGCAGGCATGCCGGCGGCGAACGCAAGTACGAATACGCCATGACGAACGGTAAGCATGCTGGCCTCCCATCGTTCACGTTGTTTCGCAACGCTTTGCTTTATCCGGGGAGGCTAGCACGGCGGGCCGCGATCCCGCCAGAGCCCGTCAGGGGCAGGCGTCCGGGCCGCGGCCTTATTCCGCGGCCGGTGCGGGGGTCGTGGCCGTATCGGCTGCCTGCGCGCCGCGCCCTTGGAACCGCGCGCTGAGACGATCGAGGTACAGGTAGATCACCGGCGTAATGTAAAGGGTGAGCAGCTGCGACACGATCAGGCCGCCGACCACGGCAAGGCCGAGCGGCTGGCGCGACTCGGCGCCGGCGCCGTGGCCGACCGCGATCGGCAGGGTACCCATGATCGCGGCGAAGGTGGTCATCATGATCGGGCGGAAGCGGACGATGCAGGCGCGGTAGATGGCGTCGAACGGCGTGGCCTTCTCTTCGCGCTGATTGGTCAGCGCGAAGTCGATCATCATGATCGCGTTCTTCTTGACGATGCCGATCAGCATGATGATGCCGACAAAGGAGAACAGGTTGAGCGTTTCGCCGAAGGCGATCAGCGTCAGCAACGCGCCGACGCCCGCTGACGGCAGGCCCGACAGGATGGTCAGCGGGTGGATGAAGCTCTCGTAAAGGATGCCGAGAACGATATAGACGACAACGATGGCGAGAAGCAAAAGCAGGCCAAGACCCTCGAAGGACTTCTGGAAGGCCTGCGCCGTGCCCTGGAAGCTGCCGCTGACCGAAGCGGGCTTCTGGATCTGTGTCTCGATCTCCCGGATACGGTCGATGGCGGCGCCCAGCGCGACATCCGGGGTCAGGTTGAAGGTTACCGTCACCGACGGCAACTGGCCCTGGTGGTTGATGGTCAGCGGGCCGACCGTGTTGGAGATCGTCGTGACCGCGCCGAGCGGCACAAGGGTGCCGCCGCCCGGGGTCGAGGTCGCCCCACTGCCGCCGCCGGCACCCCCCGCACGCACGTAGAGGCGCGACAGCGCCGACGGATCGCGGGCGAACTGAGGCAGAACTTCAAGAATCACCTTGTACTGGTTTGACGGCGTGAAGATGGTTGTGACCTGCTGCTGGCCGAAGGCGCTGGCGAGCGCCACTTCGATCTGCTCGGCCGAAATCCCCATCGAGGACGCCTTGTTGCGGTCGATCTCGATGACCAGCTGCGGGCTGGCGATATCGGCATCGGTGCTGACGTCGATGAACCCCGGCTCCCGGGACAGCGCCTGCTGCATCTTCTGCGCGATTTCGTAAAGCTGGTCGAGATCGAGTCCTTGCAGCGTGTACTGGTATTCGGCCTTCGACGAGCGTCCGCCGATGCGGATGGCGGGCGGATTGTTGATGACGACGCTCATGCCCGTCACGCGGCTCGTCTTGCGGCGCAGTTCACGGATGAGGTCGCGGATTTCCTTTATGGGGCGCTCGTCCTTGGGCTTCAGCTTGAGCACGAACTGGCCGGCGTTGCTGGTGCGCCGCGCGCCACCGCCGCCGACCTGCGACATGAAGCCGTCGATGTTGGGGTCCTCCAACAGGATCCGCGCCACTTCCATCTGATGACGGACCATGTTGGGGTAGGATGCGTCCTGCGCGCCCTCGGTGGTCATGCTGAGCCGCCCGGTGTCTTCCGCCGGCAGGAAATCCTTCTGCACGATGACGTAGAGCCATGCGGTCAGGCCGATGGTGCCGAAGAACGCCAGCAGGGTCATGAACTGGTGGCCGAGGCACCATTTCAGTGTCACGTCATAGGCCCTGAGCATGCCGTTGAACACCGCTTCGGTTGCGCGATAGAAGCGGCCGTGCTGCTCCTTTTCGTGCGGCTTGACGAAACGCGAACACATCATCGGCGTGAGCGTCAGCGACACGAAGCCCGACACTACGATGGCGGCAACAACGGTGATGGCGAATTCGTTGAGCAGGCGGCCCACGATACCGCCCATGAACATCACCGGGATGAACACCGCGGCGAGCGACAGGGTCATCGAAATGATGGTGAAGCCGATTTCCCTGGAGCCCTTGATCGCCGCATCCATCGGCTTCTCGCCGCGCTCGATATGGCGGACGATGTTCTCAAGCATGACGATGGCGTCGTCGACGACGAAACCGACGGCGAGCGTCAGCGCCATCAGAGACAGGTTGTTGAGCGAGAAGCCTAGCAGGTACATCACGCCGAAGGTGCCGACGACCGACAGCGGCAGGGCGAGCGACGGAATGATCGTCGCCGAAAGGTTGCGAAGAAACAGGAAGATCACCAGTACGACCAGGGCGGCGGCGAGGACGAGGGTGAACTGGACATCATCGATGGACGCCTTGATCGATACCGAGCGGTCGTAGACGATATCCATGTTGATCGCGCCGGGCAGGGCTTCGCGGAAGCCGGGCAGCACTTTCCTGATTTCGTCGACGACCTTGATGGTATTGGCCCCGGGTTGGCGGTCGATGGCCAGGACGACGGCGCGGGCATCGCGGTACCAGCTCGCCTGGCGCTCGTTCTCTGCGCCGGTGCGCACGATGCCGATATCGCCCAGCCGCACGGGCGCGCCGTTGCGGTAGGTGATGATCTGGCGGGCATAGGCGTCGGCGTCGAACAGCTGGCCGGTGGTCTGGATCGTCGTCGTCTTGTCCGGGCCTTCCAGCGTGCCGACCGGCATGTTGGAATTGGACTGGGCGATGGCGCGGCGCAATTCGTCGATGCCGATGCTGCGCGAGGCGAGCTTGCCCGGATCGACCTGCACGCGGACGGCGAACTTGCCCGAACCGAACACCTGCACCTGGGCCACGCCGTCGATCATCGAGAGGCGTTGGGCCAGCCGCGTTTCGGCGTATTCGTTGACGGTGGCGAGCGGCAGCGTCGCCGATGAAAGCGCGAGGAAGAACACGGGCGCGTTGGCCGGATTGGCCTTGCGGAAACTGGGGGGGGATGGCATCGGCGGAAGCCGGCGCGCGGTGGCGGCAAGCGCCGCCTGCACGTCCTGGGCGGCGGCGTCGATGTCGCGGTCCAGGTTGAAGACGATGGTGATTCGCGTGGAGCCGAGAGAACTCTGCGACGTCATCGAATCGATGCCGGGAATGGTCGAGAACTCGGACTCGAGCGGCGTTGCGACGGACGAGGCCATCGTTTCCGGGCTTGCGCCCGGCAGCTGCGCGGTGACGACAATGGTCGGAAATTCGACGTTGGGCAGTTCGGCGACCGGCAGCGTACGGTAGGACAGGATGCCGAAGATGAGCGTCGCCGCCATCAGCAGCGTCGTCATCACCGGACGGCGGATGCAGAGTTCGGGCAGCGTCATGTGCCGTTTCCTTCGGACTTCTTCTTGCGCTTCTTTTTGGGCGCATCTTCTTCGGTGGAAGCGGCCGATGCCCCGCCGCCCGCAGACGACTGGGCGTCCTCGCCGCCGGGGCCGCGCGCGCGTACCCGCGCGCCCGGGGTCAGGTTGAGCTGGCCGTCGGTGACCACTTTTTCGCCGCTCTGCAGGCCCGCGCTGATGACCGTGTAGCTCTGGGTGGTTTCATCGACCGTGACCGGCCGCACTTCGACGGTTTCGTTGTCGCGTACCACCCAGACGAAGGAGCCGCTCTGGCCGGCCTGCAGCGCAGGCGTCGGGATGACGATGGCGTTCGGCCTTTCGCGGATGACCAGCATGAGGTTGACGAAGGCGCCCGGCGTCAGCGTCTCGTCATCGTTGCTGAATGTCGCCTTGAGCTGAATGGTGCCGGTTGCGACATCGACTACGTTGTTGACGAAGGAGAGCTTGCCTTTCTCCGGCTTGGCGCCTTCGCTGGTCAGCATCGCTTCGACCGGGACTTCCTTTTCGGCCATCAACGCCTTGAGGGGCAGCAGGTAACGCTCCGGCACCGAAAAGCTGACATAGATCGGCCTGGTCTGGGTGATGGTGACGAGCGGGGTCTGGTCATTGGCGCGCACCAGGTTGCCGACGCTGACCAGCAGGTTGCCGGTCCGTCCGGTGATGGGCGAGTAGATCGTCGTGTATTCGAGCTGCAGCCGGGCCTGGTCGACGGCCGCTTCGTCCGCCGCGATCACGGCGCGCGATGCCGCGTTCGACGCGCGGACTTCCTCGAACTTCTGGCGCGAGGCGTAGCCCATGTTGACCAGTTCCTGGTAACGCGCGAGATCGGCGGTCGTCTTGTCGTACTGGGCGCGGTCGCGGGCGAGGTTGGCCTGGGCCTGGCGCAGGGCGACTTCAAAGGGCCGGGGATCGATGCGGAAAAGCTTCTGGCCTTTCTTTACGGCCTGTCCTTCCTGGAAGAAGGACTGGTAGAGCTGGCCGTCGACCCGCGTCTTGACGCCGACCGTGGCGAAGGCCTGGACCGAGCCGATGGAGTTGAGCATCTGCGGCATCGAACGGGTTTCGACCGTGCCGACCGCGACCGACACGGCGCCGCCGCCGCGACGCCCCTTGCGACCGCTGTTGCCGCTGCCGCTTTCGGAATTGGCTGCGGCCTTGGGCTGCGCCGCGCCGGACGCCGATTGCGGCTTGCCCTTGATCAGGCCGGTGACGGCATTGGTAAGCGGTTCGCGATACGCGTAACCCCCGAGAACCAAGGCGAGCGCGGCCACCCCGGAAACGACGACTTTCATGTTCATTGATCAGGTGCCCTGAGGGGTCCGGCCGCGGGCGTGGATCGCCGCGTCCTTGGGACCGGGATTGACTGTCTGTTGTTGTACGCGGACCGAAACGACGGGCATGGCTTTGGCCGCCTGCAGCCAAAAAATGTCGCCCGGCGGGGGCGATAGTGAACATTTACGCCGCCGACGACGATCGGCACTGGCCCGCCAGGGGGACGTTGCGGATGCCTGCGCTTCCCCTCGAACCCGGTCTCTTCGGCCGGTGGCGGAGG
>CAXRES010000149.1:0-7003 GCA_964229575.1 Alphaproteobacteria bacterium
CCCCCAGCCCCTTGTTAAAGAAGGCACTATTTCAAATCAGGGTGCCAAACCGAAACCAGCCCGTCAAGTTTAAGTCTTTCAGAAAACAATGTTTTTCCAATTATCCCTTCGACCAGGCCGAGCAGCTCCTGGGCTTCGCCCCGCACCCTGAGCGCCCGGACAGGCAGGGATTTGGGCACTTGCCGGGTCTTGGCCAGCCAGTCGCGGGCCTCGGCCTCGCCGCCCAGCGCGTCCACCAGCCGGTTGGCCACCGCCTGGCGGCCGGTATAGACCCGCCCGTCGGCGAGCGCCCGGGCGGCGGCGGCATCGAGCCCCCGGCGCTCGGACACCATGGCGACGAACTGCTCGTACATGTCCATGACGAGCGCCCGGGTGGCCGCACGGCCTTCTTCGGTCAGCGGCTCAAGCGGGTTGGGCACGGCCTTGAGGGGGGAGGACTTGATGGCCTCGGCCTCGACGCCGAGCTTCTTGAGCAGCCCGGTAACATCGGTCGATTGCAGGATCACGCCGATCGATCCGGTGAGCGTGCCGGAACGGGCGAAGATGCGGTCGGCGCCCAGCGCCGTCATGTAGCCGCCCGACGCGGCCAGTGTGCCCATGACGGCGACCACCGGCTTCTTTTCGGCGACGCGCCTGAGCGCGCGATAGAGGTTTTCGCCGCCGACGACGGTGCCGCCGGGGCTGTTGATGGCGACGATCAGCGCGCGCGCGCGTTCGTCTTCGGCGATGCGCCTGAGCGCGCGCTCGCGCGCTTCGTCCTCGACGATGATGCCGTCGACGGTGATCCTGGCGACGTAGTCGCGGGGGATGACGCCCTCGTCACGGGCGATCCAGGCGAGCGCCGCGCCCGCCACGGCAAGGATGGCTGCGGCCCGCCATGCCGAAAGCCTGCGCTTCAGCTTGCGCCGGTCGATGATGGAATCCGACTCGAGAGACATATCGCCCGTCCGATCGCTTGTCCCTCCGGCCGATCGGGGCGGGGACGGCGGCAGCCGCCCCCGCCTCTCGAACGGTCAGGCTTACTTGTCGCCGTCGCCCTTGGCGCGTTCGGCGTTGGCGCGGCTGATCGCGGCACCCAGGATGTCGCCGAGGCTGGCGCCCGAGTCCGACGACCCGTACTGGGCCATCGCCTGCTTTTCTTCCTCGATCTCGCGCGACTTGATGCTGAGCGAGAGCCGGCGCGTGGCGCGGTCGACCTGGGTGACCTTGGCGTCGACCTTCTCGCCGACGGCGAAACGGTCGGTGCGCTGGTCGGCGCGGTCGCGGGCAAGGTCGGCCTTGCGGATGAAGCCCGTGGCCCCGTCCACCTCGACCTCGATGCCCTTGTCGCTGATCGACTTCACCGTGCAGGTGACCACATCGCCGCGGTTGATCTCGCCGGCCTTGCCCTCGAACGGGTCTTCGGCGAGCTGCTTGATGCCGAGGCTGATGCGTTCCTTTTCGACATCGACGTCAAGGACCTTCACCTTGACCATGTCGCCCTTCTTGTAGTCCTGGATGGCTTCCTCGCCGGAACGGTTCCAGTCGAGGTCCGACAGGTGAACCATGCCGTCGATGTCGCCGGGCAGGCCGACGAAAAGGCCGAACTCGGTGATGTTCTTGATCTCGCCTTCGATCTCGGTGCCCGCCTGGAACTTCGCCTTGAACTCGTTCCACGGGTTCTCCAGGCACTGCTTGAGGCCGAGCGAGATGCGGCGCTTCTGCGGATCGACGTCCAGGACCATGACTTCCACTTCCTGCGAAGTGGAAACGATCTTGCCCGGATGGACGTTCTTCTTGGTCCAGCTCATCTCGGAGACATGCACCAGAGCCTCGACCCCCGGCTCCAGCTCCACGAAGGCGCCGTAGTCGGTGATGTTGGTGACGCGGCCCTTCAGGCGCGCGCCGACCGGGTACTTGGCCTGGATGCCGTCCCACGGATCGGCCTCGAGCTGCTTCATGCCGAGGCTGATGCGCTGGTTCTCCGGATTGAAGCGGATGACCTGCACCTTCACGGTGTCGCCCACGCCGAGCACTTCGCTCGGATGGTTGATGCGACGCCAGGAAATGTCGGTGATGTGCAGCAGGCCGTCGACGCCGCCCAGATCGATGAACGCGCCGTAGTCGGTGATGTTCTTGACCACGCCTTCCAGAACCTGGCCTTCCTTGAGGTTGGCCACCAGTTCCGAACGCGCTTCGGCGCGGGATTCTTCCAGAACCGCGCGACGCGACACGACGATGTTCCCGCGCGAGCGGTCCATCTTCAGGATATGGAATTCCTGCGGGTTGCCCATCAGGTGGTTGATGTCGCGAACGGGACGGATGTCGACCTGGGAGCCCGGCAGGAACGCCACGGCGCCCGACAGGTCGACGGTGAAGCCGCCCTTCACGCGGCCGAAGATGACGCCCTTCACGCGGCTGTTCTGCTTGTGGGCATCTTCGAGCTGCGTCCAGGCTTCCTCGCGCCGGGCCTTCTCGCGGCTCAGCATGGTGTCGCCGTTGCGGTCCTCGTAGCGTTCGAGGAAGACCTCGACCGTGTCGCCGGCCTTCAGTTCGGACTTCGCGCCGGGCACGCCGAATTCCTTGAGCGGCACGCGGCCGGCGGACTTGAGGCCGACGTCGATGATCGCGGCGTCGTTTTCGATTGCGATGATGGTGCCCTTGAGCACGCTGCCTTCGGCAGGCGCGCTGGTGCCGAAGGATTCTTCGAGCAGGGCTTCAAAATTTTCACCGGTCGCGTACGGCTTTTCGGCCGTACCGGCTTTCTTCGTGGCCATGTGTTCTCCTAGCTGGCTTCCGCGCCGCGTCCACGCCCCCATGGCGTGTCCCGAGTTTTGGAAAGATGCAGCCACGTCGTGGCACGGCACCCCGATCCGGCGAGGATCTGCGTTCGCGGGATCTTTCGCGCTACGGGCGGCGGCGGACGGCTTCGACAAGCGCGAGCGCGATGTCGAAGACCTGATCCGCGTCGAGGCCGGACGTATCGACGAGGTGAGCGTCCTCCGCCCGCTTGAGGGGCGATTGAGACCGCCCGCTGTCGCGGGCGTCACGCTCACGCATGTCCTGCAAAACGCGGGCCTTTATACTGGCTTGATCGGCTTCCCGCAACTGTGCCGAAAGCTCTTTCGCCCGCCTTTCGGCCCGGACTTCCAGGCTGGCCGTGACGAACAGCTTAACCGGGGCTTGCGGGCAGACCACCGTGCCGATGTCGCGGCCGTCGATCACGGCGCCCGCCGCGCCGCCCGGGGGCCGGGCGGCGAAGTCGCGCTGGAAGGCGAGCAGGGCGGCCCGCACGCATGCATAAGCAGATATGCGGGAGGCCAGGGTGGCGATGTCGTCGGAGGCAAGCCCGGCGTCCCCCAGCTCCTCGGCTCGGACCTTGCGGGCGGCCGCTTCGGCCGCCGCCGGGTCGGCCGGGTCGCCCGACAGGGCGCGCCGGTGGCGCGCCGCGGCGCGGTAGAGCCGGCCGGAATCGAGGCGCGCATAGCCATAGTGCGCGGCAAGGCGGCCGGCGACAGTGCCCTTGCCGGAGGCGGCCGGGCCGTCGATGGCGAGGTCGAAGGGCGTCTTCGTCACGCCGCGGCCGAACGGATGTCGGCGCCGAGGCTTTTCATCAGGCCTTCGAAGCCGGGAAAGGACGTGACGATGGCCCGCCCGTCGTCGACGGCGACACCCTTGTCGCAGGCGAGGCCGGCGATCAGGAAGGACATGGCGATGCGGTGATCGTAATGGGTGACGACCGGCCCGCCGCCCGGCAGGCCGCCGCCCCTGCCCGTCACGATCAGCGTGTCGCCGACTTCGCGCACTTCGGCGCCGATGGTGCGCAGGCCTTCGCAGATCGCGCTGAGCCGGTCCGATTCCTTGACACGCAACTCGGCCAGCCCGTGCATGACGGTCGCCCCTTCGGCGAAGGCGGCGGCGACGGCGAGGATCGGATATTCGTCGATCATCGACGGCGCGCGCGCCGCGGGAACTTCCACGCCCCTGAGCTTCGAGGCGCGCACGCGGAGATCGGCGACCGGCTCGCCCGCCTCGATGCGCGCGTTCTCGAAGGCGATGTCGGCGCCCATTTCGCGCAGCGTCACATAGAGGCCGACGCGCAGCGGATTGGTGCCGATGTTGCGGATGGTGACGTCGGAGCCGGGCACGATCAGGGCGCCAATGACGGCGAAGGCGGCCGAGGACGGATCGCCCGGCACCAGCACGTCGCGCGCGACGAGTTCCGGCTGGCCGGTCAGGGTGATGCGGTTGGCGCCGTCGGCGTCGCGGGAAATCGCCAGTTCGGCGCCGAAATGGCGCAGCATCAGCTCGGTATGGTCGCGCGTCGCTTCGGGCTCGATCACCGTGGTGGCGCCCGGCGTATTGAGGCCGGCCAGGATGATCGACGACTTGACCTGGGCGGAAGCCACCGGCAGGCGGTATTCGATCGGCACCGGCAGGCGCGCGCCGTGCACCAGCATGGGCAGGCGGCCGCCCGGCTGGGCTTCGAAGCGCACGCCCATGCGCGACAGGGGCTCGATCACGCGCATCATGGGCCTGCGGCAGAGCGAAGAATCGCCCGTCACGTGCGCGTTCAGCGGATGCGTTCCGATCAGCCCGACGAGCAGCCGCGCGCCGGTGCCCGAATTGCCCATGTCGAGAATCTGCTCGGGCTGGGCAAGGCCGCCGACGCCGACGCCGGAAACCTCGTAGGTCGCGGCGTCGAGGCGCGATACGCGCACGCCCATGCGGCGCAGGGCTTCCGCCGTACACAGCACGTCTTCGCCTTCCAGCAGGCCGTCGATGCGGGTGCGCCCGACGGCGACGGCGCCGATCATCAGGGCGCGATGCGATATGGACTTGTCGCCGGGCACCCGCACCTCGCCCCGGAGCGCGCCTGAGGCGCGCGAGGTCATCGGGCGGAGCGGTTCGGTTTCGGCCATCGGCGTGTATTCCCTGGCCGCCCTGGCTGTCGGCGGCGGCCTCTCTGTAGCATACCTCGCCGGGGCTGTCCCGCGCCCTGCCGCGGGCCAGCCCCGGGCATTGGGCGCCTGCAAATTTGCTTTTGACAGCGCCGGGGGGATCGTGGCAATTGGCTACCGGGTTTTCTTCCCGCGGCGGGAGTCTGCGGAACAACGCCGCGCGAATTTCGGAGGTTGTCGGCTCGATGAAGCCAGAGTGGGGCATCAAGCGTACGTGCCAGAGTTGCGGCACCAAGTTCTACGACATGCGCAAGCCGGAGATCGTGTGCCCGAAGTGCGGCACGCCGTTCACGGTATCGGCCAAGCCCAAGCGCGCGCCGAAGGCCGAACCCAAGCCCGAAGCCCAGCCCAAGAAGGCGGCGCCGAAGAAGGCCGCGCCGGACGCAGCCGCCGAAGACGAGGACATTGAACTCGACGACGTCGATCTCGACGACGAGGACGAGGAAGACGAAGAGGTCATCGAGGACACCTCCGATCTCGGTGGCGACGACGACGACGTCTCCGAGGTGATGGAGAACATGGACGGCGAAAAGGACGCCTGAGGCGACCTGCCGTCCCGCTCCCGTCCGGCGCCGCCGGATCCGGGCTGCCCCCGACATCCTGCCCCGCGGCTCCTTGCCGAGCCGCCTTCCGTGCTTTCTTTTTTTCCTTGCGCGGGCGGCTGGCTCGCCCCTATGTTCGCCCCCCGTAGCCGCCCGGCCCCCTTTCGGGGCCGGCCCAAGCCCCTGAATTCGGGGCCGTAGCTCAGTTGGGAGAGCGCGTGAATGGCATTCCCGAGGTCAGGGGTTCGATTCCCCTCGGCTCCACCAGATCGGTAGAAGGCCCGGATTTGCTCCGGGCCTTTTGCTTTGCCGCGATCTGAACGCCCGATGAAGGGCCGGTTCAGGGCCGGTTCAATCCATGCCCGTCATGCTGCCCCCGTCATTTCAACGACGGGAGGCCCGCCATGACCGCCTTTGACCGCAAGTTCCGCAAGATTGTCGCCGCCCTGCTCGCGGGAAGTCTCGCTGCCGCTGCCGGCGCGCCGCCGGCCGGCGCCGATCCGCGCTGGCCCCGCCCGGCCGCGCGCGAGGACGCCGATCATCCCGGCCGCGGCCACGCCTTCGGGCGCCAGAACAAACGCGACCTCGTGGCGGTCGACTACCGCGACCGCCACGGCAACTGGGGACCGCGTCACTATCGCCGCCCCTATGTCAGCGGCACGGTGATCTACGTCGAGCCGCGCTATGTCCGCCGTTACCGCAACGTCGTCGTCATCCGGCCCTTCGGCCACCGCTACCACGGCTACGGCCGCTACCGGCGCGATGCCGAGGCCTGGCGCTTCCTCGCGTTCAGCGCGATCACGCTCGCCATCCTCAACAACCTGAGCGAACGCCAGCAGCGCAGCTACGAACAGGCGCAGGTCATGGCCGCCGCCGCGCCCATCGGCCAGACCATCTCCTGGAACGACGCGGGCGCCTTCGGTTCGGTGACGCCCTTGCGTGACGGCACGTCGTCGGCCGGGGCCTACTGCCGCGAGTTCCGCCAGAGCGTCGCCATCGGCGGCCGCTCGGAGGAAGCCTATGGCATCGCCTGCCGCAAGCCCGACGGCGCCTGGGAGGTGGTGTCGTCCGGCCAGTGACCGGCCTGCCCGGCGGGCGCGGCCCGTCCTCTCCCGCGCCCGGCCCTGCGGAAGAGGCCCGGACTTCGGTCCGGGCCTCTTTCCGGCTTTCCCTCGACTTTCCCCTGCTTTTCCCTCGTTTTCCCCCCGCGACAGTCCGCACCGCCCCGCGCTAGACTTTTTAACGACGACCATCCGCCAGGGACGGCGTTGCCAACGGGAGAGGTTTCCATGACATCCATTTCCAGACCGTCCATCGCAAGACGCCTCGCCGCCTGCGGCGCGTTCATGTTCGCGTCGATCTTCGGGATCGCCGGCGCGCAGGCGCAGTCGCTCGCCGATTTCTACAAGGGCAAGCAGATCAGCGTGATCATCTATTCCGCCGCGGGCTCGGCCTACGACGTCTACGCCCGCCTGCTCGCGCGCCACATGGGCCGCCACATCCCCGGCAATCCCGGCTTCC
>CAXRES010000150.1:0-15534 GCA_964229575.1 Alphaproteobacteria bacterium
ATCGGAGGTCCTCGCGGGCTACGTCGTCGCCAACGACGTCACCGCGCGCGACATCGCCCGAGTGGAGCGCGAGGAAGGCAACCGGCTTCTGGGCAAGAGCTTCGACGGCTTCTGCCCGATCGGCCCCTGCCTGGTGACGGCGGACGAAATCGCCGATCCCGACGCGCTGGCTCTGGCCACGCGGGTCAACGAGGAAATCCGCCAGGACGCGAACACGCGCGACATGATCTGGAAGATTCCCGACATCCTCGCCTATGTCTCGCAGATCGAACTGCTGCCGGGCGACATCGTCACCACAGGCTCGCCCGAAGGCGTCGCCCAGGGATCGGGCGGTTCGGGCGGCAAGTTCCTCAAGCCCGGCGACGTTCTGGAATCCGAGATCGAGGGCATCGGCTGTTTACGCAACCGCATCGTCGAGGACACGCTCGCCCCCAGTTGGTCCTGGTAACGCGCTGGTCCTGATAGCTCACAAGTCAATTCACAAGGGAGAAAAACGATGGCCGAAGGCGACGCCGGAAAGAAGGGCGACATCCGCACCGACGATGAAGTGTGGTTCGAAAACTTCGTCGAGAACTACCTGCCCGGACCAGACAAGCGGATCGGCAAGGGCGAGGCGCCGAAACCGGCCGCGCTCGTGCACATCTCGCTCGGCACCGACGAGAACTTCGAGGCGATGGTCGACTTCTACATGAAGTTCTTCAACTGCAAGGTGGTCAACTACCGCGACAAGCGCGCCGCATCGGGCGACGGCGGGCGGGCCGCCTTCATAAGCTGGGACAATCGCGACCACCGCTTCGCCATCCTGGAGCGCAAGGGCAGCCAACGGGCCAAGGGCCGCGCCGGCATCGCCCATGCCGCCTTTCAGTACCATTCGCTCAAGGACCTGATTGCCCTTTACCGCCAGGCCAGGAGCTGGGGCATCGGCCTCGTCCACGCGATCAACCACGGCCAGTCGACGTCGTTCTACTACGCCGATCCCGACGGCAACGAGATCGAGACCTACATCGACAATTTCGACACGCCTGAGGAATGCACCCACTTCAAGCACTGGATCCAGTACCGCCCGGGGCTGGATTACAACATGAAGCTCGGCGCCTTCGACGCGGACAAGATGGGCAGGCTGGTCGACGAAGGCATGGACGAAAAATTCCTGCGCCAACGCGACAACGTGATCAAGCTGAAGGCGGAGGGGAAGCTGTAGCGGCCCGCCGTCAGCGCCTGGCGTACTGCGCCTTGCCGTAGAGGAGTTCCTTCGCCGCATCGTCCAGCGGCACGTCGTATTTCGCGCGGATGTCGTCGATGACTTTTGCCGCGCGCCCGCTCGCGGGCCGCGCTTCGATCCGCGCGAGCCAATCCTTGACGCGCGGCGTGTCGTCGATATTCAACCCCGCCGCCTTCCAGCCGGCGGCCCGGCCGTAGGTCGAAATGTCGGCGATGGAATAGTCGTCGCCGCCGAGCCACGGCGCTTCGCCCAGCCGCTTTTCCAGCACGTTGAACACGCGCCGCGTTTCGTCGGTGAAGCGAAGGGCGGCGCGCTCGTTGCCGTCCTTGCCGGGGCCGTGGAAATAGTGCGCCTGGCCGATGACCGGGCCGAGCCCGGCGACCGACAGGATCAGCCACTGCATCGCGGCATAGCGCCCGGTAATGTCGGCGGGCAGAAGGAGCCCGGTCTTTTCCGCCAGATACATCAGGCAGGCCGCCGATTCGAAAACGGCGAGCGGCCGGCCGCCCGGCCCGTCGCGGTCGACGATGGCCGGCACCTTGTTGTTGGGCGAGATGTGCAGGAATTCCGGCCTGAACTGGTCGCCGCGGCGGATGTTGACCGGGTGGACCTCGTACGGAACGCCCACCTCCTCCAGCATCATGACGATCTTGCGGCCGTTGCCGGTGGTCCAGGTGTAAAGCTCGATCATGGTGCCTTCCTTCGGCTGCCCCGGCGTGGCGCTTGCCGCCCGCGACCCGACATCCTAGATTCCGGCCGGGCGGGCGGCAACGATGCTGAACGATGCGGGGGCAAGCCACACCATGCGCGACATTCTGAAAATCTACGTTCCGGTCATCCTTCTGGTGATCGGCGGCTTCGTCTTCGCCTGGCAGTTCGTCGATCCCGCGCCGTCCAAGACCGTCACCGTCGCCACCGGGGCGGCGGACGGCGCCTATTCCGCCTCGGCCCGGGACTACCAGAAGCTCCTGGCCCAATCGGGGATCACGCTCAACATCCGCCACACTTCGGGCACGGTGGAAAATCTCAGGCTGCTGGCCGATCCGAAAAGCGGCGTCGATCTCGCCTTCGTGCAAAGCGGCGTCGGCAATCCGTCTTTACAGAATGGCGTCGCCACGCCGGGGGCCTCGTCCGATCTGGTTTCGCTCGCCAGCGTCTTCCTGGAGCCGCTGTGGGTCTTCGTGCGCGCCGAGGCCGCGCCCGCGCGCCTCAGCGGCCTCAAGGGCAAGCGCATCGCCGTCGGCGCCGAAGGCTCGGGCACGAAGGTCCTCACCCTTCAACTGCTCGCCGCGAGCGGCGTCACCGAAAAGAATTCGACGCTTCTGGCCATGAGCGGCAACGACGGCGCGAAGGCGCTGGAAGCGGGCCGGGTCGATGCCGCGGTGTTCGTCACCGGGCGGGTTTCGGAAACCATGAACCGCCTGCTGCGCGATCCGCGGGTGCGGCTTCTCGATTTCGTGCGCGCCGACGCCTACAAGGCCCACTTCGGCTATCTCGCCCGCGTGACGCTGCCCGAAGGGGTGCTGGCGCTCGATACCAACATCCCGCCGGCGCCGGTCTCGCTGGTCGCGCCGACGGCGACGCTGGTGGCGCGCGACGATCTGCATCCGGCCATCGTCGATCTCGTGCTCGGCGCCGCGACCAAAGTTCACCAGCCGGGCAGCGTGTTCTCGCCGCCGGGCGCGTTCCCCTCGCCCAACCAGGTCGATTTCCCGCTGAGCGAGGACGCAAGGCGCTACTTCAAGTCGGGCCCGACCTTCCTGCGCCGCGTCCTGCCGTTCTGGCTGGCCGTCATGGTCGAGCGCCTGCTGATCATGCTGGTGCCGCTCGTCACCCTGCTGATCCCGCTGATGAAGATCGCGCCCGCCGCCTACGACTGGAACATCCAGCGCAAGCTCCAGAGCCGCTACCGGGAACTGCGGCTGCTCGAAGGCAGGTTCCGCGCCGACGACACCCCCGCCACCCGCGCCGCGCTCGCCGCGCGCCTGGAGGCGATGCAGAAGGAAACGGCGTCGCTCAAGGTGCCGCTGTCCTATGCGGAGCGCCTGTATCATCTGCGCACCCACATCGACCTCATGCGCCGGATCGTCGCGGGCTAGATCGGAGCCATCCCGTCATGCCCCGGCTCGTCCGGGGCATCCAGTGGATCGCCCGGATGAACCGGGCGATGACGAATTGGCGCAAGGCAGTCCTCAGGCGCGCCCGCGCGCCCTGACTTCCTCGATGTAGTCGGCGAGCGCGCGTTCGAGATCGTATTGCGGCGTCCAGCCGAGCTGCGCCTTCGCCGCCGAAATATCGAGGACCGAATCGCGGCTCGAACCCGGCTTGCCGGGCAGGATTTCGCAGGAGAACTTCGGGAAGAATTTCCTGAACACGGACACCATTTCGTCGTGGCCGGTGAGTACGCCGGTGCCGGCGTTGAACCACAGCTGCTTCGGCTGCGGCGCCGTCGCCGCGGCGTCGAGGATGCCACCGATGTCCTTCGAGTAGATGTATTCGTTGGCCATCATCTGGTTGGCGGGAATGCGCGCCGGGCGGCCGTCGAGCCCGGCCAGCACCATCTCGTGCACCTTGCCGCCGCCGCCGGAACCCGACCAGAAATGCCCGTTGCCGATGACGTTGGCCGGGCGCACGCCGACCAGTTCGAAGCCGTACCTGGCGCGATAGGCTTCGAGCAGCAGTTCCTTCGCCACCTTGGAATTGCCGTAGGCGCGCCCCGCACCGCGATGGAAATCCTCGCCCATCACCTTAGGCACGTCGCGGCGCATGTCGTAGACGCCGAAGGTGGAAACATGGACGAGCCGCTTGACGCCGGTCAGCCGCACGGCCTCGGCCACGTTGATCGTGCCCTGGACGTTGATCTGCAACGCGGCGTAGAGCATGTCGTCGACCTTGCCGCCGATGATGCCGGCGGTATGGACAAGCGTCGTCGCCTTGTGGTCCTGGATGGCGGCAACGATGTCGGGCAGGCAGCGCACGTCGCCGCGCACCAGCGGCACCCTAGCGTCGCCGAGCTTGAGGCGGATGAAATCGGCGCGCGGTTCGGGGTCGAAGAAGACGACGCCTTCGCCGCGGGCCAGCGCCTTCTGGGCGAACGCGGTGCCGACAAGCCCCGCGCCGGTGATCAATGTGGTCATGGTGTCCCCCTGTTCTCGTGCGCTTCAGCCGCGAAAAACGGCCGCTTTGTCCACTTTCGTAGACCGGATCGCGGCCGCTGGCAACGCGCCAATGGCCCCGCCTTGCCGCCCGCGGCCGCCGGGCCTAAAGTTCGGAAAAAGCGCGCCGGCACGGCGCGACGAAAAAGCGCGCCAGCATGGCGCGACGAGGGAGGCCAGAATGACCACAGTCCAGATCACCCGCGCGCCGCAGAAGGGCGCCAACATGACGCAAGCCGAGCGCGACGTGCGGGTCAACCTCGCCGCCTGCTACCGGCTGATCGCCCATTACGACATGGACGACAAGACCTCGACCCATATTTCGGCGCGCGTGCCCGGCACCGCCGACCAGTTTCTGCTCAATCCCAAGGGGCGGCTGTTCAGCCAGATCCGGGCCTCCGACCTGGTCAAGGTCAACATGCAGAGCCAGATCATCGACGACACGCGCCACGACGTGATCCGCGCCGGCTACGTCATCCATTCGGCGATCATGGGCGCGCGCCCCGACGTCGGCTGCGCCATCCACACCCACACCACGGCCGGCATGGCGGTGGCGACGATGGACTGCGGCCTCCTGCCGGTGAACCAGAAGTCGATGAAGTTCGTCGTCGACATGCCCTACCACGACTACGAGGGCTTCGCCACGGAGATGGATGAGCGCGAGAGCCTGGTGCGCGACCTCAAGCATCACAACTGGATGATCCTGCGCAATCACGGGCTGCTCGTGTGCGGGCCGCAGATATGGACGGCCTTCCGCTGGATGTATTCGCTGGAGACCGCCTGCCGGGTGCAGGTCGCGGCGATGGCGGGCGGCGCCAAACTGCGCCTGCCGCCGAAGGACGTGGTCGAATTCAGCGCGAGCCAGTCGAACCGCCCGCGCAACGAGGACGAGCCGGAGGAGGAATGGTACGCCCTCCTCGACATGCTCGACGCCGAGGATCCTTCTTTCCGCGACTGAAACGCCCGGTTATTCCTTGGCCGCCGTCGCTTTTTCCCCCGGCATGATGAAGCCGTTGACGCGCTCCTCGCGCATGCCCCGCAGCTTGAGGTAATCCTCGCCCGATTCGTAGTTGATGTGCTTGTTGGCCGAATTGGGCCCTGTGCGCGTGCCCATCATCACCATCGGGCCGGTGCCGGTGTTCTCCAGCCGGTAGAACGAGCCGCCCTCGATCAGCGCCGCCATGCCCGGCTTCATCACCGCGCTTCCCCCGTCGGGGAAATGCATGGTGCATTCGCCTTCCAGGCACATGAAGGTCTGGTCGCCCGGATGGCAGTGCAGGTCGTCATGGTCGCCCGGGTTGGGGTAGTAATGCATCCAGGCGTGCATCTTCTTCGTGTCCATGATGACCTTGCGCTTCTTGCGCTCATGCGCCAGTCCGACGACGTCGACGATGTTGATGGCCATGTTCCTGTCTCCTGTCAGAGTTCGCCGCCCTTGGGGGCGCGTTATATCTGCCCGCCCTTGGGGGCGCTCATACGTCCTCGCCCTTCGGGGCGCTCATACGTTCTCGCCCTTGGGGGCGACGTGCGCGCCGTAGCTGCCGCCGCGTTCGGGGCGCACCCCGCGCATGTCCTTGCCGGTCTCGTAGTTGATGTGCTTGTTGGCGCCGTGCGGGCCGGTGCGCGTGCCCATGAGGACGAGCGGCCCGGTGCCGGTGTTCTCCAGCCGATAGAACGAGCCGCCCTCGATCAGCGCCACGCCGCCCGCATTCATCACGCCCGAACTTCCGTCGGGGAAGGACATGGTGCACTGGCCTTCCAGCACCAGGAACGTCTGGTCGCCCGGATGGCAGTGCAGGTCGTCATGGTCGCCCGGATTGGGGTAGTAGTGCATCCAGGCGTGCATCTTCTTCGTGTCCATGATGATCTTGCGCCGCTTGCGCTCGTGCGCGAGACCGACGACGTCGACGATTTCGATGGCCATGACAGGTTCCTTTCCGGACGGTTACCGGCTGCCGCCCCAGTAAGGTTGCCAGATTTTCAGCAGCTTCGGCATTCCCTCGGCCAGGAGTTCGGGCGAGCGGAACGACACGGGCTTGCCGAGGATTTCCTCGGGGAACGGGATGAATCGCGGCAACTGGAGATCCTTGTGGATCGGCGGCGCGCCGTCGTAATGGAACTGCGAAATCTGCCCTTCCTTGCTCAGGAGCCAGTTCAGGAACACCTTGCCGGCGTTGCGGTTCGGCGCGCCGCGCAGGATGCCGACCGATGAGGACGTCACCAGCG
Organism: Alphaproteobacteria bacterium; assembly: GCA_964229575.1. Taxonomy (GTDB): domain Bacteria; phylum Pseudomonadota; class Alphaproteobacteria; order SMXQ01; family SMXQ01; genus WHSO01. The sequence goes on from CAXRES010000150.1 coordinate 6,604, forward strand.
CGAAATCCGCGCAGTGAAACCCCACGGGCGCGCCCTTTTCCCGCAGCTTCCTGACGTTGTAGCCCGCGGTCGCGAGCACGCCGTTGAACTCGCCCGCGCCCAGCAGGCTGAGGAGAGAGGTCGCGCCCTCCTTCCTCTTCTGCGCCTTGGCCCTGACGAACAGGTCGTCGACGAACCTGACGGTGAAGTCCTGGCCGTTCTTTCCCCAGATCGGCAGCAGCCACGACGCGATGCCGTACCACACGGCGAGCTTGCCGTCGGAAAAGGCCGGCGAGGACGCAAGGTCTCCCCAGGTCTTCGGCAGATCCTTCCTGCTGACCAGGTTCGTGTTGTAGGCAAGGCAGTAAAAGCGCAGCCGCACCCCCGACCAGCTGTCCTGCGCGCCGCCGTACTGCAACGGGATATTGGCGCGGTTGGGCACGCCGGTGAGCGGCTCCAGCGCGTTGTGTTTCTTGTAGCCCTCGATGTCGGTATCGATCCCGGTCAGGAAATCGGTCGTGTAGCGGCCCTGGAGATAGGCCACCAGCGGCACGCGGGACCGGCTGCTCGTCCCGGTGCGGGTATAATGGACCTTGATGAACGGGTAGCGCGCCTTGAAGGCGCCGATCATCGTCTCCCACTCGGCCGGCTTCCAGCTTCCGTTGACGCGAAGCTGGCCTTCGCGCCTGGCGCCGGCCAGAACGTCCTCGGGAATGCGATGCTCCGATTCCCAGTCCCTGAGCAGCGCGGCGTCCAGCTTCAGGGCATCGACCACCGCCCTTGCCTCGGCCGGCATCTCGGCGATCGCGGCGCGCGGGGGGAGCGTGAGGACGAGCGAAGCGGCAATCGCGCCGGCCAGCGCAATCGCCCTCCCACTCGAAAGCACGCAAACGCGTCCCATCACCGCTCTCCTCCCGCCGATGGCGACAACGGGCTCAGAGGGCCAGCTCCTCGCCGAGCGAACGGCTCTGGTCGGAGAAGTTCTTGCCCGCGTCGAAGACCACAAGCTCGTTCTTCGCCGGGTCGCGCACGGTGCCGACGGGGTCCTTGCCCTGCCTTACCGCCTCGATCGACTCGAAGGCCATCTTGCGCCACAGCACGACGCCGCGGTCGGAGGTGCCGAGATGCTCGTTCTTCGAGCGGTCGTAGATCAGCCCCTGGCTTTCCTGGGCGGCGCGGTCCTGCTCGTTCGAATGCAGGCCCCACCAGCCGTCCTCGACCATCTTGTAGACGCCGCGCTCGACCTTCTGGAAGCCCCGGCAATGCAGTCGGTAGGGACCTTCCGGCGCGATATTCGCCTTGACGTAGAAGGTCTGCGTGGTGACGTCGTCGACCGGCACGCGGATGTGGAGAAATTCGCTCGGCACCGTGCCGACGCGCGCGCCATGCCGGCGCGTGGTCGACGGGAATATCTGGTGACTGACGTTCCGCAGCTTGCCCGGATACTGCGAGCACTGACGCATGCCGTACCACTTGCGCTCCCACTCCACCTCGGCGCGCTTGAGCGCGATGGAGGGATAGACGGAAGCGTGCAGCGCCTGGCTGTGATAGGGGTCGGCGCCGTTCTCCGCGCGCTGCACCCAGTTGCAGTAGTCGATCTTGGCCCAAACCTCGCGGTGGCAATCGTCGCGGAACAGCAGATCCCACTTCGGCAGTTCCGGCGCCGGATCGGGGCCGATATAGGCGAACACCAGGCCGGCCACTTCCTGCACCCTGCCCGCCCTGATCCTGGTTTCCCCGACCAGCGGCGAGCCTGCGGGCTCGGCCGGCATGTCGATGCACTGGCCGCCGGGCGCGAACTTCCAGCCGTGATAGCAGCAGCGCAGGCCATCGTCTTCGCAGCGGCCGAGCGCCAGGGACGCGCCGCGGTGCGGACAGGCGAGATCGACCATCGCCGCCCTGCCCGCGCCGTCGCGAAACAGCGCGAAATCCTCGCCGAGGTGGCGCACCTCGACCGGCTTGTTCTTCAGTTCCGCCGACAGGTAGACCGGCCACCAGTAGCGGCGCAGCATCTCGCCGCCCGGCGTTCCCGGGCCGACACGGGTAAGGGCTTCGTTTTCTTCAGGCGTCATGGCATCTTGCTCCCGGTATGACCCGTTCCCTTTCCACCGTCGGCGGGAACGGTAATTTCCGAAAATACTAGTCCCGGCGCCGGACGGGGGCAATCCCGCCGCAAGGCCCGCGAAACGCCGGGTTTCCCGGCCATCGTGCCCGCAAGAACAGAGTCTTTCCGATGCCCGCATCCGATTCGCCCATCGCGCTCCTCGCCCGCGCCTATGCCTTCGCCGCCGCCAAGCACGCGGGGCAGACCCGCAACGCCGCGGGCGGGGAGCCTTACCTGCACCACCTGATCGAGGTGGCGAACCTGCTCGCCTACGCCACCGACGGCAACGATCCGGTCCTGGTCGCCGGCGGCATCCTGCACGATACGCTGGAAGACACGGAAACGACGGGCTCGGAACTGCGCGCCGTGTTCGGCCACGACGTCGCCGTGCTGGTTCAGGAGGTGAGCGATCCCGCAGGCCTTCCCGAAGCCGAACGGCGCCTGCGCCAGATCGAGCACGTGCGCGAGCTGTCGGCGCAGGCGCGCATGCTCAAGATCGCCGACAAGACGTCGAATATCCGCGAACGCCTGGCCGCCCGGCCGGCCGGACAGACCGATCAGGATATCGTCGATTACATCGAATGGGGCGCGATGGTGGTCGCCGGATGCCGCGGACTGAACGCCAAACTGGACGACGCCTTCGATGCGGCCTTCGAGGCGGCCCTGCGTAAATACGGCGGCTAGAACAACCCGCGATCGGATGGAAACCTGGTCGCGGAAGAGTTGCTCGTCACCAGCAAGATGGCGCGTCGGACCGCGCCCGATCGGGCGCGCAACGCGCCGAGCGACGCTCAGCGCGCTATCTGGCAGCTCATCAGCAACTGGTCGACGTAACGCCCGTCGTCGAGGCGCAGGGCATGGGGTTCCGTGCCCATCTGCGAAAAACCGCTGCGCTGGCACAGGGCCAGCGCCTGCGCGTTGCTTTCCGGGACGCGGAACTGAATCATTTCGACGCCGTCGTCGGCCAGCTTCTTCGCCGCCTTGAGCAGCTCGTCGGAAAGGCCGTTGCCGCGCGCGCCTTCGCGCACGTAAATGCCCGTGATGATCGCCTTGTGATGCATCTTGACGAAGTTGGGTCGCGAGATCGCGATCACGCCTTCGAGGCGCCCGTTGCGAAAACCGCCGAGAATGAGATTGGTGTTGAGCGCCGCTTCGTACCGCGCGAGCGGCAATCCATCGTCCTCGGCCGGCGACGAGGAAAAAGCCTCGGGACAACTCTCCAGAGCCTCGAACCTCAATTCACGATAATCGGCGGCGTCGGCCGCCTGCAACTGACGAATCTGGAATGCCACGCGTGTCCCCCAACGGGTCGGCGACGGACCCTGGTAGGGTGAACGGTGCCCCCAAATAATGTCAGAAATAGGGCACAACCTGTTGTTATTTTACATAATTATGTCCGGAACCGCGGGCCCGCCGCTACATGCCCAACGCCGTATACGCCCATCCCGTCAGAAGAGGCTTCGGCCAGATGGCGTTGTACATGTAGTCGAAGACGAACATGATCAGCGCGGTGCCGCCGATCGACGCCCACAGGCCATGGCGCCAGTTGCCGCCCTGCATCCACGCATAGAGAAGCGGGAAGACCAGAAAAGTCAGGTGGAAACCGAACAGAAGCAGGCCGGCGATGAGCCCGCCGATCCACAGGACCGCTTCCAGTTCCCTGTACCGTTCCTCGCGCGTGTAGCGCACCACGGCGTCGCCTTCCCCACGCCGCAGCCTGGCAAGCGACAGGCCGTCGCGGACGATCTGGATGCCGACCAGCAGCGTGCCGACGACCCCGACGAAATACACGGCGATGGAGGCGCGCAACGGCCAGTGCGTTCCCTGCCACATCATCAGGGCAAAAATCGCGATCAGGGCGACGCCCAGAACCATGCTGCCCTGCTCCAGCGGGCGGCGCACTTCGTGCACCAGGTCCATGTCCATCGCCTTCTGGCGCGTGCGCTTCTGGCGCCAGATCGGCCAGGCGATCGTCAGCGCGACCAGAACGAACAGCAGCAAAACGCCCTTGTGCGTCATCCATTCATAGCCGTAGCGATCGACCGAGAGCCAGAGGTACTGCTGCACCTGCGGCCCGAGCACGACGGCGACCAGCAGCGGCGGACGCGGCCAGCCGTAGCGCTTGAGGATAAGACCGACGATGGTGAAGACGACGAAGGCGATCAGATCGGCGATGTCGAGATTGACCGAGAAGGCGCCAAGCACGCAGAACATCAGGATGGCCGGCACGAGATAGACGTAGGACACCATGCAGGCCTTGGAAAACTGTTTGGCAAAGGCAAGCGCGAGCCCCGTCGCCATGAAATTGGCGATCACCAGCGTCCAGATCATGGCGTACATGTAGGGGCGCTGGGTGGTCAGCATCGGCTCGCCGGTCTGGATGCCGACGGCGTAGAAGCCGATCAGGATGATCGCCATCGAACTGCCGCCGGGAATGCCGAACAGCAGCGTCGGGATGAGATCGCCGCCCTCCTTGGCGTTGTTCGAACTTTCGGGCGCCAGCACGCCGCGCACGTCGCCCTTGCCGAAGTTCTCGCGGTTCTTTTCCGTCTGCACCGCATGGGCGTAGGCGAACCAGTCGGCGACCGACGACCCCAGGCCGGGCAGGATGCCGACCCAGACGCCGACCATCGACGAACGCACCACCAGCCACCAGTGGCGGAACACGTCCTTCATGCCTTCGACCAGCCCGCTGCCGAGAGATTCGACTTCGGATATCTTCGAACGCTTGACCATCAGTTCGAACATCTCGGGCATGGCGAAGATGCCCATGGCGATGATCACCACCGAGACCGGCGATTCGAGATAGCCGGTGCCGAAGGTGAAACGCTCGATGCCGGTGCGCGTATCGGTGCCGATCAAGGCGATGCCGAGACCGACGACGGCGGCGGCGAGGCCTTTCACCGGCTCCTTGCCGCCCAGCACGGCGACCGCCGACAGACCCCAGAGCACCAGCATCAGGAATTCTGGCGAGCCGAGCGAGAGAACGAGCGGCGTGAAGATCGGCAGCGTCAGGATGAAGGTGGCGGCGCCGATCACCGCGCCGACGGCCGAGCCGAGGAAGGCCGCGCCGAAGGCGCGGTTGGCCTCGCCCTTCTTCGCCATCGGATAGCCGTCGATGACGGTGGCCTGAGAGCCCGACCCGCCAGGCACGCCGACGAGGACCGAGGTGAAGGTGGTCGCCGTGTTGCCGACCGTCGCGGCGCCGATGATGAGCGCGATGAATTCATAAGGGTGCAGGGTGATCGCATAGGGCATCAGCAGCGACAGCAGCAGCAGCCCCCCGATGCCGGGCGCGGCAGCGAAAAAGCTGGCGATGGCGACGCCCAAAACCATCAGCATCATGGACTTCCATGTGAGGATGCCCATGAGGCCTTCTGCAACGCCCTCGAACATGACGATCTCCCCCAGATGCGGCGCGGGCGCGCGGCAAGCCTTGCCGTCTTCTGCCCTCGCCGGGCCGATTTTAGGACGCAAACGCGGGGTAATGTCCAACAACAATTGGAAAAATCGACGCTGTTGGTCCGCCTGTGGAAAAGATCAATTTCCCGGGGCGTCATGCGCCCGGACGGGCGCAACTGGTTGGACCGCGCCCGTTCGGACGCACAACGCGCTAGCGGCGAACGACCAGGAGGCCCTTGAGGTACTCGCCTTCGGGGAAGGCCAGCGTCGTCGGGTGGTCGGGCGCCGCTTCCAGGCGGCGGGCGATATAGCCGTCCACCATCGCCTCCATCCCGGCGGAGGCGACGATCTTATGGAACAGATCGGCATTGACCGCCCCGGAACACGAGAACGTCATCAGCATCCCGCCCGGCGCCAGCAGCTTCAGCGCCAGCCGGTTGATGTCCTTGTAGGCGCGCGCGGCGCGCTCGACATGCGCGGCCGAGGCGGCGAACTTGGGCGGGTCCAGCACGATGGCGTCGAACTGGCGCCCGTCCCTGATCAGGTTGCGAAGCGTCGCGTTGACGTCTGCCGCGGCGAATTCCGCGCGGCCTTCGAACCCGTTGAGCGCCAGATGCCGTTCGGCATGCGCGATGGCGGGCTTCGAGGATTCGACGTTGAGCACATGGGTCGCCCCGCCCGCCAGCGCCGCCACGGCAAAGCCGCCGGTATAGGCGTGACAGTTCAATATGTTCTTCAATCCGCAGTTTTGCACCCAGTCGCGGAAAATCGCGCGGTTGTCGCGCTGGTCCAGGTAATGGCCGGTCTTGTGGCCCGAGGCCACGTCGACGACGAATCGCCAGCCGTGCTCCGTGATCTCGACCTCGCTGTCGCCCGCGCCTTCGATCCATCCGACGCGCGCCTCAAGCCCTTCGAGCTGGCGCGTGTTGGAATCGGATCGCTCGTGGATACGCGAAAGGCCGGTCGCCCGCCTGAGTTCGGCGACGATCGCATCGCGCCAGCGCTCGACGCCGGCCGACAGGAACTGCGCGACGAGAATGTCGGCGTAACGGTCGACGATCAGGCCGGGAAGACCATCGGCCTCGCCGTGGATCAGGCGGCAGGCGTCGGACGGAATGGCAAGCCGCGCGCGGTAGGCAAGGGCCGCCGCAATGCGTGCGGCGAAGAACCCGTCGTCGATGCGCTCGGCCTCGTCGAAGGACCAGGTGCGCACCCTGATCTGCGACGTCGGGCTGAAGGCGGCCCAGGCGAGGAACTTTCCCTCGTCCGATTCGACGCGCACGGTTTCGCCCGCATCGCCGCCGCCCGAGGCGATGGAGCCCGAAAACACCCAGGGATGGCGGCGCAACAGGGCGCGATCCTTGCCGGGCTTGAGGCGGATGGTTTTCATCGGGAAGCGGCTCCTGCGCGCGTAGGGGCTGGCTGGCTGGCTGGGTGACTGACTGACGGGCTGGCGCCGGCTGCGCGTTGCTATAGCCTCCCCCGGCTCGCCCGTAAAGCCGCCCGCCCCCCGCCCTTGGCAGGGCGCCAAAACAGGCGTAATAGAATCTCATTCCGATTCAGACGTTTATGCGACCGATTCGCAGACTTCGGCGAACCTGCCGCCGGGAGAATGGAGTCCGTCATGCCCCCCCTCGTCCACGGCTGGTCCCTCAAGAACCTCAAGGGCGACATCTTCGGCGGGCTGACCGCCGCCGTCGTCGCCCTGCCGCTCGCGCTCGCCTTCGGCGTGGCGTCGGGCGTCGGGCCCATAGCCGGCCTCTACGGCGCCATCGCGGTCGGCTTCTTCGCCGCGATCTTCGGCGGCACGCCGGCCCAGGTTTCCGGCCCCACCGGGCCGATGACGGTGGTCATGGCGGCGGTCGTCGCCACACACGCGCACAACCTGGCGGAAGCCTTCGCCATCGTCATCCTTGGCGGGGCGCTGCAGATCGTTTTCGGCGTGGCCAGGCTCGGGCGCTACATCAACTACACGCCCTATTCGGTCGTTTCCGGTTTCATGACCGGCATCGGCGTCATCATCATGATCATCCAGATGCTGCCCTTCGTCGGCCTGGCCCCCGCCGCGGGCGGGCCCGTCGGCACGCTGCACACGCTGATGGGCCTCGATCTGTCGAAGATCAACGTCGAGGCCGCGGCACTCGCGCTCGGAACGCTCGCCCTCGTCTGCTTCTGGCCGCGCAAGCTCGGCCGCTACCTGCCAGCGCCGCTCGCGGCGCTGATCATCGGCACGCTGGTCGCCGTCTTCTTCATGCGGGGCGTGCCCATCATCGGCGACGTGCCGACCGGCATTCCCGTGCCCAAGATGCCGGCCATTGCGCCGTCGCAGATTCCGTCCATCTTCCAGGCGGCCTTCATCCTCGCCCTGCTCGGCGCCATCGACAGCCTGTTGACCTCGCTGATCGCCGATACGATCACCCGCACGCGCCACGATTCGGACCGCGAACTGATCGGCCAGGGCATCGGCAACATGTTTTCGGGCCTGATCGGCGGCCTGCCCGGCGCCGGCGCCACCATGCGCACCGTGGTCAACGTGCGCTCGGGCGGGCGCACGCCCATTTCCGGCGCGGTGCACGCCCTTGTCCTGCTCGCCCTCGTACTCGGCCTCGGGCCGCTCGCCGCGAAAGTGCCCCATGCCGTGCTCGCCGGCATCCTGATGAAGGTGGGCTGGGACATCGTCGACTGGGGCTACGTCAAGCGCCTGCGCCGCGTGCCCGTCGACAAGGCCGTGGTCATGCTGACCACGCTGGGCCTCACGGTTTTCGTCGACCTGATCGCCGCGGTGGCCATCGGCATCATCCTCGCCGCCTTCGTCACTTCGCGCTCGCTCGAACGCGAACAGTTGCGGGGCCTGCGGATCGAGGACGGCAAGGCGGACCAGCCGACGACGCTCGGCGAAGCCGAACGCTCGATGTTGCGTTCGGTCGACGGGCGGGTGCTGCTGATGCGACTGTCGGGCGCCTTTTCCTATGCGTCGGCCCGCGAAATGGCGCGGCGCATCGGCGATCGCGTACTCGGCCAGCGTTGCGTGATTTACGACTTCACCGACGTGAGCTTCGTCGATCCCTCGACGGCGATGGCCATCGACGACCTTTTCGATCAGGCCAACGCCAACGGCCAGTTGCTGTTCGTGTGCGGGCTCGCGGGCAACGTGGAAAAAACGCTTGCCGCTTTCGGCGCGCTCGACCGGGTGCCGGCCGAACGCAGGCTTGCGGGCCGTCCGGAAGCGATCGAACGCGCCGTGGAAGCGGTCAGGAAGGAAGACGCCGCCGCGTCGTAATAAAAAGACGCCGCCGCGTCAGGACCGCGCGGGCTTGAGCACGACGAGCGCATCCAGCGCCGCGCCGCCCTGCCCTGCGCCGCGCGCGACGAACGGGTTGACGTCGATGGCGGCGATGACATCGCCGAGATCGCGTGCGATTTCGCGCCGTTCGCGGGCCGCGCGG
>CAXRES010000151.1:0-19738 GCA_964229575.1 Alphaproteobacteria bacterium
GGTCGAGCTGCACTTCGTCGATCGATTTCGACAGGATGCCGTGGCGCAGCGACACGTCGCGCGGGCCCACGGTAACCACTGTGGTCTTGCAGTTCAGCCACCAGACGGCAAGCGCCAGAATCCCGACGGCGATGGCGGCCAGGCCCGCATAACGAAGATTGGTCCCCGACGCCGCCACGATGGCGTAAACCCCGCCCGCCACGAGGGCGAGCCAGAACAGGAATAACAGCGGTCGGCTGCGAAACATCTTCGGGTTCGACTGGTAAAGAATTTCGGCCATGTTCCGGTTCCCCTGTCTCGGCGCGCGACATGAACGGCCCGGCGCCGGCCGTCGGACGACGGCGATCGATTGTTTCGCAAGCCCCCCGGGGGTGACAAACGATTTTTCCCGGGGCCGGTGCGCATACCGCGCGCCGATGACCGGGACATGCCCCGGGTCCGGGGCCAGGTGAAAATGCCGGCAGAGACCGGCTCCATGGGCGACCGCCCCGAAGTCGCCGGATGATCGGGGCAACGGGCCCCCATTGCCCCGGCGCCCGGCGGCGATCGCCTGCCCGTCCCCGGCAAGTCCGTCGCCGCGGTCTTTACAAAGGGGCAAATTCCCTGCCCGGCCCGATTGAGGAAATCCGTTAATATATATAAAGTATTATCTGTAGCTTCGTCGAATAACAACAAGCGATCGCCGCGATCGCTTCGATGATGGCTTGTCCCGGGGTTCCGCGAACTCCGATCGAAATATCACCTTCGGCGCGGATCCGCCCCAACCATGCGTTTGTCCCACTTTCTTGCCGTTCTCGGATTTTCGCTGCTGGCCTTGCGGCCAGCACAGGCGGAAGAGCGCATTTACACCTTCGCCGTCGTCCCGCAATTTCCGCAGGGCCAGATCGCCGCCACCTGGATGCCGGTTCTTGCCGAGATCGAGAAGCGCGCGGGAGTCAAATTAAGGCTGGTGGGCAGTCCGCAGATTCCCGATTTCGAAAGGGATTTTCTCTCGGGCCGATACGATTTCGCCTACATGAACCCGCTGCACGCGCTGGCCGCCGCGCGCAAGGGCATCATGGACCCGATGGTCAGGGATCCCGAGGCCGACCTTCGCGGCGTCCTCGTCGTTCTCAAGGACGGCCCGATCACGGATCCGCGTCAGCTCGACGGACGGGAAATCGCCTACCCCGCCCCCAATGCGCTCGTCGCCCGTCTCGTCATCGAAGGCGACCTGAAGACGAAGTTCGGCGTGCGCGGGGTGCCCCGCTACGTCAAGACCCATGCTTCGGTCTATTACAACGTCGCGCTCGGTCTTTCGCCGGCCGGCGGTGGCGCCGCCACGACGCTGGCGCTGCAACCTCCCGCGATCCGCGACCGTCTGCGCGTGATCTACGAAAGCGCCGTCTACCCGGCGCATCCGGTGAGCGTCAACCGGCGCGTCCCGGCCGCCCACCGCCGTGCGGTGCAACAGGCTTTTCTCGCCATGGCGCTGGATGAAAGGGGTCGCAGGCTCCTCGCGCAGGTTCCGATCAGGAGCCTGAAGGCGACTGGCGCGGAAGAATACGGGTCCCTGGAGCGGGAGGATCTCCTGAAGCAGGTATTCAGGTCGCTCGGCGGCGACACGGGAAAGCGCTGATGCGGCGAATTTCCTCGCGCTTGCTGCTTGTGCTTTCGCTCGCCGCCTTCTACGCGATGTTTGCGGGCTATCTGTTTCTTTTCTGGCTGCCGCAAAATTCGCAGTTCGCGGAAAATGAAATCCGCGACAATGCCCTCAGCCATGTCGAAACCGTCGCCGGTGCCATCGCCTATCCCCTGTTCGACGGGCAGGTCGCCAACGTCCACGAACAGCTGGACGAGGTGCTCAGGAACAACCCGCTCTGGCGCAGCCTGATCGTCACCGATGCCCGAGGCCGCCAGGTCTATCCCCTGCCGGGCACGGCGCAGCCGTCCGTCGCCCGCGAGGCGGAGACGCTGAACGCTCCGATCCTGCTGCGCGGCGAAAGCCTGGGCAGAATCGCGCTGGTCCTCGACCTCGGCGCCCTTTACGCCGCCCGTGAATCCCAGACCCGGCGGCTGATCGGCTTTCTGGTCGCGGCGGGCCTAGGCCTGGGTCTGGCAATCCTGCTGATCTTCGAAAGTCTCATCAGCCGGCCCGTGGCCCAGCTCACCGCCGCCGCCGAGCGGCTCGCCCGGGGCGACTTCGACGCGACGCTGCCGACGCCGGGACGGACCACCATGGGACGCCTGACGGCCTCCTTCGATCACATGAGAAACGAGATCCGCGCGCAACAGACGGAGCTTCATGCCCTCATCGAGGATCGCAAGCACGCGGCAACGGCCCTGGCGAAAGCCAACGCGGATCTCGACCGGCGCGTGCAGGAACGCACGGAAGAAATCGCGCGGATCAACCGGCACCTCGAAACCGAAATTCACGATCGCATACGCAGTCAGGAAGAACTGGCCCGGAGCCGGAACCTGCTGGCCGCCATGCTCGACAACGCGCCCTACAACATCTTCTATCGCGATCTTGAAGGGCGGACCGTAATCATGAACCGGGCCTTCAGGGAATGGTTCGACAAGTCTCTGGGCCGTCGCGGCTCCGGCGGTCGGGACCGCGAGCAGGGCCTGTCCGCGCTCGATCGGCGCGCCCTGGAAACAGGCGACACAGAGCGCGAAGAGGCCGTCGTCGCCGACAGCGCCGGCCGGGATCACGTTTTCCAGATAACCAAGTTTCCGGTGAGGGACGAAAACGGGCAGATCGTCGGCATCGGGACGATTTCCCAGGACGTCACCGAAATTCGCCGATCCGAGAAACAGGTGGAGGAATCCCAGCGCCTTCGCGTCCTGGGACAATTGACCGGCGGGATCGCCCATGACTTCAACAATCTGCTGACGGTGATCATGGGCAACGCCGAAATCAAGCAGCTCGTTCTCGGCCAAGACGATGCCGAATTGAACGCCATCATCGGCGCCGCGCAGCGCGGCGCCGACTTCGTACACCAGCTTCTTGCGTTTTCCAGACGCCAGACCCTGCAGGCCGCAACCCTCGACGTCAACAAGCTGCTGGCCGGCCACATCTCGATGGTTCGCCATACGCTGCGCGGCAACATAAAGCTGGTTTTCGCGCCGACCGAGGGACTGTGGCCTGTCCTGGCGGACGGATCTCAACTGGAATCGGCGGTTCTCAATCTCATCATCAATTCACGCGACGTGTTGCCCGATGGTGGGACAATCACGATCGCCGCGCGAAATCGGACGCTTGGACAGGAAATCGCCGCGATTTCCGGCGACCTGCAACCGGGCGATTACGTCGAAATTTCCGTGCAGGACACGGGCGATGGCATACCGCCCGACATCTTGCCCAGGGTATTCGAGCCTTTCTTCACCACCAAGGAACCGGGCAGAGGCAGCGGCCTTGGCCTCAGTATGGTCCACGGATTCGCATCCCAGTCAGGGGGCGCCGCCGCGATCGAGAGCGTCCCCGGCAAGGGAACGAAGGTCAGCATATTTCTGCCGCGCGACCGGTCGGCGCCGCTTCAGGAGACCGAAAACAGCCGACTCACGACGGAAGGAACCATCGGCCCGCGGACGATCCTCGTGCTGGAGGATGAGGCCGACGTCCTGGAAATGACGGTCAAGATGCTGAAAAAGCTCGGCCACAACGCGGTTGCCGCGACAAGGGCGGAAGAAGCCCTCGATTACCTGCGCGCCGGCGGCAAGCCGGACATCATGCTGTCCGACGTCATTCTCGGGGAAGAAATGACCGGGCCGGAGTTCGCCCGCCTGGCGCGTCAAATGCTCCCGGAAATGAAGGTCGCTTTCATGTCCGGCTATACGGCGGAAGCGTTTTCCCGGATGCCCGACGGTTCGACCGCGTTTCTTCTTCACAAGCCGTTCAGCCTCGAACGGCTGTCCATCTTCATCGCCGAGGTCCTGGACAAGGATCCTGCGCGTCTGGGCTAGCCCGAACGGGGCTCCGCCGCGCCACGGTATATGATGGCCGCCGCTTTCCGGCCGGAATCCGCGGACGCTACTTCGCGGGCGGCGTGCCGTTGTCGGCGCCGTTTTTCAGGGCGAAGCCCACCTTGCCGATGCCGGGCAGGCGCAGCGCCAGTTCGTCGGGATCGATGCCGAAGGACAGGCCGAGGACGTTGACCTCTATCCCCTCTTCGGGCGAGGCCAGCACGCCGGCGAGGCCGAGCAGCGACATCTGGCCGCCGCCGCCCGATGGCGTCGGCGCGAGCACGTCGCCGTTCGGCAGGAAATCCTTGCCGATGGCCGTCGGCGGCAGGTCGGCGGCGATCTCCGGCGCCTGGCGCAGCAGGTGGGCGACGAAGGTGTTGCTGTTGGGGCCGGGCCAGGTGCGGTAGCTGTCGGGGTAGGGATAACTCGCCACCGCCGCCTTGATCTTTTCGATGGCCGCCGCAGCGCGGGACCCACGCACATCGGCGATCAGTTCGGGCCGCGCGCCGTACCAGTGGCGGTCGGGCGCGCCTTCTTCGATATTGATGGCGGACCCGCCGCCGCGCCGTACGCCCCAGCCGGTGACTTCATAGCTGGTGAAAGCCGGCGCGTTCGCCGGCTTGAACGCGATCCAGGTATGCACGGCGAAAGCGCCGCGCCAGCGGAAGGCGCGGGCGCCATAGACCTGCACTACCGCTTCCGGCGTGCCGGCCGGATCGGGCGCGATGCCAGCCGGCTCGCGGCTCGCCGTCGTCCAGTCGCCCGACAGGCGCGCGCAGCCGGTAAGCGATGTCGCGGCCAGAGGCCCCGCCAGCAGCAGCAGGATCAGGACAAGGATACGGCGCAGAAACTTCACGGCTGATCGGACTCGGGTCGTCATCAGCCGATTGGATCACGCAATTGCGGCGGGGAAAAGGCCCGAGAAACGCCTGCTACATGAACAGGTGTTCGTTCTCCATCCCCTTGTAGAGACCGGCGACGAATTCGCCGTAGCCGTTGAATATCTGCGTCGCGGCGCGGCGGTTTTCGCCGAGGATGTTCTCGTAGGCCTGGCTCCAGCGCGGGTGCGAAACCTCCGGGTTCACGTTGGCCCAGAAGCCGTATTCGGTCGGCCCCATCTTTTCCCAGAAGGTTCTCGGCCGCTCGTCGGTGAAGGTGATGCGGACGATCGACTTGATGTTCTTGAAGCCGTACTTCCACGGCGCCACCAGGCGGAGCGGCGCGCCGTTCTGCCTGGGGATCGGCTTGCCGTAGAGCCCGGTGGCGATGAAGGCAAGCTCGTGGGTGGCTTCGGCGATACTCAGGCCCTCGACATAGGGCCAGGGGAGGAAGGGCTGGCGCAGGCCCGGCGCCAGACCGGCGTCGCCGAAGGTTTCCATGCGCAGGTATTTCGCCCTGGCCAGCGGCTTCGCCAGATCGACCAGCGCCTTCAGCGGGAAGCCCGACCACGGCACGGTCATCGCCCAGGCCTCGACGCAACGGAAGCGATAGACGCGCTCTTCGAGCGGCATCTTCTTCAGCAGATCGTCGATGGCGATGTCGAAAGGCTTTTCCACGTCGCCGTCGATCTTCACCGTCCAGGGGCGGATGCGAAGCTGCTGGGCGTTTTCGGAAATATACTTGGTGGTGCCGTATTCGTAGAAGTTGTTGTAGGTGATCGCGTCCTTTTCCGCGGTGATGGCGCGGTCGACGCGGTAGCGCAGGTTGCGGCTCACGGGATAGAGACCGGCGGAAGGATCGGGGGCCCCGGCGACGGAGGCCGGCGCGTTCGAGGATTCCTTGCCGTCGCAGGCCGAAAGCAGCAGCGGCGTCGCGGCGAGAATCGGACCGGCGGCAAGCGCCTTCACCAGCTGGCGGCGCGAAAGAAATATCGATTCGGAAGTCGCGGCGCTATCGCCGAGTTCCCAACCGCGTTTCCTGAAATAGTGCATGGCGGCTCTCCTTCACCGGGAAGAGCATAGCCAAACCCCGCCGCGGGGCAAAACCACAGTTGCGTGATCGCCCCGTGAACGGGCGGCAAAACGCCAGCCCACGGGGCCGGAAGGGCGGGTCAGTTCGCTTCGATGACCGGATAGAATTCCGACTTGGGCGCGCCGCATTCGGGGCAGGTCCAGTCGTCCGGCAGATCCTCGAAGGCGGTGCCGGCGGCAATGCCCTGGGTGGGATCACCGATCGCAGGGTCGTATTCGTAATCGCAGTCGCTGCACACGAACTTCTGCATGGATTTCCCTCCCGTCGCGGGCGCTTCGTCGCCCTGCTTTTTCGCGATGTCGACGATCTCGACCGTGCCCGGAACGATCTTGAGCGCGGACAGGTCGTTGCGCTTGAGCGGCACGGCCGGGTCGAAGGCCGCCATTTGCAGAAGTTCCAGATCCTCGCCGCTTTCGGCGCTTTCGAACCAGTACGGCTCGC
This sequence comes from Alphaproteobacteria bacterium, assembly GCA_964229575.1. Taxonomy (GTDB): domain Bacteria; phylum Pseudomonadota; class Alphaproteobacteria; order SMXQ01; family SMXQ01; genus WHSO01. Next base: position 6,358 of record CAXRES010000151.1, read on the forward strand.
CGGCCGGCAGCAGAATACCTTCATGCTGGCCGAATTCGCCGATCACTTCGTCGCCGGGCCCGTAGAAGCGCACGCGGCCCTTGAGCACCAGCCAGAAGCCATCCATGCCGTCATGAGTGTGCAGGTTGTTCTCGCCGCCCTTGCGCACGATCTGCACGCGGCCGCGGATCAGGCGGCTCTTCGCCAGTTCGAGGATCATCTTGTCGCCCGAAAGCGCCTCGGGCTTCCTGTAGCTGAACGTGGTGTAGCCGGGCGTGGCGGAAGTCTTGCGGGACGGGGCGGCGGTCATGGACGGACTCCTCACGATGGGGCCGGTGCGCTGCCGGCGACTGTTTGGCGGCAGGCACTATAGCGTCCCGAGGGCCCCGTGCCAGCAAAAAGGACAGCGGCAAAAACCCAAGTATTCCAAGGGATTTTCGATGAACCGGCGGCAATGCCGCCCTCTCGAACAGGCCGCGCTATTGCGCGGCGGCGGAGCCGCCCTCCCGAAAAGCCGCGCTACTGCGCGGCGGCGGAGCAACCGGATTCGGTGCCGGCTTGAAAAGCCGAGTCAAGCCAGCGTCTTGCAGGCGCGCTGGATGCGCGCGCAAGCGTCTTCCAGCACCGCCATGGAAGTGGCGTAGGAAATGCGGAAGCAGGGGCTGAGGCCGAAGGCCGCACCCTGCACGACCGCAACGCCTTCGGCTTCCAGCAGCCAGGTGGCGACCGCCGTGTCGTCCGTCAGCGTCTTGCCGTCCTTCGTCGTCTTGCCGATCAGGCCCGAACAATCGGGATAGACATAGAAGGCGCCTTCGGGCTTCGGGCACCTGATGCCGGGCGCGTCGTTGAGCATGGCGACGACGCGGTCACGGCGCGCACGGAAGGCTTCGCGCCATTCGGGCAGGAAATCCTGCGGGCCGTTCAACGCTTCCACCGAGGCCGCCTGGCTGATCGAGCACGGATTGGACGTCGACTGCGACTGAATGGTGCCCATAGCCTTGATCAACTCTTTCGGCCCCGCCGCGTAGCCGATACGCCAGCCGGTCATGGCATAGGCCTTCGACACGCCGTTCATAGTCAGCGTACGGTCGTAGAGCGCCGGTTCGACCTGGGCGATGGTGGTGAATTCGAAGTTGTCGTAGACGAGGTGTTCGTAGATGTCGTCCGACAGGATCCACACGTTGGGATGGCGCAGCAGCACGGCGGCGAGCGCCTTGATTTCGGCGCGGCTGTAGGCCGCCCCGGTGGGATTCGACGGCGAGTTCAGGATCAGCCACTTGGTCTTCGGCGTGATCGCGGCTTCGAGCTGGGCGGGCGTGATCTTGAACCCCTGCGCCATGCCGGCGGCCACGCAGACCGGCGTCGCGCCGCACAGCAGCACGATGTCGGGATAGCTCACCCAATAGGGTGCCGGGATGATCACCTCGTCGCCCGGGTTCAGCGTCGCCATCAGCGCGTTGTAGATGATGTGCTTGCCGCCGCAGGCGATCGTCACCTGGTCGGGCGCGTAGTCGAGGCCGTTCTCACGCTTGAACTTGGCGGCAACCGCCTTCTTCAGCGCGGGCGTGCCGTCGGCGGCCGTGTACTTGGTTTCGCCCCGCGCAATCGCGGCGTTGGCCGCGGCCTTGACGTGATCGGGCGTATCGAAGTCGGGCTCGCCCGCCGCCAGGCCGATGACGTCGCGCCCCGCCGCCTTGAGATCCGCCGCCAGCGCCGTGATCGCCATGGTCGGCGACGGTTTGATGGCGGAAAGACGGTCGGCAAGGAAGTGCGGAGGCAGGGCCATGATGGGGAGTATCCGGAGGGGGTTGTCGACGCGCGCAAAGCTACGCAAAGGCGGGCGGCTTCGCAACCGCCAACGGTGCGAATTTGCCGCAATCGCGCCAAAGCGGGCTCAGGCGGGCCGGCGCGCGGATATCCGCCGCGAAGCCGCCCGGACGAGCGCCGGAAGGAGGACGATCCCGACGCCGATCGCCACCCCCCAGGCCGGGCGGAAGCCCTGGTCGCGCAAGTTGGCGGCAAGCACCATCACGGGCGAAGCGCCGATCTTGAAGGCGTACCAGGCGGCCTCGCCCAGGGCCGTCGCCACCGCAGCCCCCGCCCCGATGAGGACAAGGCGGAGCGCCGTGGGCCGGCGCCTGCGCCCGCCGCCGAAGCCGCGCGAGTCGGCGCGCGCCGCCATCAGCCAAAGATAGAGCCCCATCATCAGGATCGGCTCGGTCACCTGGGCCTTCGACTGGATGAAGAAATGCACGGCCGCCAGCACGGCGATGACGTAGATCGCCTTGTGCAGCCTCTGCCAGTTCGCGCGCAGCCGCCGCTGCCAGCCGTCGGTCGAAGTGATCGCAAGCACGGCAAGGCCCGCGAGCCCGACAAAGCCGATGGTGAGGTAGATGCGCCTGACGATCTCGGCCGCGACGAAGCCCCACTTCCAGCTTTCCTGCGCGGCGAAAAGGGTGATGTGGGCAAGCCCGTAGGCGAAGGCGCCGACGCCGATCATGCGCCTGACTTCAAGCAGATGCGTCCATCCGAAAGCCTCGCGCAGCGGCGTGACGGCAAGCGATATGAACAGAAAGCGGATCATCCAGGCGCCGACGTCGCGCACCGCGGCGTTGGCCGGCCGCGGGCCGAGAAGCCCGTTGGCGTATTTCCACGCCACCCACAGGGCGGGCAGGAACAGCGCAACGAAGACCGCGAGTTTGAGCCACGACAGGCGACCCGCGCGGTCGCACCAGGGAACCATGATCACCTCCGCCGCTTCTTATAGCAGCAGGGTCGATCACGCGGCCCTCAAATCCGCGCGAGCGTCACGCGAGATCGAAAAGCAGGAATTCCGCTTCCGACGTAGCGGAGAAGTCGAGCCGCGCTTCGTCGGTGACGGCCGCGCCGTCGCCTTCGGCGAGCGCGTTGCCGTTGAGCGCAAGCGCGCCCCGCACCACCTGCACCCAGGCGCGCCGGCCAGGCGCCAGGTCGTGGGAAAGCGCCTGCCCCGCGCCGAGGACGGAGGCGTAGATTTCCGCATCCTGATGGATGGCGAGCGCGCCATCGGCGGCGCAGGCCGCCGTCTCTTGAGATGGCCGCGCCCGCGCGGCGGCGCCATTGCCCGAGGCGATGGCGAGCAGCTTCCCCGCCTTGGCGCCCGCCGCGAAGGCCTTCTGCTCGTAGCCGGGCGCGAGGCCCCTGGCATCGGGCAAAATCCATATCTGCAACAGGCGCACAGGCTCCGAGTCCGAGGCATTGAATTCCGAATGGGTGATGCCGGCACCCGCCGTCATGCGCTGCACTTCGTTCGGCCCTATGGTTTCGCGCCCGCCGGTCGAATCTTCGTGCGCAAGCGTGCCCGACACCATGTAGGTGACGATTTCCATGTCGCGGTGCGAATGGGGCGCGAAGCCGCCGCCTCCGGCGATCCAATCATCGTTGATGACGCGCAAGGAACCGAAGTGGACATGCGCGGGATCGACGTATTCGCCGAAGGAAAAGCTGTGGCGGCTGTCGAGCCAGGAAAAGCGCGAACGGCCGCGCTCTTCCGATTTGCGGATGGCGATCATGGTCTCCTCCTTGCGTCGCCGGCATGCGGCGGGAATCGGAAGGTGGGGATGTCGCCCCGGCCGGTCAACCCCGCGACGCTTACGCCGCCGCCCGGCTGGCGATCAGCCACATGGCGCCCGGCAGGCGAACGTTCCGGCCCTTCGCAAAGGGCGCCAGACTGTCGCGGATCGACGCCGTCGCGGCGGTGACGACATCGGCGGGCTGATTGCGCAGCCAGCTGTTGACCGCGCCGATCCGGGTCGACTGGACCACCGCCTCCTCCAGCCCGCGGCCGGCGGCGATGTCGAGCGGAACGTCGAGCTTTTCGAATCGGGGCGCGGCCCATCCGGCGGCGGTCAGGACTTCGGTGACGCGCGCGGGATCGGCGAAGGCGAACATGCCGGGCGCGTGCGCCACCGGCGCGGGGCGCGGCGGCAGGTGGGGCGCCACCGCGTTCATCGGCACTTCCATCCACGGATTTTCATCGAGCCCGCGCCAGCACACGATGGCCAGCCGCGCGCCGGGCCGGGCGGCGCGCCGCATGTGGGCGAAGGCGGCGACCGGATCGCCGAAGAACATCGTGCCGAAGGCCGAGGTCAGCAGGTCGTAACCATCAAGGACCGCCGCGGCCGGATCGTCCTGCCGCCAGTCGATATTGACGAGACCGGCAGCCGCGGCGCGGCGCGCGGCCTCCTCCAGCATCGGACCGGAAATATCGTGCGCGGCGACCCGTCCCGCCGGACCGACGGCGCGCGCGAATTCCAGCGTCGGCGCACCGCAGCCGCAGCCGACGTCGAGCACGCGCTCGCCCGCGCGCGGCGCGGCGAAGGCGAGGAGCGCGTCGGTCACCGGGGCGAGCGTGGTGTCGGTATGCGCCTGGCGCGCCACCCAGACGTGGCCGCCCTGGCCGTTCCAGAACGAGAGCATGTCGGCATTGATCTGTTCGGCGCTGGCCACGGGTTCTCCTTCCACGAAAGTTGGGATGGTGCCCCAGGGGCGGAACAAGGGCAACCGGCGCCACTTGGCCGCGCCACTGGCAAAGGCCGCTGTCCGGGGGCATATATAGCGCCATGAGCAAGACCGCCGCCCCGCCCCAAGAGACGCAGGCCTGGGAATTCGCCCGCCCGGCGGGCGATGCGGAGTTTCGCCTGAAAAGCGACTTCGAGCCCGCGGGCGACCAGCCGCAGGCCATCGCGGCACTGACCGACGGCCTGCGCCACGACCAGAGGAGCCAGGTGCTGCTCGGCGTCACCGGCTCGGGCAAGACATTCACCATGGCCAAGGTGATCGCCAACCTGAAGCGCCCGGCCCTCGTGCTCGCGCCCAACAAGACGCTGGCGGCGCAATTGTACGGGGAGATGAAAGGCTTCTTCCCCGACAACGCGGTCGAATACTTCGTCAGCTATTACGACTACTACCAGCCCGAGGCCTACGTTCCGCGCACCGACACCTACATCGAGAAGGACGCCTCGATCAACGAGGAGATCGACCGCATGCGCCATGCGGCGACCCGCGCGCTGCTGGAACGGCGCGACGTGATCATCGTCGCGTCCGTCTCCTGCATCTACGGCATCGGCTCGGTCGAGGACTATTCGCGCATGACGGTGAGCGTGGCGAAGGGCGACACGGTCGACCGCGCGAAGCTGCTCGCCCAGTTCGTCGCGCTGCAATACCGGCGCAACGACGCGGCCTTCACCCGCGGCACCTTCCGCGTGCGCGGCGACACGGTGGAAATCTTCCCCGCCCATTTCGAGGCGAGCGCCTGGCGCATATCGCTGTTCGGCGACGAGGTGGAGGGCATCTCGGAGTTCGACCCGCTGACCGGCGAAAAGTCGGGCGAGCTGGACCGCATCACGGTCTACGCCAATTCGCACTATGTGACGCCGCGGCCGACGATCAACCAGGCGATCAAGGAGATAAAGGTCGAACTCAAGGCCCGCCTCGACCAGCTCCAGCGCGAGGGCCGCCTGCTGGAAGCGCAAAGGCTGGAAGAGCGCACCACCTTCGACCTGGAAATGCTGGAAACGACCGGCCATTGCGCCGGGATCGAGAACTATTCCCGCTATCTGACCGGCCGCAAGCCGGGCGAGCCGCCGCCGACCCTGTTCGAATACCTGGCCCCCGACGCGCTCCTGTTCGTCGACGAAAGCCACGTCACCGTGCCGCAGGTGGGCGGCATGTACCGGGGCGACTACAACCGCAAGCACACGCTGTCGGAGTTCGGCTTTCGGCTGCCCTCCTGCGTCGACAACCGGCCCTTGAAGTTCGAGGAATGGGACCGCATGCGCCCGCGCACGGTGTTCGTCTCGGCCACGCCCGGCCCGTGGGAGATGGAACAGACCCACGGCGTGTTTTCCGAACAGGTGATCCGCCCGACGGGCCTGATCGATCCGCAAACCGTCATCCGCCCGGTCGAAAGTCAGGTCGACGACCTTCTCGCCGAATGCAAGGCGGTGGCGGCCAAAGGCAGCCGCGTGCTGGTGACGACGCTGACCAAGAAGATGGCCGAAGACCTGACCGAATACCTGCACGAAGCGGGCGTGCGCGTGCGTTACCTGCATTCGGACATCGACACGCTGGAGAGGATCGAGATCATCCGCGATCTTCGGCTGGGGGCCTACGACGTGCTGGTCGGCATCAACCTCCTGCGCGAAGGGCTCGACATTCCCGAATGCGCGCTGGTGGCGATACTGGACGCCGACAAGGAAGGGTTCCTGCGCTCGCGCACGTCGCTGATCCAGACCATCGGGCGGGCGGCGCGCAACGTGGAAGGCCGCGTCATCCTCTATGCCGACAAGATGACGAACGCGCTGACGGCGGCGATCGACGAAACCACGCGCCGACGCGACAAGCAGCGCGCATGGAACGAAGCCCACGGCATCTCGCCCGCCAGCGTGAAGAAGGGCATCGCCGACGTGATGGAATCGGTCTACGAGCAGGACTACCTGACGGTGGACACGGGCACCGGCGAAAAGGAACTTTCCGGCCATAACCTGCGCGCCGTGATCGAGGACATGGAGGCGAAGATGCGCGCCGCCGCCGCCGATCTCGAATTCGAGGAAGCCGCGCGCCTGCGCGACGAGGTGCGCCGGCTGTCGGCGCACGAGCTCGGCACCGATCTGGGGCAGGCACTCGCGCGCCCGCGCAACCCGCTGGGCCGGGTGCGAAAAGGCGCGCAGAAGGCATCGAGTACTGCCAAGGGCCCGAAGCGCCCGGGCGGCCGCGTCAAGACCGGGAAGCCGGGCGGCGCAGGCCGCCTTCTCTGAAATAGCCGCGCGAGAGCGCGGCGGCGCGGGGATTTTAGTTCGCCTGCACCGATGTCGGCATTGGCAGGCGCATGATGCGGACGATCACGCCGCCTTCGGCTTGCGCGACGGGCGGATCAAGACTTCCGCCGGAATGCCAAGGTGTTCGTGAAGCCGCCGGATCATGCCGATGGAAAGCGCGCGCTTGCGGTTGAGAACTTCCGCGACGCGCGTGCGCGTCCCGATCAGCGGTTCGAGATCCTTGCGCGAAAGCCCCTGCTGCTCCATGCGGAACCTGATCGCCTCCACCGGATCTGGCGGATCGATCGGATGGTGCGCGGTCTCATAGACGTCGATCAGCGTCGCGAGAACGTCGAGCCGGTCGCCCTTGGGCGTGCCGCCCGGGGCGCCCCAGAGTTTTTCGACCTCGGCCAGCGCACGGTCGTAATCGGCCTCGGTATGGATCGGTTTCACGTCAGCGGTCATGCTCGATCTCCGTCACGTCAATCTGGTCATAGTCCTTGTGCGGGCCGATCCATTTGATCCAGACGATGGATTTCTCAAAATCGACCGCGACGACCAGGCGATAATCGTTGCCCTTGATGTTGAACACGACGCGCTCCGCGGTGACGATACTGGCGGTGGCGTACCGCCGCCTGATGTCGGCGGTGGACGCCCACTTCGCCGTCCGCGCTTCGCTGAACCACGCTTCCAGCGCCGCCTTCACCGCAGGCTGGTCCTTGCGCCCGGCAAGCGACTGAACGAATTCCCGCAGGGTGCGCCGGGCAATGATTCTCATCGGCTGTTCTTACCATGCACCCATTTTGGGCGCAAGACGGCGAATCGGGAATATGCCGGGGCCTCGGGCCTTGTGCGGCGGGTGGGCCGGGTTCAGCGCGGGCGCGTGGAATAAGCGGCGAGGCCCGCGACCATGGTGAGCGCGGCGGCGATGCTCATCGAGACGATCATCGGCATCGGCGTGCCGTCAGCCATGAGACCGAAGAGTTGCGAGAAAGCCGCGCCGCAGATCATCTGCATGAACACCCCGATGCCGGCAGCCGTGCCGGAAAGTTCCGGCACGACGCGCAGCGCGCCGGCTTGCGCGTTCGGCAGCGCGATGCCCTGCGCCAGGCTGAGGAAAAATCCCGGCACGAAGATGACGAGCGGCGTGACGATTCCGGCAAGCAGGAATCCCGCCTGCCCCGCGACGCTCGCCACGATGAAGATGGAACCCGCCAGCACCATCTGCTCGATGCCGACGCGCCCGCCGAGCCGGCTGGATATGAAATTGCCGAGGCAGTAGCCGATGGGGAACATCAGGAAGTAGAGGCCGTAATCGGCGGCCGAACGGCCGAGGTAGTTCTGCATCAGGAAGGTCGAACCCGCGGCCAGCGTGAAGAACGTGCCCGACGAAAACCCCGACTGGCTGACGAAGGCGGCGAAACGCAGGCGGGAAAACAGCCGCAGAAAATCGGACGGGATGCGGCCGAGGCGCGCCCCGCCGTGGGCGCGTTCCGTATGGGTTTCATACAGCGCCGCGATCACCGCGGCGACGACGACGAGGCCGAAGGCCGCCGCCGTCCAGAACACGCCGCGCCAGCCCACGGTGACGCCGAGCAGGCCGCCCAGCGGCGGCGCCAGCATCGGCCCCAGCGTATAGGCCATCGTCAGGTAGGCGATGGCGCTGACCAGGCGATCGGGCCCGTAGGCATCGCGCGCGATGGCGCGCGCCATGGCGACGCCGCAGCCGGCGCCCGCCGCCTGGATCAGCCGCGCCGCGACAAGGACATGGACCGAGGTGGCAAGTGCCGCGAGCACGCTGCCGCAGACGAACAGGCCAAGCCCCGTGAGCAGCACGGGCCTGCGCCCGTAGCGATCCGACATCGCGCCATAGATCAGCGTCATGAAGGCCATGGTGGCGAGCGTGACGGAGAACGTCACCTGGGCCAGGGCGTCGGAGACGGCGAAGGCGGCCTTCACCTGCGGCAGCACGGGCAGGAAGAAGTGAATGGAGAGCGGCCCGACCACGGTAATCAGGCCAAGCACGACGACGAAGGCCTTGCCGGGATCGCGCGGTCCCTCGCCGCTCATCGGGCGCCGCCCGGCATCGGTGCCGCCGCGCGAATGTTCTTCGTTCTGGTCACCATGTTCGCCACGAATTGGGCCGGGGGGCCGGGGGAAGGCATCGATGAACGGGGAGCGGAAGGGCGACCGCCAATGCCGCGCCGTTCGCGCCAGGCGAAGAGGTTTATTCCTTTACGGCCGCCCCTTCTAGTCGAATTCGACGACGGGCGGCGTGGCATAGACGACGAGCGGGCCCGTCATGCGGTCGCGCCGGCCATAGAGGCCGATCTTGAAATAGGGCTCGGTCTTGACCGTGGCGCCCTGCGCCTCGAAGCGGAGTACCCCGTCGCTCGATACGCGGATATAGCCGTCCTCGCCCCGGCTGAAGCGCGCCGCCATCTCGATACGATGCCAGCGGCCGAAGTCGGACGGTTCCAGCAGGTTGTCGCGCCTGGGGGTTTGCGCGCCCAGCGCGCGAAGCCCCGATCCCGCCGAAACCCGGTAGCGGCGGTCCGACACCATCAGCAGCGCGAGCGGCGGCTCGTCGATCTGGTGAAACTGGCCGAAAGCGATGTCCCCCGTCGCCGCGATATCGCCGGGGATGAACACGTCGAAGCTGATACGCAAGGCGCGGTCGCGCGGCAGGTTTCCGGCGCTGCGCAGCTCGGCGCGGTTGTAGCCGCCGCGGCGCACATCGGCCGGACAGGTGCCGGTGTCGTCGATGCCGAGTTCGAAGCGGATCGACGTGCGGCCTTCGAAGGTGCCGCGTTGCACGTTGCGCGCCCGGTCCGGCAGGCGGCAGGAGTCCCGGAGGTCGATCTCGCCGGCGCGGCCCGGCATGGAGACCGCGACGGTCAGGATGAAAGCAATGATGGAAGCGAGAAAACGCAAGGCTGCACCTTTCGGCCGACCGGCGTGCCAGTATAGCCCTTCGCCCCTTGCCCGAACGTTGACAAGCAAAAAGGCCGCCCCGAAGGGCGGCCTTTTCCGATTCGCTTTTGCGCGAAACGGGCGGGATCAGCCCGCGCGCAGGTTCACGGCCTTGGGGCCGCGCGCCTCGTTCTGGATGTCGAAGGTCACGACCTGGCCCTCATCGAGGCGGCCGAGGCCGGACTGCTCCACCGCGGAGATGTGGACGAACACGTCCTTGGAGCCATCTTCCGGGCGAATGAAGCCGAAACCCTTGGTGGTGTTGAAAAACTTCACGGTACCTTTAGCCATTTAAGTCACTTCCAGTTCAGTTCACGTTAGCAATGGACCCGACACGCTCAAGCGGCCGGGGCAGGACGACGCAATCTGATCGGAAAGGCTCGGACGCAAAGGCGGCAAGGCAGTTCAGGGATCGGCTGCGGGCCTACGGTTGGCCATATGCCCCCGATCCCCGGCTTTTGCAAGGGCTAAATCGTTGATTTATTTTAATACCCGTGCCACGAGGTCGTCGCGGAACGGCGATTCTTTCAGGAATTCTGCGGCTTTGGCCCCCTTGCGCCGGGCCGCCGCCTCGAGGCGGTCAAGCTCCCCCGGAGGCCCCCGGCGCAGGCCGGCCCGGTCGAGCATGCCGGTGACGGTCATCGGCGGTCCCTCCCCTCCGCCGGGGCGGCGGCCGGCGAGGATTTGACCACTCCGGCACGGGTCTCGGCAAGGACGCGCGCGACGTCGTCCTCGGCCAGCCCCAGGCTGCGCAGCACCTGGCCGCCGAGTTGCAGCGACACCTCGACGATCTCGGGCACGATGCCGGTGGCGCCGAGGCGGGCCAGCTCCTCGCAATGGGCCCCGTCGCGGGCGCGGGCGAAGATCGGCATGTCGGGGAAGCGGTCGCGCAGCACCGTCACGGTGCGCGCGGTGGCGGCGCCGTCGTTCAGCGTGACCACGGCGAGTCGCGCGCGGTCGGCGCGCGCCGCACGCAGCACCAGGCGCGAGGACGCATCGCCATAATAGACGGGCAGGCCGTGGCCGCGCGCTTCGGCCACCCGCGTCGGGCTGAGATCGAGCGCGACGAACGGGATGGCGCGGGCGGCAAGCAGCCGGCCGAGCGTTTCGCCGACGCGTCCGTAGCCAAGAACCAGAACATGGTCCGACAGATCCTCGCTTTCGCTTGCGAGCTTTTCGAGACCGCCCGCCTCGACCTCGAACCAGTTCTCCACCTTGCGCCCGGCAGCGGCGAGCAGGGGCGTTGCCACGATCGTCACGGCGACGGCCAGCACCAGAAGGCGGCCGGTATGGTCGTCGAGCAGGCCCGCCGTCACCGCCATCGCGAACAGGATGAAGGCGAACTCGCCGCTTTCCGAAAGCATCAGGCCCTGACGCAGGGCGAGGCGCCAGGGAACGCCGAGCGCCCGGCAGACGCCCGTGATGGTGATGGCCTTGAGCGCCAGTATGGCGGCGACGATCGCCGCCAGCGTCGGCCCTTCCCTTCCGATCAGGCCGAAATCCACGGTCATGCCGACGGTCATGAAGAACAGGCTGAGCAGGATGCCGCGGAAAGGCGCGAGATCGGCCTCGACCTGGTGGCGGAATTCCGTTTCGGCGACCAAGAGGCCCGCGAGAAAAGCCCCGAGTGCCAGCGACAGGCCCGCCGCCTCCGTGGCGTAACCGGCGCCGAGGACGACCAGCAGCGCGAGGCCGACCAGCAGTTCCGGCGTATGCCGCGCGGCGATGAAGCGGAACAGCGGACGCAGCACCAGGCGCCCGATGACGACGATGACGACGAGCGCCGCCCCCGCCTTCAGGAGCGCGATGGCGAGCGCGAGGCCGACGGAGGTTCCCGCCGCACCCAGGAGCGGCACGAGGACGATCAGCGGCACGACCGCAAGGTCCTGGAACAGCAGGATGGCGAGCGCCACGCGCCCGGCGCGGGAGACGATCTCGCCCTTTTCGCCGAGCCATTGCAGCACCATCGCGGTCGACGACAGGGCAAGGACCGCGCCGACGACGAGCGCGGCGCGCGGCGCGAGACCCGCCGCCCAGGCGGCAAGCCCGATGGCAAGCCCGCTCGCCGCCAGTTGCGCGGCGCCGAGGCCGAACATCTGGCCGCCCATCGTGGCCAGCCGTTTTAGGGTCAGTTCGAGCCCGATGGAAAACATCAGGAAGACGACGCCGAGTTCCGCGAGGCCCCGCACGCTGGCGACATCCGAAATCAGCCCGGCGCCGTGCGGGCCGATGGCGGCGCCCGCCACGAGATAGCCGATCACCGGCGAAATGTTGATGCGCCGAAACAGCGCCACCGTCGCCACCGCCGCGGCGAGGAAGATCAGGATCGGGCCAAGGAAGTGGGTTTCGGTCATGCCCATCGGGTTGCCTTCGGCGGCCAGCTATGAGCCGCTTCGGCGCCAGTTTAGACCATGACCGCCGCCCATGCTTGCGCCAAGCCGGGCCTTCGGCCATCCTCCCCGCCATGACGCAGAACCCCTATCCGATTCCCAGGGCCGCCCTCGTCACCGGCGCGGCGCGGCGCATCGGCCGCGCCATCGCTCTGGCGCTGGCCGAGGCCGGCTGGGCCGTCGCCATCCACCATCGCGAATCGGGCGAAGAGGCCGAGGCGCTCGCCGCCGACATCGCCGCGCGCGGCGGGCGCGCCGTGGCGCTCGAAGCCGACCTGTCGCGCGAGCGGGAGATCGAGGATCTCGTGCCGCGCGCCGAGACGGCGCTCGGGCCGCTCGGCGTGCTGGTCAACAACGCCTCGGTATTCGAGCGCGACGACGCGCTCGGCGCCACGCGCGCAAGCTGGGATCTGCACATGGAAGTGAACCTGCGCGCGCCTTTCGTGCTGTCGCAGGTCTTCGCGCGCAGGCTGCCCGAAGGCGCCGGCGGGGCGATCGTCAACATCCTCGACCAGCGGGTGCGCAACCTGACGCCGCATTTCACCAGCTACACCGTCTCGAAAGCCGGATTGTGGACGCTGACCCAGACGATGGCGCTGGCGCTCGCCCCGCGCGTGCGCGTCAACGGCGTGGCGCCGGGCCCGGTGCTGCCCAGCATCCGCCAGACCCAGGCCCAGTTCGACGCCCAGGCGCGCGCCACCCCGCTCGGGCGCGCCACGGCGCCGCGGGAGATCGCGGAAGCGGTGCTTTTTCTCCTTGAAGCGCCATCGGTTACGGGCCAAATGTTAGCCCTCGACGGCGGCCAGCACCTCAACTGGGCGCCCGCAACGGGCGGCCATGCCGGCGACGAGTGAAGCGAGGGCCGGGTACCGCGTCCATGACCAGTTCGCCCACCGTGCAGCCGTTGCGCAGCCCACCCGACATCGGGCCGGGGCCCGAGGGAATCCGCCGGGTTTTCATCCGCGACCTGGTGGCGGCCTGCGAACTGGGCATCCACAGCCACGAAAAGGGCAGCCGCCAGCGGGTGCGCGTCAACCTCGAACTCGGGGTGCGCGACGACGGCCCGCCGGCGGGCGATTCCATCCATGAAGTCCTGTGCTACGAGGACGTCGCCGACGGCCTGCGCAAGCTGCTTGCCGGGCCGCACGTCAATCTGGTGGAGACGCTCGCCGAGACCATCGCCCGCTTCTGCTTCGAAGACCCGCGCGTGCTGAGCGCGCGGGGGCGGGTGGAGAACCTCGA
>CAXRES010000152.1:0-4679 GCA_964229575.1 Alphaproteobacteria bacterium
TTTCCCGTTATCGGCTCGCAGATCGCGGACGGGCCCTGACGGCCCTCGGGCGGCCACGCGCCCGCCGGCGCCATGTTAGACGGCACCCTCCGGCGCCATGTTAGACGGCACCCTCCGGCGCCATGTTAGGCGGCGCCTGCCGCCGGCTTCAAGACCCCGATTACGACGTTTGTCGCACAACTCACTCTCCGCCCGCCACGATCGGTTTTGGGTTCTTCCCGCGCGCCGCTGCCGGTATCATCGGCCGCAACTTGCCCCGAACGGGCGCAAAGGGAGAATCGTTTTGCGGAAAGCCGGTCGTCATTTCGTTCAGATCCCGGGGCCCACCAACGTCCCGGACCGCATCCTGCACGCGCTCGCCCGCCCGACCATGGATCATCGCAGCGCCGAATTCGCCGAACTGGCCAGGGACGTGCTCGAAGGCGCGAGGACCGTGTTCAGGACCAGGGGGACCGTCTTCATCTATCCCTCATCGGCGACCGGGGCGTGGGAAGCGGCGCTGGTCAACACACTCGCCGCCGGCGAGCGCGTGCTGATGTTCGAAACCGGTCATTTCGCCACCCTGTGGAGCCAGCTCGCCGGGCGGCTCGGCCTCGACATGGAGCTGGTGCCCGGCGACTGGCGGACGGGCGCCGACATCGCCGCGGGGGCGAAGATCCTGGAGGCCGACCGCGACCACGCCATCAAGGCGGTCTGCGTCGTGCACAACGAAACCTCGACCGGCTGCGTGTCGGACGTGGCCCGCCTGCGCCGGATGATGGACACGCTCGGCCATCCCGCCCTGCTGATGGTCGACACGGTGTCCTCGCTCGCCAGCATCGACTTCCGCCAGGACGACTGGGGCGTGGACGTCACCGTCGCCGGGTCGCAGAAGGGCCTGATGCTGCCGCCCGGCCTGTCCTTCAACGCGGTCAGCGAAAAGGCGCTCGCCGCCGCCGAGCGCATCAGGCAGCCCGTGTCCTACTGGTCATGGGCGGAAATGAGGAAGCTGAACGCGCAGGGCTTCTTCCCCTACACCCCGGCGACCAACCTTCTCTACGGGCTCAAGGAAGCCGTCGCGATGCTGCACGAAGAAGGCCTCGACAACGTCTTCGCCCGTCACCATCGCCATGCCGAGGCGACGCGGCGCGCCGTGCGCGCCTGGGGGCTCGAACTCTTGTGCCGCGAGCCCGACCACTACTCAAGTTCGCTGACCGCCGTATGCATGCCCGACGGCCATTCGGCCGACGGCTTCCGGCGCATCGTCGCGGAACGCTACAACATGTCGCTCGGCAACGGCCTCGGCCGGCTCGCCGACCGAGTGTTTCGCATCGGGCACCTGGGCGACCTCAACGACATCATGCTGTCGGCGGCGCTGTCGGGCGTCGAGATGGGCCTGGCCAATGCCGGCGTGCCGCACCGGACGGGCGGCGTGCAGGCGGCGCTCGAATTCCTCAAGGGCAACGGCTGACGGGCCGGAGATCAGTTCGCCCGGCGCAGGGTGAAATAGAAGGTCGTACCCTCGCCCGCGGCGGTCTCGAACCAGATTTCGCCGCCATGCGCCGCGACGATGTCGCGGCAGAGCGGCAGGCCGATCCCCGAACCCTCCTTCTTCGACGATTCGAAGCGCGAGAAGATACGATCGCGAATCGCCTCGGGAATGCCTGAAGCCGTGTCGGCGACCGAGACTTCCACCCATTCGGGGTCGAGGGCGCGAATGGCCACGGTCAGCACCAGTTCGGGCCGGCTCCTCGGCGCTTCTATGGCGTTGCGCGCCAGGTTGGACACGACGAGCTGGATCTGGCGGCGGTTGAGAAGGACGGGCGGCGTCCCGCCCTCGATCCGGGTGAGAAGCCGCACGTCCTCGCCCGCCTTCGAGGCTATCGTCGAACGCACCGCATCGAGGACGACCGCATCGAGATGATCTTCCTTGTAGAGGGTCAGGTCGCCGCGAACGATTTCGGCGAGTTCGTTCATGATCTCTGTCATGGACGAGATTTGCCGGCTCGCCTCCTCGACGTAGCTCGCCACCCGGTCGCCGCCACCCTGTTCGCGCGCCGCCACGCGCCGGATGGCGCCGAGGTAATTGCGCGCGGCAGCCAGCGGCTGGCGCAGTTCGTGCGAAAGCGCGATAGAGAGGCGCGGGTTGGCCGCGGCGACGGAAACCCGCGCGTTGTCCTCGCGCAGGCTGGAAACCTCCCGGTCCTTCGCCGCAAGCTGATCGCGCGCCTCGCGGCGCATCAACTGGTACTTGTTCAGGGTAAGAGAGGCGAAGAGGACGACGGAGAAGACGGACAGCAGGCCGGGATCGACGATCTGCCCGGTCCGCGCGATGACGAAGACGGCAACGGCCCATGCCGCGGCAATGACCGCCGCGCCGGAAAGAAGGAGGGCGCGCGCGCCGAAGATGCAGTCCATCGCCAATGCGAAAACGGCGATCAGGACGGCGGCGAGGATTTCCTGCCACAACGACGCGACGGGATAAAAGTAGGTCTTGCCGCCGAGCAGCGCCGAGAGCGAATAGGCGAGCGCGTCCATACCCGAAAGCAGGCCGCCGTCGGCGGAAGCATGTTCCGAAGAAACCCCCGCGGCGGTCGAACCGATCAGCACGTAATTTCCGCGCAAGGCCGCATCGTCGAAGCGGCCTTCGAGCAGGTCGAGCGCCGATACGCGCTGATGCGGAACGCCGCGATCGACCTCGAACCATACGAGTCCGCCCGCATCCGTACGCACCGAGCGCTCTCCGACCGAGACGCGGCGCAGGCCGGCCGGGCCGCCCTCGACGTCCACGTAGCGGCCCTGCGAGGCGGCCTGCAGCATGGCCACCGGCAGGGACGGCAGCAGCGCCCCGCCATAGCGCACCAGCATCGGCAGCCGGCGCGGTATGCCGTCGTGCGACAACTGGAGCGACAGCAGGCCGACGCCGGCAGCGGCGCGAAGGAGCGGATCGGGAACCGGCATCAGGCGGTCGAACCGCGGCAGGGCTTCCAGCGCGCGCGGGTCGTTGAGCCGTACCGGGATGCTCGGAATCCTGCCCCGATCGAAAACCTGCGCCGAGCGGGACGGCGCCGTGCCGAGAACGACCGGCCCGCCCGACAGGCTCGCCGCCAGTCGAGGATCGATGTCCCGCGCGCCCGTGGCGCCGCTGAACACATAGGCGAAGCCGATGGCGGCCGGCGCGCCCCGGCGCGCGCGTTCGACCAGCGTTGCAAGCGCCGCTTCGGGCAGGGGCCAGCGGCCGAATTTTTCGATCGTCGCCTCGTCGATGTCGACGATCAGAACCCTGGTTGTCGCCGACACGCCGCCGCCGTCGATCTTGCGGGCGATCTCGATGGCGGCGCCGCTCGCGCTGTCGCGCAGGCTTTCGGCCGGCATCGGACTGAGAACGCGCAGGAGGACATAGGCGGCCAGACAGACGAAGGCCACGGCCAGCCTGGATGCCAGCCCGTTCGGCCGGCGCCAGCCTTTGCGCGAGATCGAATCCTTTCCGTGTCCTGACCCGGCCATGCCGCCTCCCGGTCGGACTTTACACGAATCGGTCGGGCATCCGGCTAGCGAATCACCACTTCGACCCGCCGGTTGTTGGGAATGCCGTCCCCGGCCTGGACGGTTCCGCTCAACGTCGTATCGATGAGGGATTCGATCAGGAAATCGTTGCTATCCAGGCCGCGAGCGGCGAGCGCGCTGCCGACCGCGCGCGCGCGAAACAGCGAGGCGGCGTGATTGATCACGGCATTGCCCGTCGCCGAGGCGTAACCGAAGATGGAAACGCGGGCGTTCGGGCGCGCCTGGATTTCCCCGACGATCCGGTCGAGTTCCACCCCGGCCGTCTGGGCGATGTTCACGCCCGGCTGGAAATTGAGCGTCACCGTCACGGGCAGGGGCGGCCTTTGCGCCGCCACCGCACTGAAGATCGACCTGACGTCGTCTTCGCGGACGGTGAAGGGCGCCCGTGGCGCCTCATCGCTGCGGGAAGCGCCCGTCGCCTGGTAAGGCTTGTTCAAAGTCACCGCGCCGTTCTGGTTCGACACATCGAGTTCGCCCACGCGACCGTCGGGATCGGGGACCAGGACGATCAGGTTCCTGGGGAGGCCGAAATCGACGTAGACGCGCATGAAGGCGAAGGCTAGGTAGGCGACCACGCCGAACAGCGCGAGGAAAAGCAGAAAACGCCTGCGGCTGATCATCGCCCGTGCCTATTCGTCGGCGCGGATGAACATGCGCGTGCCGCGCGCCGCCACGGTCGTATAGGGCGTGCGGAACTTCGCCGCGTCCTTGGCGATCTTGGAAATCTTGCCCGATATGTATTCCATCGTGCCGGCGTAGATCTCGCCGAACAGGCCCAGCCTGTTCTCGCGCGGCTGAAAGACGAATTCGTTGAGCCGAAACAGCGACGACGGACCGAGCGTGATGACCGAATTATCGTTGAGGATGAAGCCGACCGAACCCGATGCGCCGGTCACCAGGATATCCTTCTCGGCGATCGCCGCGCCGGCCGCGGCCACGATTTCGTTGCCCGCGCGCACGATCTTGGCGTCCCGCGCCGTGCGGATTTCGCCCACGGCGACGACCTGCCCCGGGGCGACCTGCGCCCGGGCGGTCCCCGCGGTCAGGATCAGGACGGCCAGGGCGACCAGGCCGAGCGACAACAGAAGCGATCTTGCGGCAACACACATTCATACCCTGCCCGGCTTCGCCAA
>CAXRES010000153.1:0-5860 GCA_964229575.1 Alphaproteobacteria bacterium
GCCTTCGCCTTCCTCTCTGACCTGCCTGCGGTCCGCCGGCGCCATCGCTCTCCCATTCCTCAGCCTATTCCAGGCCTCGGCAAGTCTTATCACAGTCGACGAACGGCTTCGGCGGTCCGTCGCGGGCGCGCGAGCCCGGGCGGCTGCCGGCAAAGCCTTGTTTTGCCGCCCGAATCGGCGAAATAGTTGAAAAATAAGGGGTCCTTGCCATTGACTTGACGCCGCGAGGGCCGCTATACACCGCCCGCGCGCCCGGTCCGCCGGGCCCTTTCTTTTTTGACGAACCGGAGTTGGTGACGTGAAACGCACCTATCAGCCCTCGAAGCTTATTCGCAAGCGCCGGCACGGCTTCCGTTCGCGCATGGCGACGGTCGGCGGCCGCAAGGTCCTGGCCAACCGCCGCAAGCAGGGCCGCAAGCGCCTCTCGGCCTGAACCGGGCCGTTTTCCGATCCATGACGACCGCGCCATCCCGCCTCAAGCGGCGCCGCGAGTTCGTGCGCGCAAGCGCCGTTGGCCGCAAGGCGGCGACGGCCGGCCTCGTGCTGCAGGCGGTGGCGCGCGACGACGGGGGCGCCGAATTGCGCTGCGGCTTCACCGTGTCCCGGCGCGTCGGCAACGCGGTGGTGCGCAACCGGGCGCGCCGCAGGCTGAAGGCCGCAGCGGGCGAAATCATGCCGGGGCACGCCGCGCCCGCTTTCGATTACGTACTGATCGGCCGTGCGGGGACAGTGGATCGGCCTTATGATGCGCTCTGCCGCGATCTCGTCGCGGCGCTCAAGCGGCTCAAGCTTTGGCGGGACGGCGAACGGGCCGAACCGGTTCGGGAGCGGTCATGACCATCGCGCTGCGCGCGGCCATTTGCGATTTTGCACGGCTTGCCGGGACCCTGATCGGCGGGCTCGCGCGCGCCGGCGCCTTCGTCCTGATCTGGGCCTATCGCCTGCTCATCCGCCCGCTGTTCCCGACGAGTTGCCGTTTCGAACCGAGCTGCTCGGAATACGCCCTGCAGGCGGTCGCGCGCTTCGGCGCGCTCAGGGGCGGCTGGCTCGCCCTCAAGCGGCTCGGCCGCTGCAATCCGTGGGGCCCGTGGGGTGCCGATCCGGTACCCGAAACGACCGCATCCCACACCTGTTCGCACCATCACGCCGTATAAGGCACGCCGCGTAAAGGCCCGGAGCACACATGAACGACCAGAAGAACCTGATCATCGCCATCGTGGCCTCGGTCCTGATCATGATGACCTTCCAGTACTTCTACGAGAAGCCGAAGCTGGACAAGGTCAAGCAACAGGCCCAGACGGCGCAGCAGGGCCAGGCGACGGGAAGCCGTCCGCCCGCCGCCCCCGGCACTGCCCCCGCGCCGCAGGCGCAGATTCCGGGAGCGCCGCAGGCGCAGATTCCGGGCGCGCCGCAGGCGCAGGTTCCGAACACGCCGGCCGCGCCCGCCGCGCCGGCCGGTGCCGCGGCACTCCCCGCCAAGCCGGTCATCGCCGGGCCGCGCGTCAGGCTCGAGAGCAAGAACCTTTCCGGATCGATCGCGCTTACCGGCGCAGCCATAGACGACGTGGTACTCAAGGGCTATCGCGAAACGCCGAAGGCCGGCGCCGACAACATCCGCCTGTTCGCCCCGCCGGGCGGCGCCGGCGGCTATTACGCCGAATACGGCTGGATCGCCTCCGACCCGCAGATCAAGGTTCCCGGCGCCGATACCGCCTGGACCGCCTCGACCGCGAGCCTGGCGCCGGGCAAGCCGGTGACGCTCAGCTGGGACAATGGCCAGGGCCTGCGTTTTTCGCGCACCATCGCGATCGACGATTCCTACATGTTCACCGTCACCCAGAAGGTCGAGAACCGCGGCGCGGCGGCGGTGACGCTCACGCCCTATGCGCTGGTCAACCGCACCGGCACGCCCAAGACCGAAGGCTTCTACATCCTGCACGAAGGCCCGCTCGGCGTGTTCGACGGCAGGCTGGAGGAAATCTCCTACAAGGACCTCGTCGAGAAGCGCCAGATTCCCAAGACCTCGACCGGAGGCTGGATCGGCATCACCGACAAGTACTGGCTGGCCGCGCTGGTTCCCGCCGCCGCGAACAAGGTTCAGGGGCGCTTTCTGCACTGGAAGGCGGGCAATATCGACAAATACCAGGTCGACTTCACCGGCGAGGCGCGCGCGCTTGCGCCCGGCGCGAGCATCGAAGCCACGAGCCACCTGTTCTCCGGCGCCAAGGAAGTGCGCGTGCTCGACGGCTACGCCAAGACGCTGAACATCGCCAACTTCGATCTCGCCATCGACTTCGGCTGGTTCTATTTCCTGACCAAGCCGTTCTTCTACCTGCTCGACGTCCTGTCGAAGTTCCTCGGCAACTTCGGTCTCGCCATTCTCGCCGTTACGGTTCTGGTGAAGCTCCTGTTCTTCCCGCTCGCCAACAAGTCGTACAAGTCGATGAACGCGATGAAGAAGCTCCAGCCGAGGATGATGGAACTCAAGGAGCGTTACGGCAACGACCGCCAGCGCATGAACCAGGAAGTGATGGAGCTCTACCGGCGCGAGAAGGTCAATCCGGCCGCCTCGTGCCTGCCGATCCTGATCCAGATTCCGGTGTTCTTCGCGCTCTACAAGGTGCTGTTCGTCTCCATCGAAATGCGCCACGCGCCGTTCTACGGCTGGGTGCACGATCTTTCGGCGCCCGACCCGACGAGCTTCATCAACCTGTTCGGCCTGCTGCCCTTCGCGGTTCCCGGCTTCATTCCGCAATTCATCTCCATCGGCGCCTGGCCGATCGTCATGGGCGTGCTGATGTTCCTGCAGATGAAGCTGAACCCCCCGCCGCCCGATCCGGTGCAGGCCAAGATCTTCATGTTCATGCCGGTGTTCTTCACCTTCATCATGGCGCCGTTCCCCGCCGGCCTGGTGATCTACTGGGCCTGGAACAACCTGCTGTCCATCGCCCAGCAGTGGTACATCATGAAATCGATGGACCGGGCGGAGAAGAAGGCGTCGGGCCACAGGGCCTGACGGGGGCGGCGATGGCCGGCAGCGGTATCCCTGCGGCGGATCGTCCCGGAGAGGCCCTCGATCCGGAAGCGATCGAAGCCGCGCGCAAGCTGTTCGCCGGTCCCTGCGATTTCGTCGCCGGCGCGGCCAGGGTCGACAGCCTGCCGCCGCCGGTCCTCCCCGAAGTGGCGCTCGCCGGGCGGTCCAACGTCGGCAAATCGAGCCTGTTGAACGCGCTCACCGGCCGCAGGGCGCTGGCGCGCACCTCGCAGACACCCGGACGCACCCAGCAGATCAACTTCTTCGATCTCGGCCACCGGCTGATGCTGGTGGACCTGCCCGGCTACGGCTACGCCCGCGCCGGTCGCGGCGCCGTGCAGAAGTGGTCGCAGCTGATCGAACTTTACCTGAAGGGCCGCGCGCGCCTGCGCCGGGTGCTGGTGCTGATCGACGCGCGCCGGGGAGTGGGTCCGCACGACCGGACCGCGATGGACATGATGGACGCCGCCGCCGTCAGCTACCAGGTGGTGCTGACCAAGGCCGACAAACTCGGCAAGGACGAGAACGCCGCGCATGAGATCGCCGCCGCCGTGGCGGAAGCGATCCGGGGACGGCCCGCGGCGCACCCGGAAGTGCTGGTGACGTCGTCGGCCACCGGCGAAGGCATCGACGCGTTGCGCGTCGCCGTCGCAGCGCTGGCCCAGCCCGCGCAATTGGGTTAGAGTCCGCGCGCCAAGAGCGAGAAAATGATGACCGACAAGAAACACATACCGCACCCGAGCTGGCTGGAAAAGGCCCGCACCCTGTCCGAAGCGCTGCCCTACATGAAGCGCTATTCGGACGAAACCTTCGTCATCAAGTACGGCGGCCACGCCATGGGCGAGGACGCTCTCGCGCGCGCGTTCGCCTCCGACGTCGTGCTGATCAAGCAGGTCGGCATCAACCCGGTGGTCGTCCACGGCGGCGGGCCGCAGATCGGCCAGATGCTCGAACGCCTCAAGATCAAGAGCGAGTTCGTCGACGGCCTGCGCGTCACCGACCGCGAAACGGTTGAAATCGTCGAGATGGTGCTTTCGGGCTCCATCAACAAGCAGATCGTCACCATGATCAACGAGCTGGGCGGCAACGCCATCGGCCTGTCGGGCAAGGACGGCGGCCTGATTCGCGCCGAAAAGGTGCGGCGCACCAAGCGCGTGAGCGACAGCAACATCGAGAAGATTCTCGACCTCGGCTTTGTCGGAGAACCGACGCGGGTCAATCCGCACCTGCTCGAAACCTTCGAGGAATCCGACATCATCCCCGTGATCGCGCCGATCGGCGTCGGATCGAAGGGCGAAACCTACAACATCAACGCCGACACCGCGGCCGGCGCCATCGCGGTGGCGAGCGGCGCCACGCGGCTCCTGCTGCTGACCGACGTTCCGGGCGTGATGGACAAGCAGGGCAACGTGATCAAGGAACTGACCACGTCGGAAGCCCGCCGGCTGATCGCCGACGGCACCATTCACGGCGGCATGATTCCGAAGATCGAAACCTGCCTCTATGCGGTGGAAAACGACGTGGACGCCGCTGTCATCATCGACGGGACGGTGCCGCACGCTCTGCTCCTCGAAATCTTCACCGACGCGGGCGTCGGCACCCTCATCCGCGCCGGCTGAACGCCGTTTGCATTTGGGTGGAATTGCCTAACCAAATTCGTCATCGCCCGGTTTATCCGGGCGATCCATTGGATGCCCCGGACAAGCCGGGGCATGACGGCGTATAGTCAATCGCCTCTCATCGCAAGGCGTCCGACGCCGATTAATCCACGCCGGCTGACGCCGGACGACGATCCACGCCGGCTAACGCCGGACGGTCAGCTCGCGTAGAAGCCGATCTGCCAGGCCATGTCCTCTTCCGACATCGGGTAGTCGAACCCGTCGCGCGCGTGCAGCATTTCCGACGACGGCACGTTGGCGAAGCGCGACTGGAGCTTCATGGCGAAGCGCATGGAGAAGCCCGCCTTCCAGGCAAGCGCCGTCATCGCCTTGGCGCTGCGCGACTGGGCGATGCGATCGACCACGGCGGCGGGCAACCCGGCCTTGACCGCCAGCGCCTCGGTCACGAAGGCGCGGTTGCCGCTGGTCAGTTCCGACGAAATCCGCCCGTCGTCGAGCTTGCCCTCGCGATGCAGGCGGCACACCTCTTCGGCGATGCGGGCGGGCTCGCGGATGGCGGCGACGTGCGGCGCCTCTTCGGCCGGATCGGCGTCGGCGCCGCGTTCGCGCATGCGCCGGCGCACCGTGTCGCTGACCAGTTCCGCCGTATCCTCGTCCAGGTCCTCGCGCCGCATCAGCACGGCCAGCACCGCATCGGCGACGAAGCTCGCCAGCTTTCGCGCCGCGCGCAAGGGCAGGCGCGGGCGGCGAACGATGGGCATCTGCAGGCTGGTGACCGTGCGCGAGCCTTCGACCAGTTGGTCGAGGGTTTCCTCGCGGATCTGCGCCGAGGGGTTGGCGAGCAGCGCAGAGACCGCGTCCCAGTCTTCGGAATGGACGAGGGCGTCGGACACCGCTTCCGACACGGCCGCGCGCCGCGAAATGGCCGAAAGCGCGCCGGCCACGGACGGGCTCGCGATGATTTCGATCAGGTCCCGGTCGGTCAGCAGCGGAGAGAACTGCAGGACCGGCGCCGCCACCACGAGTTCGGTGTCGCGCGCGAGCCGCAGCATCACCTCGCGCGGCACGTTCGCCACGTCCTTCAGGGTTTCGGCCAGGATGCGCCGCACCCGCACCAGTTCGTCGCGGGCGAGAATCTCGAGCGCCTCGATGGTCAGCTCGCGGATCCTGTCGCGCTCGTCGGCGGGCAGGTCGGGCGCGAGGCGCG
>CAXRES010000154.1:0-6319 GCA_964229575.1 Alphaproteobacteria bacterium
GATCCGCCATGGCTTCTCCGCCGCCCCCCTGCATGGCGACATGGTCCAGTCGGCCCGTACCGAAACGCTGGAAGCCTTCAAGGCGGGCAAGATCAATCTGCTGGTCGCCACCGACGTCGCCGGGCGCGGCATCGATATTCAGGGTCTCAGCCACGTCTTCAACTACGACATTCCCTTCCACGCCGAAGACTACGTGCACCGCATCGGCCGCACCGGCCGCGCCGGCATGAAGGGCCGCGCCATCACCCTGGTCGCGCCCGATGACGCGAAATTCCTGGCGGCAATCGAAAAGCTGCTCGGCAAGCAGATCGCCGTGACCCTCGTCGAGGGGATCGAGGCCGGCGGCGCAGACGAAGACGGCGCCGACGCCGACCGCGGCCGTGGCCGCGAGCGCGGCGGACGCGGTCGTAGCCGCGGCGGACGCGACCGAGGGCCGCGCCGACGCGAACGCAGCGAAGCGTCCGCGAGCGACGCGCCGGCCGAGGCCGTCACCGAAGTCCATGCCGAAACCGCGCCGGCCGAACGCGTCGAGCCCATGCCGGTCGAAAGCCGCGAAAAGCCGCCCCGCGAAAGCCACCCGCGAAACGATCGTCCCCGCAATGAGCGGGCCGAACGTCCGCATCGCGAGCGCGAAAACCGCCGCGATCGGCGCGATCGCGACGACGAGGGCAAGCCGGTCGTCGCCTTCGGCGATCACATGCCCGCCTTTCTGAGCCGCGCGGTCCCGCCCAAACGCGACTAAGTCTCGCTGACGCGCGACGTCGCCGCCCGAGGGCGCAGGAGACAAAAAAGGCGAAACGCCTTAAAATCCCCCGCGCCCCCCGGCGGCCCATTGATCCAAGGCAAAGAGGACATCATGAGCGTCACTGTCACCCCGCTCCGCCCCCTGATCGGCGCCGAGATCGGCGGCGTGGATCTGCGCAAGGAACTGTCGGCCGACGATGCGGCAACCATCGTCAGGACCTGGCTCGATCGCGGCGTCATCCTGATCCGCGGCCAGGACATCGACGAACACCAGCAGGTGCGTTTCGCCAAGCTGTTCGGCGAACTGATCGAGCGACCGCGCCCCAGGGAATTCCGCAACGAAAAAGGCGACGCCTACAACGGCTACACCATGCTGGTGAGCAATATCCGGGACGCCCAGGGCAATCCCATCGGCTCCCTGCCCGACGGGGAAATGCACTTCCATTCGGACATGTCCTATATCCCGACGCCGTCGCGGGCGACGATCCTCTATTCCATCGAAGTCCCGAAGGAAGGCGGCGACACGGTGATCGCCTCGACCACGGCGGCCTATGACGCGCTGGACGAGGAAACCAAAAAGTTGCTCGCCGGACGCAACGCGCTTCAGGGTTTCATGCACGGCACGACGCTGCGCGAAAAGAACTCGCTGGACAAGAGCGCGAGCCATCCCGCCGTCCGCGTCATTCCCGAAACAGGGCGCAAGTCGCTGTTCATCAGCCACCTGATGACCTTCGCCATCGAGGGCTTGCCGAAGGAGCAGTCCGATGCCCTGCTCGAACGTCTGTTCAGGCACATGGAACGGCCCGAGTTCGTCTATGCCCACAAGTGGCGGCCGGGCGACGTGCTGATCTGGGACAACCGTTCGACCATCCACGCGCGCACCGACTTCAGCCCGGCGGAACGCCGCCTTCTGCGCCGTTTCGCCACCCAGGGCGAGGTTCCAGTCGCCGCCTGAAATCATTGCCCCAGCGCAAGACAAAAGGGCGGCCCAAGGGCCGCCCTTTTTCGTTTTCTGCGCCGTTACTGCGTTTTCTTCGACGGCTTGTCGCGGCCCATGACCTTGTAGACGCGCTCGATCACCGGCTTCGGCGTCTTCCACGCCTCGTCCAGGAACGCATGCACCTGCGCTGCCGTGCGGGGGATGATCTCGATGCGGGTCTTGTCTGCATCGGCCAGAAAAGCCTTGTCCTTCATGGTGGCATCGAAGGACGCGCGCACAGCAGCCGCGCGATCCTCGGGAACCCCCGGCGGCGCGATGAAGGGGCGTCCCATCACCTGCCAGCCGAAGATCAGGTTGAGCGCGGCGCGGTCGTCGGCGTTCTTCGCATATTCCAGCACGGTCGGAACGTCGGGAATGTCGGGGTGGCGCGCGGTCGCTTCCTGCACCAGCACGTTGACCTTCTTTTCCGGCAGCCAGGTCGGGCGCATCGGCTTGATCGAAGAGAGGAACAGGCCGCACAGGCCCTGTACCTCGCCGCGCTCGACCGCGAGCACGATGTCATTGGTCCCCGGATAACCGCCCACGATCTTGAATTTCGTGCCGAGAATGTTGTTCATGGCAAGCGGCCAGACGTAAGTGGAAGAACCGCCCGACACGGCGCCGACCACGAATTCCTTTTCCATGACGTCCTTCAGGGTCTTGAAGCCCGTCGCGTGCCAGGCGTAGCAGGCGCTGGTCGATTCGTTGGCGCTGCCGAGCCAGGTGAACTTGCGCCCGTCGAATTCGGTCTTGGTGCCGCCAATCAGCGAATCGATGATGATGCCGCCCGCGACGATGCCGAACAGGCTGCCGTCCTTGGGCGCCACGTTGTAGATGTAGTTGGCCGCCTTGAGGCTGCCCGCGCCCGGCATGTTCTTGATGACGATGGTCGGCTGGCCCGGAATCAGGCGGCCGATGTGCCGGCCGACGGCGCGGCCATAAACGTCGTAGCCGCCGCCCGGCGGATAGCCGATCAGCAGCGACACGCTCTTGCCCTTGTAGAAATCGGCGACCGCGGTCTGGGCCTCCGCCCGCCCGGGCAGGCAGATGGAGACCAGAAACACGACAGCCAGCAGGCGATGAAGTGATCCCGACATGAATATCCCCCGTTGAAAAGCGGGAGGCCCCGTATCGCTCCCGCGGATGGGCGATCTGCGCCGCCCGACAGGGGATCATGTCCCCAATACCCCGGCTCGCGCAATCGTGCATTGATGAAATCCGGGAATCGTCGCAGTCTTTCGCTGAATGGAATTATCCAGACCTGGAAATTGCCCGGGAGAGCGAAAGCCATGCCCTACATGAAATCCCTGCCTGCCAAGGCCAACGTCCGTGAAGTCTTCGGCCTGAAACCCGAGTTGCGGCGCGCGCAGGGCGAAATGGGCCGAATCATCATGCGTGGACCTTCGGCGCTCACCCCCGCGGAGCGTGAAACGATCGCGGCTTACGTTTCGCACCTCAATCGCTGCGATTACTGCTACGGCGGCCATTCGGAGGTGGCAAAGAACCTCGGCGCCGATCCGGCGATCTTCGAGAACATCTGCGACGACGCCGAAACGCTTCCGGTCGACGAAAAACTGAAGCCGATCCTGCGCTTCGCCAAGGTCCTGACGCTGGAGCCCCGCCGGGTCTCCCAGGCCCACGCCGACGCCGTCTACGCGGCGGGCTGGGACGAACAGGCCCTGCATGATGCGATCCTCGTCATCTGCCGCTTCGCCTTCATGAACCGCCTGACGCTCGGCCACGGGCTCGATCCGGATCCGGAGAATTTCGAAAAGCGCGGCGCCTCGATGGCCTACAACAGCGAAAGGGCCTGAGGGGCGCCGGAAACCGATGCGGCCTCAAGGACTTATGCGCTGTTTCCCGGGCCGGCTCGCCGGTTGACACCGTCCAAGATTGGCGCAATATCAAGCCACTGGAGCGGCCGGCAGGCGGAAAACGATCGGCCCCGGCCATTGCCCCGGCCCAGGCACGGGCACAGGCAGGCAAGCCGGCAACAGGCCCGGCAAAGGGAGGTTCAGGTGGACGATCAGGCATTCTCCGACTACTACGGACGCCCCACCGGCAACGGCAAGTTCGCGGTCGGCGGCGTGGCGCTCGACCGCCCCTTCCGCCTCGTCCGGCTCGGGCACTTCGGCTACAACGTCTACAAGATCGAGGAATCGATCCGTTTCTACACGGACATCCTCGGCTTCGTCATGACCGACATCCGCGACGCGACCGAACGTTTCACCCCGGAACAGCTGGCGCAGATCAAGGGCCCGCCGATCGGCGTTTTCACGCGCTACGGTTCGGACCATCACGCCATGGTGTTGTTCAACCGCTCGATGCGCGAAGTGGCCGAAGGCAAGGACCGCTGGCCGAGCGAAATCACGACCAACCAGATCACCTGGCAGTGCGGCAGCCTCGGCCAGATCGCCGATGCCGTCAAATGGTTCTCGGCCAAGCAGGTGCCGATCGTCCGGTCGGGACGCGATATGCCCGGATCGAACTGGCATACCTACATCGCCGATCCCGACGGCAACGTGAACGAACTTTATTACGGCATAGAGCAGATCGGCTGGGATGGCCATTCCAAGCCCTGGGACATGCACGACCGCGCCTTCCGCGAAGCCCCCGCCCTGCCGCAGATCAGCGAATACCAGGAAGTCAGCGACGCGCTCGACCGCGGCGTCGACTTCACCAGGGGCTACCGCGCCGCCAACCGGCCGCCCGCGACGTATGACGTCGACGGCATCCTGCTCGCCCGCCCGTTCAAGATCGTGCGCATGGGACCCGTGCGCCTGTTCATGAAGGACGTCGCGGCGGCAAAGCGCTTCTACATGGACATGCTCGGCTTCACGCCGACCGAAACGGTCGTCTACAGGGGCCACGCCTGCGAATTCCTGCGCACCAACACCGAGCACCATTCGCTGGCGCTTTATCCGCTGGCGCTTCGTTCGGAACTGGGCCTTTCGTCGCACACGACGAACTTCTCCATCGGCCTGCAGGTGGCGAACTACCGCCAGCTGCGCAACGCGCGCGAGTTCCTGATTGAAAAGGGCTGCAAGGTGCGCGAACTGCCGCTCTCACTGTTCCCGGGCATCGACTACCATTTCATCGTCGAGGATCCCGACGGCCACGCCGTCCAGTTCTATCACTACATCGAACAGATCGGCTGGGACGGCAAGCCGCGCCCCGCATCGGCACGGCCCGAAGTCCAGCCGGGCGTCTGGCCCGAGACCATCGCGGCCCAGCCCGACAGCTACATGGGCGAGCCGTTCCTGGGGCCCTGGGAATAGTCCACCGATCCGATAAAGTTCAAACAACGAAACATCTCGCCAAAGGGGAGACGCATGGCCACTCAGTACCGCCTGCTCACGTTCAAGGGCAACAAGGGCAAACCCACGCCGGGCATTCTTGTCGGCGACAAGGTCGTCGATCTGTCGAAATTCAGGCGCGCGCCGGTCGACGCCACCTCGACCCTGACGATCCTCGACAAGTGGGCAAGCGCCAACCGCTGGCTCAAGAAGATCGCGGCCGAGGTCGCCGCCGGCAAGCACAAGGCCGCCTGCAAGCCGCGCGGCCGCACCGCGCTGCTGCCGCCGATCATGTACCCCGGCAACATCTTCTGCATCGCATCGAACTACATCGCGCACCGCGCCGAAATGGGCAACACCGCGCCGATGCCCGACAAGGAGCTGAACGCGCCGGTGTTCTTCCTCAAGACCCCGCGCCAGGTCGTCGTCGGCGACGGCGCCAGGATCAACCTGCCCCGTACTTCGACCGCCATCGACTGGGAATCGGAGGTGGCGGTGGTCATCGGCAAGCCGGCCTTCTGGGTGAAGAAGGAAGACGCCTTCAAGTACGTCGCCGGCTTCACCATCCTCAACGACATGTCGATCCGCGGGCCCTCGGCGGCCGAGGCCAAGACCCCGCAGGACCATGCCTTCCGCCGCGACCGCTTCCGCCGCAAGAACTGGGACGGCTCGACCCCCATGGGGCCGTGGATCACGCCGCGCGAATTCGTAAAGGACATCTACAACCAGCCGATCCAGCTCTGGCTCAACGGCGAGCAGATGCAGAACGGCAATTCCGGCGACATGTGGTACCGCATCGAGGAACAGATCGCGTATCTCAGCCAGCACCTGACGCTCGCCCCGGGCGACGTCATCACCACCGGCACCCCGGCGGGCGTCGGCAAGGGCCGCGGCATCTACCTGAAGGCGGGCGACAAGATCGTCACCACGATCGGCGAGCTCGGCACGCTGAACACCAGCTTCGTCAAGCCCAAGTGATCGACCGATGAAGGCAGCAATTCTTCACGAGTTCGGGCCGCCCGAAGTCCTCAGGTACGAAGACGTGCCGACGCCCAGGCCGGGCCGCGGGCAGGTGCTGGTCAAGGTGCATGCGACGACGGTCAACCGCGTGCTCAACTGCGGCGTGCGCGCGGGCACCCAGATGCAGCGCAACCCGATCCTGCCGCTGATCCTCGGCGTCGACCCGTCGGGCGAGGTCGTCGAACACGGCATTCCCGTGGAAGGCGTCACCTTTCCGGCGATCGGCTCGCGCGTTTCCGTCCTGTCGCGCCCCGGCCCCGGCGAGCGCGGCATGCGCGGC
>CAXRES010000155.1:0-7436 GCA_964229575.1 Alphaproteobacteria bacterium
ATACTGCCCGCACCGGCTGGCCTCGATGTTCTTCGGCCGGAACGAGGAGAACGGGCTGCGCTGCGTCTACCACGGGATCAAGTTCAACCGCGACGGCGACTGCGTGGACGTTCCCTGCATCGCGCCCGGCACGACGACGGAAACGCAGATGAGCGCGATCAAGCGCCAGCTGCGGATCAAGTCCTACCCGTGCGAGGAGCGGGGCGGCCTGGTCTGGGCCTACATGGGCCCGGCGGACCTCAAGCCCGCGTTCCCCGATCTCGAATGGGCGTGCATCCCCGATGCCCAGTGCGTGGCCAGCCGCCGCATCCAGGAATGCAACTGGCTGCAGGGGGTCGAAGGCGGCTACGATGCGCCGCATCTGACTTTCCTGCATGCCGGCAGCGTCGAAAGCAGCCGTCGCGTCGTGCCGTCTTTCTACGAGGTGGTGGCGATGGACTTCGGTTTCGCCATCGGCACCGGCCGCGATCTCGGCGGCGGAGACATCCACTGGAACATCAACATCTTCCTGATGCCGTTCCACAAGATTATCTCGTCGGTGCCGCACGCGGCGCACATGTGGGTGCCGATCGACGACGAGAACACGATGCTCTACAGCATCGACTTCCAGCCGAACCGGCCGTTCACGCCGGAAGAACTCGCGGTGTGCAGGGGTTATGACTGGATTCACGCCGAAACGATTCCGGGCAGCGACCGCACGGTTTGCAACAGGCAAAACGACTACCTGATCGACCGCGCGCTGCAGGCGAGCGGCAAGTCCTATACGGGCCTGCGCGGGCTCGGCGTGCAGGATGCGGCGATCCAGGAATCGATGGGTCCGATCGTCGACAGGACGAAAGAACACCTGCTGCCGGGCGACGCGGGCGTGGTCAAGCTGAGGCGTCTTTTGCTCGATACTCTCAAGGACGTCGCCGCCGGCGCCATGCCGCCCGGTCTCGATCCTAGGAGTTTTCGCGTCCGCTCGACGCGTTACCAGGCGCCCAAGGGCGCGAGTTTCCTTGATGGCGTGCGCGAACGCGTGCACATCGATGCGTGAACGAAACGACACGACAGGGAGAAAAGCAGATGATTAGCAGCCGTTATCTGGGTGCCGTCCTGTCGGTCATCGCCGGGTTGGGCCTTGGCGCGCAATCGCAGGCGGAGGATTTCTACAAGGGCAAGACGATCACGATCATCACCTCGACCGGCTCGGGCGGCGGCTACGACCTTACGGCGCTGGCGATGGCGCGCGCCATGGGGTCCCATATCCCCGGCAAACCCGGCCTGATCGTGCAGAACATGCCGGGCGGCGGCAATCTTCTGGCGACCAACCATATGTACAACATCGCGCCGAAGGACGGCACCTCGATCGCCACGATCAACAATGCGATGCCGCTGGCCCAGGCGCTCAACCAGAAGGGCGTGCGCTTCGATGCCCGCAGGTTCAACTGGCTTGGATCGACCGGCAGTTCCAACGAAGTGCTGTTCGCATGGCATACGACGGGCTTCAGGACGTTCGAGGACCTCAAGAAAAAGGAAGTGGTACTCGGCGGCACCGGGCCGACATCGAGCATCGTCATTTTTCCGACGGCGATGAACAATATTCTCGGCACCAAAATCAAGATCGTCACCGGCTACAAGAGTTCGTCCGAGATCGACGTGGTGCTCGAGCGCGGCGAGGTCCTGGCGCGCACCAACAGCTATGCTTCCGTCGTCTCCAAGCGCCCGCAGTGGATCAAGGAGAAGAAGATCGTCATCCTCGCCCAGGTCGGTCTCAAGCGCGATGCGGACCTGCCCAACGTGCCGCTGCTGACCGAGCTTGCCGGCAACGACGAAGACCGGCAGGTGCTTCAGCTCATTTCCTCGCCGGTGCTGATGGGGCGGCCTTACCTGGCGCCGCCCGAGACGGTGGCCGGGCGCGTCACGATGCTGCGCAACGCCTTCCAGGCGACCGTCAACGACAAGGGCTTCCGGGCGGAGATGGAACGGCTCAAGCTCGACCTTGATCCGTTCGACGGCGACACGGTGGCCAGGGTGGCCAACGACACCATCAACGCGCCCGATAACGTGGTGAAGCGCGCTATCGAAGCGATGCCGAAGGCCGGGCCGAAGAAAAAGAAGCAGGGCTAGGGACGGGAAATTTTCAGTTTCCCCGGTCTATGGCGACCGACTTGATCAAGGCATAGACCTCGGCCCCGGGGGCGAGGGCGAGTTCGCGCGCCGAGCGGCGGGTGATGCGCGCCCACAGCGGCGCGCCGACATCGAGGGCCACGTCGGCCTGCGCCGCCGGGCCGTCCTCGACGGATTTGACGCGCGCCGGCAGCACGTTGAGGATGCTGAGGCCGGCGGGGCGTTCTCGCGCGATGGCGACGTCGCGCGCGCGAATGCGCAGGCGCACCAGCGCGCCGGTTCGCGCATTCCCGAGCTTCGGCACGAACAGGCGGCCGCCGTCGAGCGCCAGCGCCGTCAGCCCGTCGCCCGCATCGGCTTCGGCGATACATGCCTCGATCACCGAGCCGGGATCGCCCATGTCGGCGTGGACGATGTTGCCGGCATTGAGGGTCTCGACCGTCGGTCCGGCGCGCAGAACGCGGCCGGCCTCCAGCACCCCCACGTCGTCGGCGAGGCGCAGGATTTCCTCGATGGCGTGCGAAACGTAGATCGTCGGAATGGCCAGCTCGTCGCGCAGGCGTTCGATGAAGGGAAGGATTTCCGCCTTGCGCGCGGCGTCGAGGGACGCAAGCGGCTCGTCGAAGACGAGCAGGCGCGGGCTCGAAAGCACGGCGCGGCCGAAGGCGACCCGGCTCTTTTCGCCGCCCGAAAGGCGCCCCGGCCTGCGGCCGAGCAGGTGGCCGATAGCGAGCAGATCGATGACCTGATCGCGCAGGACGCGGCGAAGGTGCTGGGGCGTGCGCCTGAGCCCGTAGTCGAGATTGGCCGACACCGTCAGGTGCGGAAACAGCCGGGCGTCCTGAAAGACATAGCCGATGCGCCGGCGCTCGGGCGGCAGGTCGATGCCGGCGGCGGAATCGAACAGAACCTCGCCGTCGAGAATGACACGGCCGGAATCGGGGGCGATCAGCCCGGCGACGGCATTGGCGATGGAGGATTTCCCCGCGCCGGATGGTCCGAACAGCGCCGTGACGCGTCCGGCGCCCGTGCGGAACGCGGCGTCGATGCGAAAGCCGCCGGGAAAGGCTTTTTCTATGTGCGCTTCCAGCATGATCAGGCCGCCAAACGCTTGCGGATGCGCGCGGCCAGGATTTCCGAAGCGATCAGCGCGGTGAAGGCCAGCGCCGTCGAAATGATCACGAGGCGCAGCGCCGCTGTTTCGCTTCCCGGCACCTGGGAGAGCCCGTAAAGGGCGAGCGGCAGTGTGCGCGTTTCGCCCGGAATGTTGGAGACGAAGGTGATGGTCGCGCCGAACTCGCCGAGGGAACGGGCAAAGGCCAGCACCATTCCGGTCAGGATGCCGGGCCAGGCGAGCGGCAGGGTCACGGTGAACAGCACGCCCCAGCGTCCGGCGCCGAGCGTGCGCGCGGCCGCTTCGAGGCCGGGATCGACAGCTTCGATGGACAGGCGGATGGCGCGCACCAGAAGCGGAAAGGCCATGACGGCGGAGGCGACGACGGCGCCCTTCCAGGTGAAGGCGATCTCGACGCCGAAGACGGCGGAAAGCCATGAGCCCAGCGGTCCCTGGCGGCCGAACAGCATCAGAAGGGCATAGCCGACGACGACCGGCGGCAGGACGAGAGGCAGATGGATCACGCCGTCGAGCAGGCTCTTGCCCGGGAAAGCGCAGCGCGCGAGAACCCAGGCGCAAAGCACGCCGAAGGGCAGGCTGATGGCGACGCACCACAGCGCCACCCGGAGCGACAGGGCAAGGGCTTCGCGTTCGAGGGCGGAAAGCGCGAGGATGTCCATCACCTCGCCTCCGCCGCGGTCAGGAAGCCGTGGCGCTTGAAGATCGCCTGTGCCGCCGCGCCCGTCAGCCAATCGGCGAAGGCCCGCGCCGCTCTCTGGTCGGCGGCGGGCTCGGGCAACCCGACGACGGCGATTTCATAGACGGGCGGCGGGTAGGTGCCGGGCGGGAAGGCGGCTACCGTCCTGAGGCGGGAATTGCCCGCGACGTCGCTGGCGTAGAGGATGCCCGCCGCAGCCGCGCCGCGTTCGACGATGACGCGCGCCTGGGCGGCATCGGCGAGGCGCAGCAGGCGTGCTTCGACGCCCTTCCAGGCGCCGAGTCTCTCCAGCGCCGACTGCGCGTATCGGCCGAGCGGCGCATGCGCCGGATCGGCCGTCGCCAGGCGACCGTCGCCGATCGCCTTGGCGAGATCGACGCCTGGCTCCAGCGTGACCCGGAGCCTGCTGTCGGAAGGCGCGGCGAGAACCAGCGCGTTGGCGACGAAGACGCGCCGCGTATCCGGCGCGACGTAGCCGGCTTTCGCCACCGCGTCCATCCAGCGTCCATCGGCCGAGATGAAAACCTGCGCCGGCCCTCCCTGGATGATCTGTCGGGCGAGCGCGCCGGAAGATCCATAAAGCGGGACGATCTGTGGCGACGGCGGGGCCGCGAGGGCGCCCGCCGTTCGGAACTGCCTGATCGCCTCGTCGAGCGGCGCAAGCGTCGACGCGGCCGCGGCGATGACGATGCGTTTCGCCGCTATCGGCGCGATTGCCGCGTCGCTTTGCGCGCGCGCGGGGGCATGGGGGAGCAAGGCTGCGACGAAACCCGCGATCGCAACGCAGGCGGCAACGAGGACCGGGCGCCGACGAAGCAGCCTAGTCCTTGCCATCTTTCGCACCGTAGAGGGTTTCGGGCGGGACGCTCACGGGCATGATATCGGCGAGCCCCTCGGCGCGCGGAGCCCGGAAGAAGCAGGTGTGCCTTCCGGTGTGGCAGGCGACACCGGTCTGTTCGACGGTGACAAGCACGGTATCGCCGTCGCAATCGACCCGAAAATCGCGCAGTTTCTGCACCTGGCCCGAGGATTCGCCCTTGCGCCACAGCCTGGCCCGGGAGCGCGACCAGTAATGGGCTTCGTTCGTGGTCAAGGTGGCGATCACGGCATCGCGGTTCATCCAGGCGAGCATCAGAACTTCGCCGGTTCCCGCTTCCTGGGCGATCGCCGGGACGAGCCCGCGACCATCGAACTTGATCGCCGCCAGCGCCGCCTGCGCCGCCGCATTCAGGGTCTTTCCGCTGCTCTCGGACATGGCTTGCGATCCCTCCGGCCGGGCCGGTTTTCCCCAAGGCTTTCGCTTGGTTAGACCAGCCCCGAGCGGCCGATGTCAACGCCTTCCCGCCGAAATTGCAACATTATAACAATTCTTTTACTCTGCCGTTCTTTCCCCGGTCCGCCCACGATCGGCGTCCGCCACCCTCCGTCGATCCAGAGGTCCCCATGCCCGCCGCACGCAAGCCCGTCGCCCTCAGGAGCAACCACGATCATCACCGCTGCATCGAGGACGCCCTCGCCGCGGCGGCGGAGCTTTGCCGGGAGCAGGGGGCCCGCCTGACGCCCGTGCGCCGGCGCGTGCTGGAAATCGTCTGGCAGTCGCACAAGCCGCTCGGCGCCTATGCCATTCTCGACGTAATGGCTGCCGGCGGACGCAGGCCGATGCCGCCCACGGTTTACCGGGCGCTCGATTTTCTTCTCGCCCACGGCCTCGTCCATCGCATCCCGTCGCTCAACGCCTTCATCGGGTGCAGCGAGCCGGGCCGTCGCCACGACGGGCAGTATCTGATCTGTCGCACCTGCGGCACGGTGGCCGAACTGACCGAGGACGGGCTGGCGAGCGCCCTTGGGCGCACCGCGCGCGGGCACGGCTTTGCCGTCGAGGCGGTCCTGACCGAGGCCTTCGGTCTGTGTCCCGATTGCGCCGGACGGCAGGGCGACGCGGCATGACGGTCGGCGCCCCGGAAATCCGCGAGGAACTGGTCGTCGCGCACGGCGTCGGCAGAACGATCGACGGCGTCGATATCCTGAAGAACGTCTCGCTGTCCGTGCATCGCGGCGAAGTGGTGACGGTGATCGGGCCGAACGGCGCGGGCAAATCGACGCTGCTGCGCATCCTGATGGGGGTGGCCGCGGCCGACAGCGGGACGGTCGCGCGCAAGGCGGGACTCGTCATCGGTTACGTTCCCCAACGCATGGAGGTCGACCCGGCCCTGCCGCTCACCGTGCGCCGGTTCCTGGCACTCGCCTGCAAGGACGAAGCGCGTATCTGCGCCGCGCTCGACGAGGTCGGCGTGCCGGGGGCCGAAGACAAGCCGGTACAGGCGCTCTCGGGCGGCGAATTCCGTCGCGTCATGCTGGCGCGCGCCGTCCTGCGGACGCCCGACCTGCTGGTTCTCGACGAGCCGCTCGCTGGCGTCGACGTCGCCGGCCAGGCAGAGCTTTACGAACTGATCGGCACGCTCAGGCGCCGTTACGATGCGGGCGTGCTGATGGTATCCCACGACCTGCACCTGGTGATGGCGGAGACCGACAGGGTCATCTGCCTCAATCACCACGTCTGCTGCGCGGGCCATCCCGAATCGGTGAGCCGCGACCCGGCCTATATCCAGCTGTTCGGCAGCGCCGTGGCGGTCTATGCCCATGCTCACGACCATCGCCACGACGAGTCCGGGGGAGTCGTGCCGCTCGCCGGCGACGAACATCGCCCCGGATCCGGTCTTCATGACCACGATCACGACCACCACGGTCATCACGACCACCACCATGCGGGCGAGGGCACGCGTCATGGCTGATTTTCTGCTGCGCGCGCTCGTCGCGGGTCTTGCCGTGGCCGTCCTTGCGGGGCCGCTCGGTTGCCTGGTCATCTGGCGGCGCATGGCCTACTTCGGCGCCACGCTCGCTCATTCGGCGCTGCTCGGCATTGCGCTCGGTCTTCTGCTCGACGTCGACCTGACGCTGGGCCTGATCGCCGTATGTGCGGCCATCGCGCTCCTGCTGGTGGTGGCCGAGGGCCGGCGCGGCGTCACCACCGATACGCTGCTTGCGATCCTCGCTCACGCCGGGCTCGCCGCCGGCCTTATCGCGCTCGCCTTCGTCAAGGGCGTGCGCGTCGATCTGATGGGTTACCTGTTCGGCGATATCCTTGCCGTATCCTGGTCCGATGTAACGGCGATCCTCGCCGTCGCGGTGCTGGGGCTCGGTGCGCTCGCTCTTCTGTGGCGGCCGCTCCTGCGCATTGCCGTGCATGAGGAAATGGCGGCGGTCGAAGGCGTGCCGGTTCTTGCCGTGCGCATCGGCTTCATGGTGCTGCTCGCCGTCGTCGTCGCCGTGGCGCTCAAGATCGTCGGCGTGCTGCTGGTGACCGCGCTTCTGGTGACGCCGGCCGCCGCGGCGCGCCGCTTCGCCCGGACGCCCGAAGGCATGGCGGCGATTGCCGCGATCATCGGGGCGGCCAGCGTGCTGGCGGGGATCGGTTCGTCGCTCGCCTGGGACCTG
>CAXRES010000156.1:0-9728 GCA_964229575.1 Alphaproteobacteria bacterium
CCTCATCGAACCGCTGCTTGCCATTCGTTTCCTCGATGCGCGCGTCGATCTCGCGGGCGTTCAGGCGCTCGCTTTCACTTCCGCCAACGGTGTGCGCGCCTGCGTTCATGCGCTGGGGGAACGTCTGCCCGCGGCGCTGCCCGTCTTCGCCGTGGGCCGCGCCACGGCGGCGGCGGCGCGTGCGGCGGGGTTCGAGCGCGTGCATGCGGCGGGCGGCGACGTGGAAAGCCTGGCCCTTCTCGTCCGTGCCGAGGCGCGTCCGGCCGAAGGCGCGATCCTGCACATCGCCGGGCGCGATCGGGTGGGCGACCTCGCCCGCTCGCTCGCCCCGGAAGGCTTCGATCTGCGCCGCGTCGTCCTTTATGCGGCCGATACGGCGAGCGAGCTGTCCGCGGCCACGGTCGCTGCGCTGCGCACCAGCGGCATCGACGACGTGACGATTTTCTCCCCCCGCACGGCGCACCGGTTTGTTACCCTGATCGGCGACGCAGGATTGCGCAATGAGGCGGCACGACTTCGCCTTCTGGCCCTTTCGCCGCGCGTGGCCGAAGCGGCGGGCGACATTCCGTTCGCTTCCGTCGTCATCGCCGAGCGGCCCGACGAAGACGCGCTGATCGCCCTGCTGGGTGCGCCGGACGATGGAACGAAGCCGGGCGGTGGAACGAAGCCGGACGATGGAACGAAAAAGGACGCGATGGCGAACGCAAGCGCAGGCGACAAGCAGGACGGGATGCACCCGCTCAACGGCAGCACGCCTTCGACGCCGCCTTCGCGCGCGCGCCATGTTCTGATGGTATCGGTCCTGTCGTTGGCCGCGCTGGCCGCCGCCGCCGCCGTGGTGGTGCTGGCCGATCCCCGGCTGCGCCGGCAGGCTTTCGACCTGGTGCAAGGCGGTGGCAAGACGGTGCAGGCCGAGGCTCCCGCGCCCAACCCCGTTGACGTGTTGGGCGCGCGGCTCGATGCGCTGGCGGCGGATATCGCGACGCTCCGCCGCACACAGGCCCCCGCGCCGCCCGCCATCGATCCCGCGCGGCTCGATGCGCTCGCCCGGCGGCTCGACGAAACGGCGCGTCGCCTCGACGAAGCGAATGCGCGTCTCGGCGCGCTCGAAGCGGCGGCGAAATCGCCTGCGGCCCGGCCCGCGGCCGATGGCGATGCGTTCGCCTTGCTCGCGCTTGCCTTCGCGCTCGATGCGGGCAGGCCCTTCGCGGCGCATCTCGGCGGGGCTCGTGCGGCTCTCATGGCAATGGGTCCGCAGGCGTCCGGGCGCGTCGCGGCGCTCGATGCCCTTGCCCCCCGTGGCGAGGCAGGCGTGCCCACCGCCTCTATGCTTGCGGCGCGCGCGCGCGCGCTTCGCCCCCTCGTCGCCGTGCCGGCGCCGGGCGAACCTGCGGGCCTGTGGGAGCGCGTCAAGGCGCGGCTTGGCGGCCTCGTCACCGTGCGGCGCATCGGCGAAGGCGGCGGTGCCACGCCTGTTCCGGTTGCCGCCGCCGGTCCCGCCGTCGCCCTGGCCAAAGTGGCAGGCGATTTTGCCGCGGGCGACGTGGCGGGAGCGGTGTCGGTGTTGCGCGCCGTCGATGGCGCCGGTTTCGACGCGCCATCCGCCCGCGAGCTTGCCGCGCTGATCGCCGACGGCGAGGCGCGCCTGCTCGCCGACCGGCTCGCCGCGGGGCCGTTCGCCGTCGCCCCGGCGCCGCGATGATCCGCGCGATTTTTTTCGCGTTCCTGGTCGCCCTCACGGTCGCCGCCGTCGGCTGGTTCGCGACCGACCCCGGCCGCGTGGTTCTCGACTTCCGCGGCTGGCAGATCGAATCCTCGGTCGGCATCCTCGTGCTGGCCGTCGCCGCGCTGATCGCGGCGGTGCTGGTCGTGTGGGGCCTGCTCGGCTGGATCATCGGCGCACCGGGGCGCATCGCCGCATGGCGCGCGGCGCGCCGCCGTGCGCGCGGCCTGCGCGCCTTGGCCGCCGGCATGGTCGCCGTCGCCGCGGGCGATCCGAAAGGCGCGCGCAAGTTCGCCCGGCGCGCCGCGCTCGCCGAAGGCGATACGCCGCTCACGCTGCTGCTCTCGGCGCAGGCGGCGCAGCTCGAAGGCGACGACCGCGCGGCGGAGAAGTATTTCACCGCCATGCTGGCGCGCAAGGAAACCGAATTCCTCGGCCTGCGCGGTCTCGTCGCCCAGGCGGGGCGCGCCAATGATCCGGCCCGCGCCCTCGTCCATGCCGAGCGCGCGGCACTGTTGCGCCCCGCTGCCGGGTGGGCGCATGCGGCCGTGTTCGAACTTGCCGTCAAGGCGCGTGCCTGGAAACGGGCGGAGGATGCGCTCGCCCAGGCGATCCGGCGCGGCGGCATCGAGCGTGGCCCGGGCGCGCGCCATCGCGCCGCCGTTTTGCTGACGCAGTCGGCGGAGGCCGAGCGCGCCGGCTTCGCCGTGGAAGCGCTTCGCCTTGCCGCGCGCGCCCATCGCGCGGCGGAAGGTTTTGCGCCCGCGGCGCTCGTCCGCGCGCGGCTGGAGGCCGAGCAGGGCAACCGCCGTCGCGCGCGGCGCATTCTGGAGCGCGGCTTCGCTGCGAGCGTCTGTGGCGATCTCGCCCGGGCGTATCTCGCTCTCGCCGAAGGCGAGGGCGAGGCGCTGGTGCGCGACCGCCTGAAACTCGCCGCGCGCCTTCTCGACCGTGCGCCGGAGGTGGCGGAAGCCCATCTCGTCGCCGCCGAAGCGGCGCTCGACGCCGGGCTCTGGGGCAAGGCGCGCAAGCACCTCGACGATGCCGAGGCCCGCCTTGCGGCCGCATCGGGCGATGGGCCGCACCCGGCCCGGCTCTGGCGCCTGCGGGCCCGGCTTGCCGAAGACGAAGGGGGCGACGTGCGCGCCGCCGCGCATTTCTTCGCCCGGGCGGCGGCGGCCAGCCCCGATCCGCGCTGGGTCTGCGGCGCCTGCGGGCAGGCCGCGCCCGCGTGGGCAGCCCTGTGCGCGGGCTGCGGCGGCTTCGATACGCTCGACTGGCGGGTGCCCGCGCCGCTCTTTGCGCTTGCCCCGGCACCCTCCGCCCGGCCGCTGCTGCCGGGGGTGGGCGCGGGCGCACTCACCAAAGATTAGGGATTTGCGCT
Source organism: Alphaproteobacteria bacterium (assembly GCA_964229575.1). Classification (GTDB taxonomy): domain Bacteria; phylum Pseudomonadota; class Alphaproteobacteria; order SMXQ01; family SMXQ01; genus WHSO01. The sequence continues at coordinate 3,108 of CAXRES010000156.1, forward strand.
TAAAGCCTTTTCGGCGTAAGTGATGGGCGCAAACGGGGCCGCCTTAGCTCAGCCGGTAGAGCATCGCATTCGTAATGCGAGGGTCGCGTGTTCGAGTCACGCAGGCGGCACCATTTTCTCCCCCCTTTTCCTTTTTCCGTTCGTTTCGCCGCGAAAACCGCATCGCGATGCCGGATTGCGTCCGCGCGCGCCGGCGCGATCGGGTTGTCTTTGCCCGCGCCGCATGGTGATCTTGTCGCACCGGACGTTTCCGGACGGAAAGGGAGGCCTGCATGACCATCGCGCGCGTGATCATCATCAAGACCCCGGAACAGAAATTCTCCGACGCCGAACGCATCTGGAAATCGCAATGCGCGCCGCTGATGCGCCGCCAGAAAGGCTGCCGCATGGAGAAATTCATGCGCTCGACCGAACGGCCCGATCTCTACATTTCCTATTCCGAATGGGACAGCGTGGCCGACATCGAAAAATACCGCGCCACCGCCGAACACGGCACGATCCAGAGCGAAGTGCGCGCCCTCCAGGGCTCGCGCGCCGTGGTGTGGACCTACGAAGTGCTGGAGTGACGCGATGACGCCGTCGGCGGAGTCCCGCGCCGGTCTCGATCCCTGCCCGCGCTGCGGCGCGCGCGCCGGCATGGTCTGGGTGCATGGCCACGGCCAGTGCGCCGCCTGCGGTTCCAACGTGCACGACTGCTGCCAGGGGGCCGACTGCGATCTCGCGTCCGGCCGGAAGGACGATCCCGAATAATCCGCGGTCAGCCGATCGCCGCCGGCAGATCGAGTTCGGCGCGCAGGCCGCCCGTTTCGGCATCGGCGAGCGTCAGCGTGCCGCCGTAAAGGGCGGCGATTTCCACGACGATGTTGAGCCCGAGACCGGAGCCGGGCACGGTTTCATCGAGCCGTTCGCCGCGCGCGAGCGCGCGCGTGCGGTCTTCGGGCTTCAGCCCCGGCCCGTCGTCCTCGACCCAAAGGAGAATCCTTCCGCCCGGCCTTTCGGCCCCGCCGACGCGCACGGCGCGGCGCGCCCACTTGCAGGCGTTGTCCATGAGATTGCCCAGCATTTCCTCCAGATCCTGCGCATCGCCGCGAAAGGCAAGATCGCGCGGCACCAATACGGTGATGCCGACGATGGTGTCGATATGCATCCGGGCGAGCGTGCGCGCCAGCGCATCGACGATGGGCAATGCTTCCGCGCGCTGGCCCAGCACCGCGGCGGATGCGGCGGTGCGCGCGCGGGCCAGGTGATGATTGATGCGCTCCTGCATGTGCGCGGTCTCGCGCGCGACGGCGCGGGCCAGCGCGGTGTCGCCGGCGGACCGGTCCCCGGCCTTTTCCGCTTCGACCGCCAGCACGCTGAGCGGCGTCTTGAGCGCGTGCGCCAGATTGCCGACATGCGTGCGCGCGCGCTCGACGACTTCGGAGACATGGGCGATCAGCTGGTTGGCTTCGCTCACCAGCGGGCGGATCTCGGCGGGGAACTCGCCTTCCAGCTTTTCCGCCCGTCCGTCGCGCACGCGGGCGAGCGATTCGCGCAACCGGCGCAACGGCACCAGGCCGAAATGCACCTGGATGACGACGGCGGCGATGAGGCCGAGACCGAGCAGGCCGAGCGACCAGGCGAGAGTGACGCGGAAGGGCCGCAGTTCGGCCGCGACTTCCGCCAGGTCGCCCGCAACCGCGTAGCGGAACGGCGCCCTGTTTTGTTCGAAGCGGATCGGGCGTTCGACGACGCGCAAGGCCTGGCCGCGCGGGCCTGTCAGGTCGTAACGCACCACGCCTTCCGCGTCCGCGGCGGGTGGTGCCACGGGCAGGGCGAGCGTCTGGTCCCACAGCGAACGCGAGGCGAGCTTGATCCCCGTCGCGTCGGAAACCTGCCAGTACCAGCCGGAGAACGGCCGCTCGAAGCGCGGCTCGCCCTGTGCGCCGAGGAGCCGCACGCCGGTCAGCGGATCGGCGTCGGTGACGGTGACCAGCGTTTCGAGCAGGACGTCGAGGCGCGCGTCGAAACCGCGCCGCACGTGGCTTTCGAACAGCGAGCCGAGCAGCAGGCCGCCGGCCACCATGGCGCCCGCGATCCAGGCGAGCGCGAAAGCGATCAGGCGGAATCCGATGGTGCCGGGACGGATCATGCCTGCGCCGCGCTCAGCCCTTGCGCGCCGCGGCGGGCCTGGCGTCGGCGAGCCGGTAGCCGAGCCCGCGCACGGTCTCGATCACGTCCGTGCCGAGCTTGCGCCGCAGGCGGCCGACGAACACCTCGATCGTGTTCGAATCGAGGTCGAAATCCTGGTCGTAAATGTGTTCGGTCAGTTCCGTGCGCGACACCACGCGGTCGCGTTCATGCGCGAGGTAGGCGATCAGCTTGTATTCGTGCGCCGTCAGCTTGACCGGTTCGCCCGCCCGCGTGACCCGCGCGGCGCGCGTGTCGATGGCGATGGGGCCGCATTCGATGACCGGCGAGGCATGGCCCGAAGCGCGGCGGATCAGGGCCCGCACCCGCGCCAGCAGCTCTTCCATCTGGAACGGCTTGGTCAGGTAGTCGTCGGCGCCCGCGTCGAACCCGGCGACCTTTTCGCGCCAGCGGTCGCGCGCGGTGAGGATGAGGACCGGCATGGCGCGTCCGTCGGCGCGCCAGCGGCTCAGCACGGTGATGCCGTCGAGCGCCGGCAGGCCGAGATCGAGCACGACGGCGTCATAAGGTTCGCTGTCGCCGAGGAAATGCCCTTCCTCGCCGTCGGCGGCGGCATCCACCGCATAGCCCGCGTCTTTGAGCGCGCCCGCGAGCTGTTCGCGCAGCGCCGGTTCGTCCTCGACCACCAGAATCCGCATCGCGTTCCTCGCGTTGTTATTGTCCGGCGCGTCGTTATTGACCGGCAACGCCCAGGACCTGGGCGTTGCGCGCATCCACGGCGAGGCGCATGACGCGCCCGTCGCGCGTCAGCATCCTGAGATGATAAACCGGCTGGCGACCGCTTTCATCTAGGCTGACGTCGAGCAACCGGCCCGGATAGCGGCCTTGCACGCGGCGCGTCACCACTTCGAGCGGCAGGATCTCGCCGCGCCGCACCGCGTCGCGCGCGCGGTTCTGGCCGCGCAGGTTGCGCTCGCGCGGCGGCAGGGGGGCCAGCGGCGCGATCAGGTCCTGGCCCGCATCGCCGCCTTGCGCCTGGCGCCGGTCGCCGAGTTCGAAGGCGCGCAGGCCCGCCGCCGGCGCCAGGGCAAGCGCCAGGGCAAGCGCCAGGGCAAGCACGGGGGCAAGGAGGGGGGCGAGCATCGCGGTGCCGGCGGTCTTCATGGTCGCGGTTTTACGCAAGGTTTTCTGAACCCCGGCTGAACGGGGCATTCAGGCACGTTTCAGGCTGGTTTTGCCAGTATCTCCCCATCCACCGGCCCCGTCCATGCGCCGCCTTCGGGCAGGCGCCGGACGGGCTCCGGCGGCGGGGGCACAAACAGGCCCCCGATCACGAACCGGTCCCGAGGAGGACATCATGACGACCGTTCATTCGCCCGATCCGTCTTTCACCCCTGCGCGCGCGTGCCGGTCCGCGGTACGGCCTGCGTCGGTCATCGCCGCCGTGCGGCGCGGGTCTATCGCCGCCGTGCTGGTCGCGGCGCTCGGGCTCGGCGCCTGCGCCACGGAGAACGCCGGCAACAAGCAGGTCGGCGGCACCGTGCTCGGCGCCGTCGCCGGCGGTCTCGCCGGTTCGGCCTTCGGGCGTGGAGAAGGTCGGTTGATCATGACCGGTCTCGGCACTTTGCTCGGCGCCTTCATCGGTTCGGAGGTCGGCCAGTCGCTCGACCGCGCCGACCGCATCGCGGCGCAAAACACCGCCCAGCGCACCTTGGAATACGGCCGGACCGGACAGACCGCAACGTGGTCCAACCCCGATTCGGGCCATAGCGGCTCGGTGACGCCGACGCGCACCTACCAGGACGCCGACGGCGCCTATTGCCGCGAATACCAGCAGACCGTCACCGTCGGCAGCAAGACGGAGCAGGCCTATGGCCGCGCCTGTCGCCAGCCCGACGGCAGCTGGAAGATCATGAACAGCTGACTTCGCGTCGCCTCCAGAGCCGGATGCCGCGGTTTCCCGCGCGGCATCCACGCCCCACCTGGCCGGTCCCGCCCCAACGGGACCGGCTCTTTTTTTCTCGCGCCCCGTTTTTCATGTCTTGTCGTCCTGCGCCGCGGCGCCGGCGATGGGCGCCGTGAGGACGCCCGATTCGCGCGCGGGCCAGAAGCCCGGCTCGCGGGCGACGCTCGCCAGTTCGCCGGTGATGAAGTCGAACGCGTCGTCCACCGTATCCGAGCGATGCAGGAGGTCGAGATCGCTGCGCGAGATCATGCCGGTTTCGACCAGCACGTTTAGGTCGATAACACGCCGCCAGAATTCCCGCCCGTACAGGACGAGCGGCAGGCGCTTCTTCAGCTTCAGCGTCTGGCAAAGGGTCAGGACTTCGGCCATTTCGTCCAGCGTGCCGAAGCCTCCCGGCATGAAGACGATCGCCTTGGCGAAATAGGCGAACCAGAACTTTCGCATGAAGAAGTAGTGGAACTGGAAGTTGAGCGCCCGCGTGATGTAGGGATTTGCCGCCTGTTCGAAGGGCAGCGCGATGTTGAGCCCGATGTTGAGCCCGCGCGCGTCCGACGCGCCGCGATTGGCCGCTTCCATGATGCCGGGTCCGCCGCCGGTGCAGATGACGAAGCGCCGCCCGCCTTCCAGGCCCTTCGACCATTCCGTCAGCCGGCGCGCGAGCTCGCGCGTTTCCTCGTAATAGCGCGACATGTCGAGGCGCTTTTGCGCCGATTCGACGTTGTGGCCGCTCTGCCGGGCCTCGTTTCACTGGGCCTCGGCCGTCTCGCGCGGCAGGATGCGGGCGGAGCCGAAGAAGCAGATGGTGTCGCGGACGTCCTGCTCCTCGAACCGTTTGGCCGGCTCCAGGTATTCCGCCATCATGCGCAGCGTCCGGGCCTCCGGACTCAACATGAAGTGCTGGTCGAGAAAGGCGAGCGGCGATTCGCCCTTTCTGGCGGCTTCCGTCCCGTCCGCGGTCCTGCCCGGTTTCGCTTTTGCCATGTTCCACCTTCTTATGCTTATGCGCGGGCTTGTGCGCGGGAACGCACGGACGCCCCGATTCCTGCCCTTCGCCGGCCGCAGATGCGGCGGAATCCGGGCCTCAGCCGCCCCATGGTAACTCTTTTTTCAGATTCCCGCGGCATCATCGCCAAATCCAGGATGGAGCGTAGTCTTGTCGCAGGTATCGGCGCATGTTGAAAGAATCCGTATATAGAGAGGAACACCAGCCCGGCTCGCAGATCTTCCGCGAAGGCGAGCCCGGCCATTGCGCCTACGTCATCGAACGGGGCGCGGTGGAAATCTCCTCCCTGCGCCAGGGGCGCAAGATCAGCATTTCCCAACTGGGCGAAGGCGACCTGTTCGGCGAAATGGCGCTGATCGACGGCGAGGTGCGCACCGGCACCGCGGTCGCCACCGAAGAAACGGTGGTGGTCGTCATCAGCCTCGACCAGCTGCGCGAGAAGTTCGAACAGGCCGATCCGCTGCTCAGCTTCTTCGTTCGAAACGTGCTCGAGCGCTTCCGCATGTTCCAGAGCCGCCTCCTCGGCGAAAGCGATCACGACGCTTCGGCCGCGACCTCGGCGCTTCTCAATACCGATATGTCGCTGACGCGCCACCGCGAACGCGCCATGCGCAAGATCAGGTTCGAAGACCAGATCAACAAGGCGCTCGTCAACGGCGAGTTCGAGCTGCATTACCAGCCGATCCTCGACCTGCGCAACGGCGCCATGGCCGGCGTCGAGGCGCTTCTGCGCTGGAACCATCCCGAACGCGGTCTCATGTACCCCAAGGATTTCATCGGCTTCGCCGAGGAAACCGGCCTGATCATTCCGATGGGCCTGTGGGTTTTCGAGCAGTCCTGCCGCGCGCTCCTGCGATTCCAGAACCGCATAGAGGAACTGGGCGGCGAAGCGGCGCCGTTCTTCATCTCGGTCAACCTGTCGTCGCGCCAGTTTTCCGACATCGACCTTGTCCGCAACATGTCGCAGATCATCGACGAAACCGGCGTCAACCCCGAACAGATCAAGCTGGAAATCACCGAAAGCCTTCTGATGGACAACCCGGCGCGCGCCGCCGTCACGCTCAACGGCGTCAAGGCGCTCGGCCTCGAAATCGCCATCGACGACTTCGGCACGGGGTACTCGTCGCTCAGCTACCTGCACCGGTTCCACATGGACACGCTGAAAATCGACCGCTCCTTCGTGTCGACGGCGACGATCAACAGCGGCTCGATGGAAGTGGTGCGCGCCATCGCCGGCCTCGCCCACAACCTCGGCCTCGACATCGTCGGCGAAGGCATCGAGCAGCCCGAACAGGTCACGCTGCTGCGCGACCTGCAGTGCGAATACGGCCAAGGCTACTTCTTCTCCAAGCCCGTCGCGGCGCCCTCGATCCTTGCCCGGCTCGACCGCCAGTACGGCGGTCCGGCGCGCAGCAACGTCACGCCGATCGCCGCGGGCCATCTCCCCCAATAAATCGGAAAACGCGAAGGCCCCCGCACACGGGGGCCCCGCGAGACACGGGCCGGACTCAAGTCCGGCCCT
>CAXRES010000157.1:0-3939 GCA_964229575.1 Alphaproteobacteria bacterium
GACGGTCGAAAGCCGCCAGCGGCCTTCCGCCAGCGCCTTTCCGGCGAGCGAATGGCCGAGCGGCCCCGGAAACATATCCGGGACCAGGGTGGCGACCGACGCCGTCCAGACCTGCGGTTCTGTACCCGTCATCACGTTCTACTTTCCGTCCTCGTCTTCCGGCCCGCCGCTCTCCGGCGCGCCCGCTTCGTCCATCAGTTCGGCCGGCGGATCGAGAACGATCCGGCCCGCCTTCAGGTCCACGCTCCGCACCACTTCGGCGGTGAACGGCAGATAGAAGGCCTTGCCGTCCGTTCGTTCCAGTTCGAGCACCGTGCCCGCCCCGAAATCCTCGAGCGCCGCGATGCGGCCCAACTCCTCGCCCGCCACGCCGACGGCCCGAAGACCGATCAGGTCGTGGTGGTAGTACTCGCCTTCCGCCGTCTCCGGCAGCGCCGCGCGGGCGACGAACAGTTCGTGGCCCGTCAGCAGGGCGGCCTGGTCCCGGTCGGTGATGCCGTCGATGCGGGCGGTGACATCCGCCGCGTTCGCCCTGACGACTTCCACCTTGAAGCGGCGGCCATCCGCCGTTTCCACCGGACCGTAAGCGGCGACGTCCTCGGGCCGCGCGGTATAGGACCAGATATGCACCTGGCCCCTGACCCCGTGCGGCCGGCCGACCTTGCCGACCGCGACCCGATCGCGCGCCCCTCCTGCGGGAGCGGCCACGCGGTTACTCCGCCTTCGCTTCCCCGGCCGGGGCGGCTTCGGCGCCGGCGGCCGCGGCATCGGCGGCGGCCTTCAGGCGCTCCTGCGCCTTGGCCTTCGGCAGATGCTTGGTGGTGTTCTTCGGCACGGGCGGCTTTTCGGCCAGCCCGACCTCGTGCAGGAAGCCCTGCACGCGGGTCGACGGCGTCGCGCCCGAGGCGAGCCAGTGCTTGATGCGATCCTGGTTCATGACGACGCGCTGCGGGTTGTCCCTGGTCAGCATCGGATCGAAGTGGCCGAGGCGTTCGATGAAGCGGCCGTCACGGGCCTTGCGCGATTCGGCGACGACGATCCGATAAAACGGACGCTTCTTGGCGCCGGCGCGCGAGAGTCGGATTTTCAATGCCATGCGATGTCTTGTCCTTTCCGTGTACGCGAAACTTGAAGGTTGAAACGGTTGATGGGGTAAAAACGCGAAACGCTGTTGCTGATTTCTAGCGATGGCCGAAGCCTGGCGGCAGACCGCCCGGCGGGCGGGTGCCCGGCATCAGGCCGGGCACCGAGCGCAGCATGCCGGCCTGGCCGAGCTTGCTTGCGCGCTTCATCATCTTGCTCATTTCCATGAACTGCTTGATCAGGCGGTTGACCGCCGGCACATCCATGCCGGCGCCCGCCGCTATGCGCCGCTTGCGCGAACCGCTGAGCAGCTTCACGTTGCGCCGTTCGGCGCGGGTCATCGAGCGGATGATGGCGATCTGGCGGGCGATCATCTTGTCGTCGAGGTTGACGCCCTTGATCTTCTCCTGAAGGCCGCGCGCGCCGGGCAGCATGTCGACCATGGCGGCGAGACCGCCCATCTTCGAAAGCTTCGTCAGCTGTTCGGCCATGTCGTCGAGGTCGAACTCGCCCTTCTTCATCTTGCGGGCGAGCTTCTCGGCCTCCTCGCGGTCGACCTGCTCGACCGCCCTTTCGACGAGGCTGACCACGTCGCCCATGCCGAGAATGCGCGATGCGATGCGGTCGGGATGGAAATCTTCGAGCGCTTCGAGCTTTTCGCCGGTGCCGATCAGCTTGACCGGAACCTGGGCCACGGCGCGCATGGACAGCGCCGCGCCGCCGCGCGCATCGCCGTCGACGCGCGTCAGCACGATGCCCGTCACGCCGACACGCTCCCTGAAGGCGCGCGCGACATTGACCGCATCCTGGCCGGTCATGGCGTCGGCAACCAGCAGAGTCTCCACCGGCTTGGCCAGAAGATGGATGTTCGCCGCTTCGTTCATCATCTCTTCGTCGACGGCGAGCCGGCCGGCGGTATCGAGGATGACGACGTCGTAGCCCTGCACGCGGGCGGAGGCCAATGCGCGGCGCGCGATGTCGGTCGCCGACTGACCGGCGACGATCGGCAGCGTTTCCACGCCCGCCTGTTCGCCCAGCACGCGCAGCTGTTCCTGGGCGGCGGGCCGCTGGGTATCGAGCGAGGCCATCATGACGCGCTTCTTTTCGCGGTCCTGAAGGCGCTTGGCGATCTTGGCGGCCGAGGTCGTCTTGCCCGAGCCCTGCAGGCCGACCATCATGATCACGGCGGGCGGCGCCGCGCTGAGGTCGAGGCCGAGGTTGACGCCGCCCAGCAGTTCGGCGAGCGCGTCATGCACGATCTTGATGACCATCTGGCCGGGCGTGACGGAGCGGATGACCGCCTCGCCCACCGCCTTTTCACGCACGGCGGCAAGGAAATCCTTGACCACGCCGAGCGCAACGTCGGCCTCGAGCAGCGCCACGCGCACTTCGCGCAGCGCTTCGTCGACGTCCGTCTCGCGCAGCGCGCCCTTGCGGGTCAGCCGCGAAAACACGTCGCCGAGTCTTGTGCCCAGGCCTTCGAACATGGACTGCCAAACTCCCTTCGGGACGAGACCCGAACAAACGAAAATCGCGCCAGTGCGCGAAACTCGCGGGCTGGCGGACCTCCCGGCACGGCCGGGAAGCTCTCAACGGATTGTCTGAGAGCGGGCGGAACTTAGGGGGATGCGCCCCGGGAGTCAAGCGAATCCGCCCTTTTCGCGGCCCAGGGGGGCGGAAAAGCTGCCCGAATCCCGTTGCTTTCGGAGGCTTTGGGACCATATAAGCCCCCTCATGGACGCGATTCCTTTCATCAAGATGCACGGTCTGGGCAACGATTTCGTCGTCATCGACGCCCGCCAGCACCCGGTTGCCATAGGCCCCGAGGCGGCGCAGCGCATCGCCGACCGCCGGACAGGGGTCGGCTGCGACCAGCTTATCGTGCTGCAAAGACCCCGGAACCGCGACGCCCAGGCCTTCATGGCGATCCGCAACGCCGACGGCGGGCCGTCCGCCGCCTGCGGCAACGCCACGCGCTGCGTCGCCGCCCTGTTGATGGGCGAATCGGGCACCGACGAGGCGGTGATCGAGACCGAGGCCGGGCTGCTGCTCGGCCGGGGCGAGGCCGCAGGCATCACCGTCGACATGGGCCCGCCCAGGCTCGGGTGGAACGAGGTGCCGCTCGCCGCCGACGCCGATACCCTGCACCTCGATCTTGCGGCCGGGCCGGTGTCGGACCCGGCGGCCTGCTCGATGGGCAATCCGCACGCCACTTTCTTCGTCGAAGACGTCGCCGCCATCGACATTCCCGCGATCGGCCCCGGGCTCGAACGCCACGCGATGTTCCCCGAACGCGCCAACATCGGCTTCGCCCAGGTGCTGGACAGGAGCCGCGTCCGGCTGCGCGTCTGGGAACGCGGCGCCGGGCTGACGCTCGCCTGCGCCACCGGTTCCTGCGCCGCCGTGGTCAACGGCGTTCGCCGCGGGCTGCTCGACCGGCGCGTCACCTGCATCCTCGACGGCGGCACGCTGATCGTCGAATGGCGCAAGAGCGACGATCACGTCACCATGACCGGGCCCGTGGCGGTCAGCTTCACCGGCCTCCTCGCGCCCGACCTCGTCGCCGGGGACGGCCGATGAGCGCCGCCGAAAAGACGCCCCCCGCGTCCGAAGTCCTCACCTTCGGCTGCCGGCTCAACGCCTTCGAATCGGAAGTCATGCGCCGCCACGCGGAAGCCGCGGGGCTGGCCAACGCCGTCATCGTCAACACCTGCGCCGTCACCAACGAATCCGAGCGCCAGTCGCGCCAGGCGATCCGCCGCGCGCGCCGCGACAATCCCGGCGCCGTCATCGTGGTGACGGGCTGCGCCGCGCAGATCAATGCCGCGCGCTTCGCCGCCATGCCCGAGGTCGATC
>CAXRES010000158.1:0-18801 GCA_964229575.1 Alphaproteobacteria bacterium
CCACGAAGCCCCCCCCACGGCGCGTCCCGACACCATGTTGCGGAACGCGCGGAGCGCGTGCTCGTCATGGGGCAGGGGGCCGGCGGCGAACTTGAGGTTGCCGGGCGTGGTGACCGGATCGGCGCCGAGCGCACGCAGGCGATCGGCTTCGGCCTCGTCCTGCGCCATGGCGAGCGAAAAACCGCCGAGCAGCCTGGCGCCGAGGCCGGGCATGCGCCGCCGCCAGCGCACGAAGGAACGCTGCGACATGCGCGCGTTCAGCAGCACCATCGGGATGCCGCGCGACTGCGTGGCGAAGACGAGATTGGGCCACAGTTCCGATTCGACCCACATGGCGACATCGGGCCGCCAGTGGTCGAGGAAGCGCTCTACCCACGACGGCCGGTCGACCGGCACGTACTGGTGGATGGCGCGGGCGGGCAGCCGTTCGGCGAGCAGCCGCGCCGAGGTCACGGTGCCGGTGGTGACCAGGATGTTGAGCGTCGGGTAGGTGGCGAGCAGCCGGTCGATGAGGCGCAGCACCGAGAGCGCCTCGCCGATCGAGGCGGCGTGAATCCACGCGAGCGGGCCACCCGGCCGGGCGCGCGCCGCGTGGCCGCGCCGTTCGCCCATGCGCGCAAAGTCCTCGCGTCCGCGGGCGCGGCGGCGGGCGAGCAGCAGGTTGATGAACGGACCGCCGAGCGCGGTGAGCGCGGCGTAGAGATTGCCGCTCATGCCGCGGCGGATCTGCACCGGCTTGCGGACGGCCATATCAGCCTCCCGCCCCGAGCGCCGCGGCCGGCGCCGCCTCGCCCTCGAACTGGATGCCGTAGAGCCGGGCATAGGCGCCGCCCCTGGCCATCAGCGCCGCGTGATTGCCGCTTTCGACGACGCGCCCCTGTTCCAGGTAGTAGATCAGGTCGGCGCCGGTGATCGTCGGCAGGCGATGGGCGATGACGAGCGTGGTGCGCCCCTGTATCAGGCGTTCGAGCCCGGCCTGCACGAGGCGCTCCGATTCGCTGTCGAGCGCGCTCGTCGCTTCGTCGAGCAGCAGGATCGGCGCGTTCTTGAGAAGCGCGCGGGCGATGGCGATGCGCTGGCGCTGGCCGCCCGAAAGGCCGAGGCCGCGCTCGCCCACCACCGTGTCGAAGCCCCGGGGCAGCGCCTCGATGAAGTCGCGCGCCGCCGCCGTTTCGGCCGCCGCGACGATTTCGTCGCGCGACGCGCCCGGCCGCCCGTAGGCGATGTTGGCCGCCACCGTGTCGTTGAACAGCGAGATTTCCTGGCTGACCAGCGCGATCTGGGCGCGCAGGCTGCCGAGCGTGGCGTCGCGCACGTCGACGCCGTCGATTCGCACGGCGCCCGTATCGACGTCGTAGAAACGCGGAATGAGGTTGAGCACGGTGGTCTTGCCGCCGCCCGAAGGCCCGACCAGCGCCACGGTCTTGCCGGCCGGCACATCGAGACTGAGGTCGTCGACGGCTTTCTTGCCCGCCTCGTAGCTGAAGCTGACGCGATCGAAGCTGATGCGTCCCTCGCGCACGGCGATCGGCTTCGCGCCGGGACGATCGGTGATCGACGGCTCGATGTCGAGCACGGCGAAGATGCGTTGCGCCGCGGCCAGGCCTTCCTGAAGATTGGCGTTCATGGCGGCCAGCCGCTTCATCGGCTCATAGGCGAGCAGCAGCGCGGTGATGAAGCTCATCAGGTCGCCCGCCGTGCGCGCGCCGGCGATCACCTGCAAACCGCCGTAGAGGATCACCACCAGCACGGCGGCGCCGCCCAGCGTCTCCATGATCGGGTGCGACCAGGCGCGCGTGATGCCCGCCTTGACGGCGAGACGGAAGAGAACGTGCGTCGTCTTGCGCGCGCGCTCGTTTTCGTAGGCCTCCATGCCGTAGGCCTTGACGTGGCGGGCGCCGGCGAAGGTTTCCTCCAGCAGCGTGGCGAGCTTGCCCCACTCGGCCTGGGTGCTGGCCGATACGCGGCGCATCCGCCGGCCGATCTTGACGATCGGCACGATGGCCAGCGGAAAGATGAAGAAAGAGCAGAGCGCCAGAATCCAGTCGCGCTCGAACATCACCGCCACCAGGCAGACGAGCGTGAACAGGTCCTTGCCGACGCCGACGATGACATGGCTCGCCGCGCCGCGCAGCAGGTTCACGTCGTTGGTGAAGCGCGAGATCAGGCTGCCCGTGTGGTTCTTCTGGTAATAGGCGAGGTCGGCCGACATCAGGTGGGCATACATGCGTACCTGCATGTCGGCGATGACGCGCTGGCCGACATGGGTCATCAGCGCCGTCTGGCCGAAGGTGGCGAGACCCTTGACCATGAAGATCAGCAGGATGGCGACCGATACGGCCACCAGCATGTCGCGGTTGCGGGCGACGAAGATCTCGTCGATCACCGGCTTCATGACATAGGCGATCGACGCGGTCGCCACGGCGACCACGATCATGCAGGCGACGGACCCGGCCAGCCGGCCCTTGTAGTTGGAGATATGGTCGCGCCACAGCCGGGCCAGCAGGTGGCGGGTCGACTGGTCGAGCGATCCGAAGGGCAGGGTGGAAGCGGTCAAACCTCTGGAATCCCGAATGTTTGCGCGCGTTTCATGGCGGCGACCTTAGCACGGCGGCGAATCCGGCCGCCAGCCTTCGCTTGGGTGTCGGCTATTTGCCGGCCACCGTCATGGCTTCGATGCGCACGGACGGGGCATCGGTGCCGGTACGAAACAGGAGGTCCGAGGCCGGCTCCAGCGTCCGGTACATGTCCCTGAGGTTGGAGGCGATGGTGATCTCGGATACCGGCCAGGCGATGGCGCCGTTCTCGATCCAGAAGCCGGCGGCGCCCTGGGAATAATCGCCGGTCACGCCGTTGACGCCCATGCCCATCAGCTCGGTGACCAGCAGGCCCTCGCCGATGTCGGCGATCAGTTCGGCGAAGGAGCGGGTCCCCGGCTCCAGATAGAGGTTGGTCGGCGCCGGCGACGGCGGCGCCGAGGTGCCGCGCGCCGCATGTCCGGTGGAAGCGAGGCCGAGCTGGCGCGCCGATGCCGAATCGAGCAGCCATGTGGCGAGCACGCCCTTGTCGATGATGGCGCGGCGACTGTTCGCCACGCCTTCGCCGTCGAACGGCTTGGAATGAAGTCCGCGGCGGCGGTGCGGATCGTCGACGATGCTGACCGTCGGCGCGAAAACCTGCGTGCCGAGCGCGTCCTTGAGGAAGCTCGTGCCGCGCGCGATGGCGGGGCCGCTGATCGCGCCGGCGAGCGAGCGCAGGAGCCGCCCGGCGATGCGGTTCTCGAACACGACCGGCAGCTTCGCCGTCGCCGCCTTGCGCGGGTTGAGCTTGCGCACGGCGCGTTCGCCAGCGGTGCGCCCGACGGTTGCCGGATCGGCCAGCCCCGACATGTGGGTGGCGGAGGAAAAATCGTAATCGGTCTCCATCGCCGTGCCGCTGCCGGCCAGCACCGAGGTCGAGATGCCGTAATGCGTGCCCTCGAAGGCGCCCCTGAAGCCGCCGGTGGTGGCGAGCGCCACGGTGCGCCGCGACCAGCCTGCCTCGGCCCCTTCGGAATTGGTCACGCCCTTGACGGCGCGCGCCGCATCCTCGGCCGCCGCCGCCATGTCGGCGAGCTTTTCCGGCGCGGGCTCCCCCGCTTCGGCGATGTCGAGGTCGGGAACGGACTTCGCCAGCAGCGCCGGGTCGGCAAGGCCGCACCACGGATCTTCCGGCGCGATGCGCGCGAGCGTCATGAGCTGGGCGACGAGGCGGTCCTGCCCGGCCGTGGTCAGGTCGGTCGTCGACGCCATCGCCTGGCGGCGGCCGATGATGACGCGCAGGCCCAGATCGGCAGATTCGGCGCGCTCGATCCCTTCGGGCCTGCCCATGCGGCGGGCGACCGAGAGCGCCGTCGCGTCGATGCACAGGGCATCGGCGGCATCCGCGCCCTCCTTCTTCGCACGGGCGAGCAGGGCATCGAGCAGGTCAAGACGGTCGGTCACGGGGATATCCTCGGGTTTACGGAGGGCCGGCGGGCCTGCCTCTATATAGGCTGCGCCGGGGGCGGCATAAAGGCCCGGGCGGGGGGCGGTTGGGAAAAGGGCCGTCGCGTGTTACCACATCGGGAAATCCAGCCGCACCGAAGATGACCGAACCGCCCGCCGCCGACGCCAAGGACCGCCCCCCCGCCACCCTCAGGCGGGTGCTTGGCCTGTGGCTGCTCGTCTTCTACGGGCTGGGCTCCATCATCGGCGCGGGCATCTATGTGCTGATCGGTGTCGTCGCCGGGACCGCGGGTTACGGGGCGCCGCTCGCCTTCGTGCTGGCGGGCGTGCTCGCCGCGCTGACCGGCCTGTCCTATGCCGAACTGTCGGCGCGCTACCCGGAAGCCGCCGGCGCCGCGGCCTATGTCCAGGAAGGCTTCGGGCGCCCCTGGCTTGCGCGCGCGACCGGTTTCGCCGTCGTCGCCGTCGGCCTGTTCCTCACGTCGTCGCTCGCGCGCGGGGTGGTGGGCTACATCGACGTCTTCGTGCCGGTGCCCGAAATGCCGACCGCGCTGGCGCTGGTCGCGCTGTTCACCGCCGTCGCCTGCCTCGGCGTCGGTTTCGCCATGCGGCTTGCCGCCTGGATGACCATCGTCGAGATCGGCGGGCTGGTCATCGTCATCGTCGCCGGCGCGCCGGCGCTCGCGCGCCTCGGCGAAATCGCGCCGCTGATGCTGCCCGGCGGACTCGCCGCCTGGGGCGGCGTCATCGCCGGGGCCTTTTTCGCCTTCTTCGCCTTCCTCGGATTCGAGGATATCGTCCACATGGCCGAGGAGACGCGCGAGCCCGAACGCACCCTGCCGCGCGCCATCATCCTTGCCGTCGTTATTTCAACCGCCGTCTATTTCATCGTGACGCTGATCGCCGTGGCGGCGGTGCCGATGGACAGGCTCGCCGGGTCGCGTGCGCCGCTCGAAATGGTGATGGCGACCAACCCGTCGGCGCCGAAGAACGTGCTTGCCGCCATCGCCATCATCGCCATCCCGAACGGCATTCTCATCACGCTGGTGATGCTCGGGCGCATTCTCTACGGCATGGCGCGGCGCGGCTGGCTACCGGCGGCGCTTGCGCATGTCAGCGGCGTCACCGCCACGCCGGTACGTGCCACGGCGCTTGCCGGCCTGGTCGCCTTCGCGTTCACCGCGCTGGTGCCCTTCATCGGGCTGGTGCAGTTGACCAGCGCGATCAACCTCTGCGTTTTCGCCGTGGTCAACCTGGCGCTGTGGCGCCTGAAACGCACGCGGCCGCAGGACGGTCTGTATTTCCACGCGCCCGCGTGGTGCCCGCCGCTCGGCGCCGGCATCTGCGTGGCGCTGATCGTACTCGAACTCCTGCGCTAGCGCTTGCCCGGCCCGGGCAGGCCGTAGTCGGCCCACCTGCGCGTCACCAGATCGACGATCTCGTCGGCCATCCTGATCGGCTGGCCCCATTCGCGCGCCGTTTCCGGGCCGATCTTGTCGGTGGCGTCGAGCCCCGCCTTGCCGCCCAGGCCCGGCACCGGCGAGGCGAAGTCGAGGTAATCGATCGGCGTGTCGTTGACGATGGTGATGTCGCGGCCGGGATCCATCTTGGTCGAGACCGCCCACATCACGTCGCCCCAGTCGCGCACGTTGATGCCCTCGTCCACGACGATGATGTACTTGGTGTAGAGGAACTGGCGCAGGAACGACCAGATGCCCATCATCACGCGCTTGGCGTGGCCGGGGTACTGCTTGCGGATCGACACCACCGCGATGCGGTAGCTGCATGCTTCCGGCGGCAGGTAGAAGTCCACGATCTCGGGAAACTGGCGGATGAGCATCGGTACGAACACCTCGTTCAGCGCCTGGGCCAGCATCGAAGGCTCGTCCGGCGGCCGGCCGGTGAAGGTCGTGTGGTAGATCGGGTCCTCGCGCATGGTGATCGCGGAAACGGTGAACACCGGGAATCTCTCGACCGAATTGTAATAGCCCGTGTGATCGCCGTAGGGGCCTTCGGGCGCGGTCTCGGTCAGGCTGACGTGGCCTTCGATCACCATTTCGGCGCTCGCCGGCACCTTGAGCGGCACGCTGACGCAATCGGCCAGTTCCGTGCGCCGGCCCCGGATCAGGCCGGCGAAGGCGTATTCGGAGACCTTCTCCGGGATCGGCGTCACCGCGGCGATGGTGGTCGCCGGATCGGCGCCGATGACGCAGGCCACCGGCAGCGGCGCTGTCGAGGTCTTTCCCTGTTGCGCCCTCTGTTGCGTCAGATGCTGGGCGCCGCCGCGGTGCGTGAGCCAGCGCATCAGCGTGCGATCGCGGCCCATGACCTGCATGCGGTAGATGCCGAGGTTGGCGTCTTCGGGCCGGGCGCCGGGCGCGGCGGTGACGACCAGCGGAAAGGTGATGAGCGGCGCCGGCTCACCCGGCCAGCAGGTCTGGATCGGGATACGGGCAAGGTCGATGTCGGACCCGCGCAGCACCACCTCCTGGCAGGGGGCCTTCGCCACCGTGCGCGGGTTCTTGTGAAGCGCCAGGCGGAGCGTCGGCAGCATGGCGACGGCTTCCTTGAGGTTCGCCGGCGGTTCGGGGTGATGGAGGAAGGCGAGCGCCTCGCCCAGCGCGCGCAGTTCGGAAAACTCCCGTCCCATCGCCCAGGCGACCCGGTCGGTGGCGCCGAACAGGTTGGCGAGCGCCCGGCGCGGATAAGGCGCCCCGTAGGGCGCGCCCGGCCCGGCCAGGGTCTCGAACAGGACGGCCGGCCCGCCGCTTGCGATAAGCCGGGTGCCGATTTCGGTCATTTCGAGGACCGGCGACACCGGCGCCCCGATGCGGGCAAGGGCTTGCCGGGAGTGCAGGAAATCGAGGAAGTCGCGGAGGCTGGCGTGTTTCATGGCGGGGTGATTTTACGGTATCTTAATGCCGACGCAGCTAGCTTTTCGGGCAAGCCGCGCGCCCGGCATGGGGAGCTTGCGTCCGTGGCTCTTGAGGCGGGAACCCCCGGTTCCCATCTCATGTCACCGATCATCATGTCGAAGGCGGGAGTTTTTTATAATGGCACAGTACTGGGTAGTCGGCGGCGAGTACGATTCGACCAGGTTCCAGCACATCGCAGGCGGCCGCAAGCCGTTCCGGGCGGGCCCTTTCGGGACCTATGAAGACGCGCTCCGCAAGTGGGCGGAACTGGCCTGGCAGACGGTGGACACCTGCAACGTCCGCTTCCACATCGAAACCGACCACAGCGAAGCGGACAAGGACAAGATCCGCGCGGCCTGAGCTTGCGCACGCTTGCCTGCGGACGCCGGCTTGCGCACAATCGGGGTGGGCCCGGCTGCGCCTGATCGCGCGTCGCCCGCGCAATGAAGCGCGGCATCCTCCGGGCGCGAGCGGGAATGCGATGCGGGTCCTTGTTGCCGTCCTGATGCTGTGCGCCATCGCGGGCCTGAGCGCCTGCACCCCCGAATCGGTTCATCCGCTGCCCGAACGGTTGCGCGTCACCGCCGACGAACGCCTGGTCGGCACCTGGTGGGGCAGTTCCTGGGGCAACGATTACGTCGCCGTCATCACCGCCGGCGCCCCGGGCACGCTGGAGGTGGAGTTGACGACTTCGGTCGCCGGTCGCGGCGAACGGATGAAGTCCCGGCACACGCTTTCCTTCTACGATGTTTCCGGCACGAAGCTCATCGTCGAGCGGGGCACGAGCCTGGTCGACCGCACCGCGGTCTACCGTTTCGCCGCCTATGACGTGGCGCCGGGCGGCGCGGTGACGCTGCGTTTCACCAGCGACCGGGAAGTCTATTACAAATGGGCGGGCGGGATGCGAATCGCCGCCATCGTGCGCGGCAGCGACGAAAATTTCCACGACGTCCTGCTGACGGCGGACGGCGAACAGGTTCTCGCCATGTTGCAGTCCCAGCCGCAGGCGACCATGTTCGACGTGACCTTCGGGCCGTTCTCGCGCCAATGATGATTCCCGACGACGATCATGCGCGCCTGACGCGGGCGAAGGCCTATCCCTTTGCGCCGCCGGGCGAGTCCTACCTGTTTCGCGGTGGGCGCGTCCTGCCTTTGCCGTCCGGCGACATCGCGCGCGCCGTCGCGGGCCGTATCCCGGTGCTGGCGTCGGGTTCCAACGCCTCGCCCGCGCAGCTCGCGCGCAAGTATGCCGCGCAGGGCGAAGACGTCGTCATCCCGGTGACGCGCGCCGACGTGGGCGATTTCGATTCGGTCTACAACGCCCATATCGCGGCATACGGATCGGTGCCGGCGACGCTGTTTCCCTCGCCCGGCACGGTGCTGGCCACCTTCATCACCTGGCTCGACGACGACCAGCTTGCGGTCATGCACGCCACCGAGCAGCCGGGCGTCAATTACCACTACGCGGAACTTTCCGGCATCGACGTCGAGGTGAGGGGAGCAGGACGGCTCGGCAGCGCCTTCGCCTATATCTCTGTCGCAGGCTGCCTGTTGCGCGACGGCGCGCCGGTGGCGCTGGCCGAAGTGCCGGCGCGCGGGCGTATCTTTCCGGCGCTGCACCAGCCCGAGATCCTCGCCCATGTGCGCGACGTGCTGGCGCCCGCGGCCGATCTCGATGCCTTCATCCTCGAAAGCGTGGCCGATGCGGTCGCCCGCGAAGCGCGCGGGCGAAGCCTTGCCGCGCGCGCGCGGGCCTTCGATCATCCGGGCTTCCGGAAAATTCCCGTGCGTTCCGGGCCTGTGCGGTCTCAGGCAACCAGCCGGTAGAGCACGGTGAGGCGCGTCTCGCGGTCCTCGAGTTCGAGGCTGGTCGGCACCTCGATGCGCGCCATTTCAACCAGCCCCGACGTCGGCAGGTAGGCGCGACCGGGATCGGCGAGCCAGACTTCCGCGCCCGCGTGCACCGCCTCGCGCAGCCACGCGATCATGCGTTCGGCCATGTCGCGCTGGTAGCACACGTCGCCCGCCAGGATCAGCGCGCCCGCGGGCGGCGGCCCTTGCAGCGGGTCTTCGGCGGAAATCGTCAGGCCGACGCCGTTGACCCCGGCGTTGAGCGCGATGGCGGCGCAGGCCGTGGCGTCGATCTCGACCGCGGTCGTCCGGACGGCGCCCGCCCGCGCCGCGGCGATGGCCGCGATGCCCGATCCGGCGGCGATGTCGATGACCTCGCGCCCGCGCACGCGCGCCGGCGCATCGAGAATGAACCGCGCGGTGGCGGCGCCGCCCGGCCAGGCGAAGGCCCAGTAGGGAGGCTCGATGCCCGCCTCTTCGAGCGCCTGCTCGGAGGCCGTCCAGATCGGCGTGATCGCGTCGGCGAGCCAGAGGCGGATTTCCGGCACCAGCGGGTGCGCCTGCAGGCGCGTGTTGGCGCGGATGAAGGCTGTCGCGTCCGCCGGGGGTGTTTGCATCGGCCTAGTCCGGCCGCGCCCACTGGCCGGCGACCAGCGCGGCGAGCAGCAGCCAGCCGAAGATGCGCGTGGCGCGGAACTTCTTCATGCAGTCGGCGGGATTGCCGAGATCGACGGCCCAGGCCTGCCACAGGAGAAAGCCGTAGACGACGCCGAGCAGCGGCCAGAACGGCCAGGCCAGTCCCGCCACCTTTCCCGCCGCGCCGAACAGCGCCACCGCCAGCGTATAGAAAACGGTGAACCACGGCCTGGCGCGATCGCTCAGCAGGATGGCGAGCGTCCTGGCCCCCGCCGCCTTGTCGTCCTCGACGTCGGCATAGGCGTAGATCGTGTCGTAGCCGAGCGTCCAGAAGAAGGCCCCGGTGTAGAGCAGGAACGCTTCCGGCGCCAGATGCCCGCGTACCGCGGCGAAGCCGACCAGCGCGCCGAAGGTCATGGTGATGCCGAGCCATGCCTGCGGCCAGTAGGTGATGCGCTTCAGGAACGGATCGGCGACGACAAGGACGAGCGAGGATGCCGCAAGCACGACGGTGAAGGTGTTGAACGCCGAAAGGACGGCGAGACCGAGGGCGAGGAGCGCGGCAAGGAACACGAGCGCGGCGCGCACCGAAATCTCGCCCGAGGCGATGGGGCGCAACGCCGTGCGCGCGACCCGTCGGTCGATGTCGCGGTCGATGATGTCGTTGATGACGCAGCCCGCGCCGCGCATCACCACCGCGCCCGCGGCGAACAGAAGCGAAATCCTGATCAGTTCGTCCCAGCCGGCGAGGCCCGGCGCGGCAAGAACGACCGACCACCAGCAGGGAAACACCAGCGTCCAGAAGCCGATCAGCCGGTCGAAGCGGGCGAGGCGGATATAGGGCAGGGCCCAGGCAGGGGCGAAGCGCGCGGCCCAGCCGGCGGTCGGGATGTCGCTCATCGCGCGGATGCGCGATTCAGGGAGGTCGTCGCGGATGCGCGATTCAGGGAGGTCGTCGCGGATGCGCGAATCGGGGAGGTCGTCGCGGATGCGCGAATCGGGGAGGTCGTCGCGGATGCGCGCGTCTTGATTTGTCTCGCCTCGGTCCATGCCTGTAGTCTTATCGCCGGGACCGGGCCATCACAAGCGAGGACGCATGACGGCAAAGACTGTTGCAGAAGAAGCCCTGCCGCGCACGCGCCTGTTCGTGACCGGTTCCCTGGCCGAAGGCGGCGTCGTCGGCCTGTCTCCCGATCAGGCCCATTACCTGCGCCATGTGCTGCGTCTCGAACCCGGCGCCCGCGTCGCGCTGTTCAACGGCCATGACGGCGAATGGACGGGCCGCATCGAGGGCTTCGGCAAGGGCCGGGCTTCGGTGGCGATCGAGGCCCGCCGCCGCCCGCAGAAAGGGGAGCCCGACCTCTGGCTGCTTTTCGCGCCGATCAAGCACGGACGCATCGACTACCTGGTGCAGAAGGCGGCCGAGCTCGGCTGCGCCCGCATCCAGCCGGTGATGACCGACTTCACCCAGGTCGCGCGCGTCAATACCGGAAGGCTCGCCGCCAACGCGATCGAGGCGGCCGAGCAGACCGGGCGTCTCACCGTGCCCGAGGTGGCTGAACCCTGCCGCCTGATGGACGCGCTCGCCGGCTGGGATCCGGCGCGGCGCATCATGCTGTGCGACGAAAGCGGCCGAGGCCGGCCGGTGTTCGAGGCGCTCGGCGCCGTGAAAAGGGGCGGGCCCTGGGCGGCGCTGATCGGGCCGGAGGGCGGATTTTCGGAAGCCGAACTTGACGCCCTCGGTAAACTGGCTTTTGTTATCCCGGTCTCCCTTGGCCCGCGCCTCCTGCGGGCGGATACCGCCGCGGTGGCGGCGCTTGCCTGCTGGCAGGCGGTAATGGGGGACTGGCCGGATCACACGCCCGGCCGCTGACGCGAACGACATAACGAACGCCATAAAGTATTACGGTCAACAAGACGGGCCCCGGTCCAGGGCGTCCATCCAGGGTACCCAGAAAGCAACGTAGATGTCCGGTCCTCCCAAAGCCTCGGGCGAGTTGATTGCGTCGAAGGCGCAGCTCGTCGATTACATCGCCGCCGGCTGCAAGCCGCCTGAGGCCTGGCGCATCGGCACCGAACACGAGAAATTCGCCTTCGACCTCAAGACGCTTCGCCCGCTGCCCTACGACGGGCCGTGCTCGATCCGCGCCATGCTGGAAGGCCTCACCCGCTTCGGCTGGCAGGCGGTCGAGGAGAACGGCAAGCCGATCGCGCTGGTCAAGGGCGGCGCCTCGGTGACGCTTGAGCCCGGCGGGCAGTTCGACCTGTCGGGCGACGCGCTCGACAACCTGCACCAGACCTGCCGCGAGGTGCATGAGCATCTCGCGCAGGTGAAGGAAGTGGCGAACGAGATCGGCGCGGGCTTCATCGGCATGGGATTCAATCCGAAGTGGCGGCGCGAGGACATCCCGTGGATGCCCAAGGGCCGCTACGAGATCATGAAGGCCTACATGCCGAAGAGGGGCAGCCTCGGCCTCGACATGATGCTCAGGACCTGCACCATCCAGGTCAACCTCGACTACTCGTCGGAAGCCGACATGGTGAAGAAATTCCGCGTCGGCTTGGCGTTGCAACCGATCGCCACGGCGCTGTTCGCCAATTCGCCGTTCACCGAAGGCAAGCCCAACGGGTTTCTGAGCTACCGCAGCCACGTCTGGACCGATACCGACCCCGATCGCTGCGGCGTGCTGCCCTTCGTGTTCGAGGACGGCTTCGGCTTCGAGCGTTACGTCGATTACATGCTCGACGTGCCGATGTACTTCGTCTACCGCGACAACAGCTACATCGACGCGTCCGGCCAGTCGTTCCGCGATTTTCTCGCGAGGAAGCTGCCGGCGCGCCCGGGCGAGGCGCCGACCATGGGCGACTGGACCGATCACATGACGACGGTGTTCCCCGAAGTGCGCCTCAAGCGGTATCTGGAAATGCGCGGCGCCGACGGCGGGCCGTGGCGGCGCATCTGCGCGCTGCCCGCGCTGTGGACCGGCCTGCTCTACGACCAGGGCGCGCTCGATGCCGCCTGGGACCTGTGCAGGGACTTCACCGCCGCCGATCACGACTATCTGCGCCGCGAGGTGCCCAGGCGCGCGCTCGCCACCGAGTTCCGGGGCCGCAAGCTGATCGAGCTTGCGCGCGAGGTGGTGAAGATCGCCCGCTTCGGTCTGACGGCACGCGGGCGCCTCGATGCCACCGGCACCAACGAAGCCCACCACCTGTCGACGCTGGAAGATATCCTGCGTCGCGGCACGACGCCGGCCGAGGTCAAGCTCGAACGCTTCCACGGCACGTGGAACGGATCGGTCGATCCGGTCTATTCGGAATACGCCTATTAGGGCCGTCTAATTAGGCCCGCCTAACGCTCGCCATATTCCAGCACCAGCCGGTCGCGCTCGACGCGCCAGCCCCTGAAGCGCGAGAGCGTGTTGATGCCCAGGAGCGACGTGCCGATCGGCGCGCCGTTGACCAGCATGGGCGCATCGGCGAATCCCACGGGTCCGAAGTCGAGCCGGGCGGCGGTCACGGGTGCGGCGCGCACCACGCCGTTCGCGGTGCGCAGGCGCTGATAATAGGACAGCCGTTGCAGGTTGAAGCCGGCGCGTGCGGCATCGCGCGGGTCGAGCACCGTCGAGCTTGCCCCGGTATCGATCAGAAAGCGTACCGGCACGCCGTTGAGCCGGGCCTCGATATGGAAATGCCCGTCGGCGGCGCGGCGGATTTCCATTTCGCCCGTGCCCGCCACCATCGCCCGCCCGGGCGCCAGTTCGCCCCTGATGCGCCGCCAGGCATCCAGCGCCTCGAAGCGGAAGGAGTAGGCGAGCACGAGAGCGGCGCCGATGGCGAGCCAGGCGAAGGCGGCGCCGAGCGCGCCGCGAAAGCCGATGCGCCGGCCCTGCACCAGCCCGGCGCCGATCAGCGCGGCGAGCACGAGCCCCTGCACCAGCCGCGGCCCGTCGTCCGCATCGAGCCGCGCGAGGCCGCCGTCGGCCGCGAGCCAGGTGACGAGCGCCGCCGTCGCCGCAAGCAGCAGGAAGAACCCTGTCCAGGGCCCGACGGGCCGCCGTGGCGGGCCGCCTCGGGCGTGACGTTCGGGGGAGGGCTGCGCCGACATCTCCGATGTCGCCGCCTTATGCGGCGGTCCCGTAACTATTCATGCGGCGGTCCCGTAACTATTCATGCGGCGGTCCCGCCGACGGTCAGCGCCGAGAGCTTGAGGGTCGGCTGGCCGACGCCGACCGGCACGCCCTGGCCGTCCTTGCCGCAGGTGCCGATGCCGGGATCGAGCGCCATGTCGTTGCCGACCATGGTGATGCGCTTCAAGGCTTCGGCGCCGTTGCCGATCAGCGTGGCGCCCTTGACCGCGGGGCCGATATGGCCGTTCTCGATCAGGTAGGCTTCCGAGGCCGAAAAGACGAACTTGCCCGAGGTGATGTCGACCTGGCCGCCGCCGAAATTGACGGCGTAAAGGCCCTTCTTCACCGTGGCGATGATCTCGTCCCTGTGGTGTCCGCCGTTCAGCATGTAGGTGTTGGTCATGCGCGGCAGCGGCCGGTGGGCGAAGTCCTGGCGCCGGCCGTTGCCGGTCGGCTTCACGCCCATCAGGCGCGCGTTCAGCCGGTCCTGCATGTAGCCCACGAGAATGCCGTCCTCGATCAGCGTGGTGGCGGAACTCGGCGTGCCTTCGTCGTCCACCGTGAGCGAGCCGCGCCGGTCGGGCAGGGTGCCGTCGTCGATGACCGTGACGCCGGGCGCCGCCACCCGTTCGCCCATCAGGCCGGAAAAGACGGATGTTTTCTTGCGGTTGAAGTCGCCTTCGAGCCCGTGGCCGATCGCTTCATGCAGCAGGATGCCGGGCCAGCCGGGGCCCAGCACCACTTCCATCTCGCCCGCCGGCGCGGGCACCGCGTCGAGCTTGACCAGCGCCTGGCGCAGCGCCTCGTCGGCGCCCTTGCGCCAGTTTCCCGCGGCGATGAAGCGGCCGTAGTTTTCCCGCCCGCCGGTCCCGAAGCTGCCGGTTTCCTGCTTGTCGCCGTCGCCAACCATGACCGAGATATTGAGCCGCACCAGCGGGCGTACATCGGCGACGCGCTGGCCGCCGGCGCGCAGGATTTCGACCACGCGCCATTCGCCGGTGAGCGACACCATGACCTGGCGCACGCGGGCATCCCTGGCGCGCAGGTAGGCGTCGATGTCGGCGAGCAGCCGGGTCTTGGTTTCGAAGGCCACGTCCTCAAGCGGGTTGTCGGCGCGATAGAGCGCGCGGTTGGTGCCGATCGGCGGCAGGGCAAGCGTGCCCTTGTGCCCGCGCGTGACCGCGCGCACCGTATCGGCGGCGCGCCCGAGCGCCGCATCCGACAGTTCCGAGGCATGGGCGTAGCCCGTCGCTTCCTCGGCGATGGCGCGCAGGCCGAAGCCCTGGGCGGTATCGAAGCTCGCCGAACGCAGGCGCCCGTCGTCCCAGCTGAGGCTCTCGGACAGCGTCGATTCCAGGTAGAGTTCGCCGTCGTCGGCGCCTTCGAGCGCGCGTTCGAGTTCCGCTTCCGCCCGCGAAAGCGCGAGTCCTCCGGTGCCGAAAAACAGCTTGTCGGCGGTCTCTAGACTGGACATGGAAAAACTCCTCGGTGCCGGGGGCAGGATCGAAACTATATAGGAAATCGCGACGACGATTGTGAGGCCCAAACGGGCCGCCCGGCAGAGAAAATTAAGAAACTTTCGCAAGCCTTGCTTTTGCCCCATTCTTCGGTTGTTCGCACCCGTATCCGTGGTGTAGTTTGCGCGTGCCTGACGGGAATACCCCTGCAAAAGTTGGGTACATTTTTCCACCTGATTCCAGACGGGAAAGACAGAATGCTGTTTCACCGGATACTCGCCTCGGCCGCCGCTTGCGCCGCCGGGGTCATGGCCCTCGTTTCCGGCGCGGCCACGCCGGCCTATGCCCAGATGCCGACCCCCTGGCAGCGCGGCTTCCAGGATGCCGTCACGCCCGTCGCCGAGCGCATCCACAGCTTCCACGACATGCTGCTGGTGCTCATTTCGGTGATCACCGTCTTCGTGCTGGCTCTGCTGCTCTACGTCATGATCCGGTTCAACGCCAAGGCCAACCCGACGCCCTCGCGCACCACGCACAACACCATGATCGAAGTGCTCTGGACCGTGGTGCCGGTCCTGATCCTGGTGGCCATCGCCGTCCCGTCCTTCAAGCTCCTCTACTTCGCGGACCGCCACCCCAATCCCGACATGACGGTCAAGGTGCTGGGTTACCAGTGGTACTGGGGCTACGCCTATCCCGACCACGGCAACCTGACTTTCGAAAGCCGCATGGTCGAAACCGCCGACCTCAAGCCGGGCCAGGTTCGCCTTCTCAGCGTCGACAACCCGATGGTCGTGCCGGTGGACACCAATATCCGGGTGCTGCTCACCACGGACAACGTCATTCACGCCTGGGCGGTGCCGTCCTTCGGCGTCAAGACCGACACGACGCCCGGCCGCATCAACGAAACCTGGTTCCGCGCCACCAAGACCGGCACGTACTACGGCCAGTGTTCGGAACTGTGCGGCGTCAACCACGGTTTCATGCCGGTCGAGGTCCGCGTCGTGTCCAAGGCGGAATTCGCCCGGTGGATCGCCTCCAGGAAAAAGGCGGCCGGGCTGATTGCGCCCGACGCCCCCGTTGAACTTGCCGGTCGCGCGGATGCTGCCGCGCGCCGCAACTGATTAGAGCGAGAGGTCAGTCATGAGCGAACATGCGGCGGGACACGACCACACCCCCCACGGTCTGAAGCGGTTCCTGTATTCGACGAACCACAAGGACATCGGCACGCTGTATCTGTTCTTCGCCGTCTTTTCCGGCCTGATCGGTGCTGCCTTCTCCGTCATCATGCGGATGGAGCTGCAGGCTCCGGGCAACCAGATCCTCGGCGGCGACCATCATTTCTTCAACGTGCTGGTCACGGCGCACGGCTTCCTGATGATCTTCTTCATGGTCATGCCGGCGCTGATCGGCGGCTTCGGCAACTGGTTCGTGCCGCTGATGATCGGCGCGCCCGACATGGCCTTCCCGCGCATGAACAACATTTCGTTCTGGCTGCTGGTGCCGTCGCTTCTGCTGCTGGTCGGCTCCGCCGTCGTCGGCGGCGGCGCGGGTACCGGCTGGACGGTCTATCCGCCGCTGTCCTCCGCGCTCGGCCATCCCGGCGCGGCGGTCGACATGGCGATCTTCAGCCTGCACCTGGCGGGCGCGTCGTCCATTCTCGGCGCCATCAACTTCATCACCACCATCTTCAACATGCGCGCACCCGGCATGACGCTGCACAAGATGCCGCTGTTCGTGTGGTCGGTGCTGATCACGGCTTTCCTGCTCGTCCTCTCGCTGCCGGTGCTGGCGGGCGGCATCACCATGCTGCTGACCGATCGCAACTTCGGCACGGCCTTCTTCGAGGCGTCAAAGGGCGGCGATCCGGTGCTCTACCAGCACCTGTTCTGGTTCTTCGGCCATCCGGAAGTCTACATCCTGATCCTGCCGGGCTTCGGCATCATCAGCCAGGTGATCTCCACCTTCTCGAAGAAGCCGGTGTTCGGCTATCTCGGCATGGCCTATGCCATGGTGGCGATCGGCTTCGTCGGCTTCATCGTGTGGGCGCACCACATGTATACGGTGGGCATGGACGTCGATACCCGCGCCTACTTCGTCGCGGCGACGATGGTCATCGCGGTGCCGACGGGCGTGAAGATCGTCTCGTGGATCGCCACGATGTGGGGCGGCTCGATCACCTTCAAGGTGCCGATGCTGTATGCCATCGGCTTCATCTTCCTGTTCACCGTGGGCGGCGTGACCGGCGTCGTGCTGGCCAACGCGGGCGCCGACGTGGCGCTGCACGACACCTATTATGTGGTCGCGCACTTCCACTACGTGCTGTCGCTCGGCGCGGTGTTTGCCATCTTCGCGGGCTTCTACTACTGGATCCCGAAGATGAGCGGGAAGATGTATCCGGAAGGTCTCGCCAAATTGCAGTTCTGGACGATGTTCATCGGCGTCAACCTGACGTTCTTCCCGATGCACTTCCTCGGACTGGCGGGCATGCCGCGGCGCATCCCGGACTACCCGGATGCCTACGCGGGCTGGAACTATGTCGCCTCGGTCGGCGCCTACATCGGCGCGGCGAGCGCGGTCCTCTTCCTGATCGTGGTGCTGCGGACCTTCATGTCGCAGGAACGCGTCGGCGCCAACCCGTGGGGCGAGGGCGCGACGACGCTCGAATGGACGGTGCCATCGCCGCCGGCGTTCCACTCGTATAACGAGTTGCCGAAGGTCAACTAGCTCCAAGGCGGCGGGCAAGACGCGGTGTCCCAGACGACGATCGAGATGAAGGACGCGACGGTCGCGGCGGCGGGCGGGTTTTCGCCCTCCGCCGGCGACTTCATCGCGCTCCTGAAGCCGCGCGTCATGTCGCTTGTGGTGTTCACCGGCCTTGCCGGGCTCGTCGCCGCTCCGGGGCATATTCATCCGGTGCTGGCGGGCGTGGCGCTGCTGTGCATCGCCGTCGGCGCCGGCGCCTCCGGGGCGATCAACATGTGGTACGACCGCGACATCGACGCGGGAATGACGCGCACCATGGACAGGCCGCTGCCGGCCGGACGCATGGACCCGTCGGCGGCGCTCGGCTTCGGCGTGACGCTCGCCGTCGGCTCCGTCGCGCTCATGGGGCTCGCCGTCAACTGGGCGGCTGCGGCGCTGCTCGCGCTCACCATCGCCTTCTACGTCTTCGTCTACACCATGTGGCTCAAGCGGCGCACGCCGCAGAACATCGTCATCGGCGGCGCCGCCGGCGCCTTTCCGCCGATGATCGGCTGGGCCGCGGTGACCGGCGACGTCACTTTGATGCCGGTGCTGCTGTTCGCCATCGTGTTCTTCTGGACGCCGCCGCATTTCTGGGCGCTCGCGCTCTACAAGTCGGGCGAATACGCCAAGGTCGGCGTTCCCATGCTGCCGGTGGTCGCCGGTCACGGCGAAACGCGCCGCCAGATCGTGCTTTATTCCTTCATCCTCGTGCCGCTGAGCCTGGCGCCCTGGGCGCTCGGTCTGGCGTCGGGCATCTACGGTTATCCGGCGGCGGCGCTCGGCGCGGTGTTTCTCCTCGGCGCGTTGCGCGTCGCGCGCGACAAGACCGACGCGGCGGCCAGAAGCCTGTTCGCCTATTCGATCCTCTATCTCTTCCTGCTGTTCGCGCTGGTCATAGCCGATGCGCTGCTCGGCGGACGGGTCGCGGGGGCGTGATCATGGCCGACGACCGCAACGACAAGACCGACATGCAGCGCAAGCGCCGCGGGCGGAATATCGCCATGCTGATCGCGTTGAGCGCGCTCGTCGTCTTGTTCTACGTGCTGACCATCGTCAAGATGGGGGGCGGCCGCTGATG